>JAVKSM010000013.1:0-37544 GCA_039583705.1 Pseudonocardiaceae bacterium
GTCGCCCGCCGCGACCATGAGCTTCCTGCGGCGGATCACCGCGGAGAGCTGAGCAGCGCCCGGGGCCGCGGCTCAGCCTGACGCCAGCGCCGCGGCGCGGCCGGCCTGGCGCCCGGAGAACAGGCAGCCGCCCAGGAAGGTGCCCTCCAGGGAGCGGTAGCCGTGTACCCCACCACCGCCGAAGCCGGCGACCTCACCGGCGGCGTACAGGCCGGGCAGTGGGTTGCCGTCGGCGCGCAGGACGCGACCCGACAGGTCGGTCTGCAACCCGCCGAGGGTCTTGCGGGTGAGGATGGTGAGCCGCACCGCGATCAGCGGAGCGGCCTTCGGGTCAAGGATCCGGTGCGGGGCGGCGGTGCGCATGAGCCTGTCCCCGAGGTAGCGGCGCGCGGCGCGGATGGCGAGGATCTGCAGGTCCTTCGTGAACGGGTTGTCGAGCTCACGGTCCCGAGCGACGATCTGGCGCTCCAGGTCGATGAGGTCGACCAGGGACTCGTCAGTGACCTTGTTCATCCCCTCGACCAACTCGGCAAGGGTGTTCGCCACGACGAAGTCCGCGCCGCGACGCTTGAACGCCTCCACGGGCGGCGCGGCGCCACGGCGGATCCGGCCCAGCGTCATCCGGATGTTCTTGCCGGTCAGATCGGGGTTCTGCTCTGACCCGGACAGCGCGAACTCCTTCTCGATGATCTTCTGGTTGAGCACGAACCAGGAGTGGTCGTAGCCGGTGTCGGAGATCGTCTTGAGGGCGCCGAGGGTGTCGAAACCGGGGAAGTTGGGTGCGGGGAAGCGGCGGCCGCGGGCGTCGAGCCACAGCGACGACGGACCGGGCAGGATGCGAACGCCGTGCCGCGCCCAGATCGGGTCCCAGTTCTGGATGCCCTCCGGGTAATGCCACATCCGGTCGCGGTTGACGATCCGCCCACCGACCTTCTCGGCGATGGCCAGAATCCGACCGTCGACGTGCTCGGGGACTCCGCAGACCATCCGCTTCGGCGGGGTGCCCAGGCGAGTGGGCCAGCTGGCGCGGACCAGCTCGTCGTTGGCACCGATCCCGCCCGAGGTGACAATCACGGCTTGGGCGTGCAGCTCGAACTGGCCGACCTCGACACGTGAGCTGGCCGTGCCGCGGGCGGCATCGCTGGGTTCCAGGACCGTGCCCCGGACGCCGTCCACGACACCGCCAGTGACGGTCAGCTCGTCCACGCGGTGGCGAAAGCGCAGCTCGACCAGGCCCTTCGCCATGGCGGTGCGGACGCTGCGCTCGAACGGTTCGACGAGGCCGGGTCCGGTGCCCCAGGTCACGTGGAAGCGGGGGACCGAGTTGCCGTGCCCGTCGGCGAGGTAACCGCCACGCTCGGCCCAGCCGACGAGGGGGAAGAACCGCACCCCCAGCGCGTGCAGCCACGGCCGCTGCTCGCCGGCGGCGAAGTCGACGTACGCCGTGGCCCACCGGGAGCCCCAGTGGTCCTCGCCCGCGGGGTCCTCGACCTGGCGGTCGAAGCTCGCGCTGCCCAGCCAGTCCTGCATCGCCAGGGCCCGCGAGTCCCTGATTCCCATTCGGCGCTGCTCGGGGGAGCCGACGAGGAACAGGCCGCCCAGCGACCAGAAGGCCTGACCGCCCAGTGACGTCTCCGGCTCCTGATCGAGCGCGATCACCCGGCGGCCGGTGCCGGCGAGCTCGGCCGTTGCTACCAGGCCCGCGAGGCCAACCCCGACGACGATCACGTCGGCGTCCATCTGTGCTTGCATCTCCTCTCCGCTCTCGTCCTCACCGCGGCCCGGACGGCGGGCGACGGACAGGGCGGGCAGGTACCACAGGACACGGGTGCCCGCCTGTCCAGTGTCCCGGAAGGTCGAGGTCCCGGTGTGCGCCGGGCAGGTGGGGGTCGCGCTGGCCATACTTGGTCCCTGTGACGAAGACCTCCGCCAGCTCGCGGTCAACCGCGCCGGGGTCCGGGTCGGCCGACACCGGGCCGATTCCGGAGGCGTTCGGTTACCGGCTCAAGCGGGTGCTGCTCGGGCCGCCACTGGTCACCGAACGGCTGCGGCAGGAGCGGCTGCCCAACGCCCTGGCGTTGGGCGTGCTGGCTCCGGACTGCATCTCCTCGTCTGCCTATGGCACCGAGGAGATGCTGCTGGAGCTGTTGCCGGTGTTCGGTCTCGCGGCGTTCAGCCTGGTGCTGCCGATCACCGGCGTGGTCCTGGGGATCCTGGTGCTGGTGACGCTGTCCTACCGCGAGGTCGTGCAGGTCTACACCAAGGCTGGCGGGTCCTATGTCGTAGCCCGGGAGAACTTCGGCACCCGGGTGGCGCAGATCGCCGCGGTGGCGTTGCTCATCGATTACGTGGTGACTGTCGCGGTGCAGACCGCGGCCGGGACGGTGGCGGTGGTCTCAGCGATACCCGCGCTCGGCCCGTACCACTTGGAGATCACCATCGGAGTGGTGGTGCTGTTGGCCTACGGCAACCTCCGCGGGATCCGCGAGGCCGGACGGACCTTCGCGCTGCCGACCTACCTGTTCTCCGCCGCGATCGCAGCGGTGATCGTGGTCGGGGTGATCCGGGAGCTGCTGGGCAACCTGCCCCGCTACGACCCCGCCACCATGCCGGGCACGGTGCCGGTGGGGAGCGGCACGGGGTTGGCGTTCTGGGTGGTGATCCTGACGCTGCTGCGGTCCTTCGCCAACGGCGGGTCGTCGTTGACCGGGCTGGAGGCGATCTCCAACGGGGTCAGCGCGTTCCGCCGGCCGGAGGGCGCCAACGCCCGCCGGGTGCTGGTCGTCATGGCCACCACCCTGGGGTTTCTGGTGGCCGGGGTGTCCTGGCTGGCGCACCTGACCCACGCCACCCCCTACGAGAGCGGCTACCCCTCGGTGATCTCCCAGGAGGCCCGCGCGGTGTTCGGCCAGGGGATGCTGGGAACGGTGCTGTTCTCCCTGGTGCAGGCCGTCTCGGCGCTGATCCTCTACACCGGGGCGAACACCAGCTTCAACGGCTTCCCCTTCCTGGCCAGCTTCGTCGCCGGGGACTCCTTCCTGCCCCGCCAGTTGACCAAACGCGGGCACCGGCTGGTGTTCTCCAACGGCGTCATCGTGCTCGCGGTCGTCGCGGTGCTGCTGCTGGCGGCCACCGGGGGCACCGTCAACGCGTTGGTGCCGTTCTACGCCATCGGCGTGTTCACCGGCTTCACGATGGCCGGCTTCGGGATGGCCAAACATCACATCACCCGCCGGGAAGCCGGGTGGCGGCGAAAGCTGCTGATCAATGCCAGCGGCGGCGGGCTCTCGCTGCTCGTGGTCGCGATCTTCGCGATCGTCAAGTTCACCGAGGGCGCGTGGGCTGTGGTGATCCTGTTCCCGATCCTGGTGTTCGCGCTGATCCGGCTCAACCGGCAGTACCAGGAAGAGGAGGCCGCGCTGGCCGCGCTGGCCCCGATCCTCGACGTCGAGCCCAACTGGGCGCGCCACGTGGTGTTCGTCTTCGTGGACAACCTCGACCTGGCCACGCTGCGCGCGCTGCGGTACGCCCGGGGCTTGCGTCCTGACGAGGTCCGAGCAGTGCACTTCGTGCTCGACGAGAGCCGGTCGAGGCGCTTGACCGAGCGGTGGGCCAGCCTCCAGCGCGGTGACATCACCCTCGAACTCGTCGAATGCCGCGACCGGCGCCTCGGGCGGGCGTCGATCGACCTGCTGAGCCGCACCGTCACCGACGGCCGCACCGAAGCCACCGTGCTGCTTCCCCGGCGCACCTACACCCCCGTGGTCGGTCGACTACTGCACGACCGCACCGCCGACCACATCGCCGCCCGCATCAGCCGGGTCCCGAACGCGGCTGCCACGATCGTGCCCTTCGACCTGCGCGCCCCGGTCCGGCGCCTGGCCCGGGCACACCGGGGCGGCGAAACGTTCACCGACACCGCCCGCCGGCTTGAGAGCCAGCGTGCCCTGAGCGCCACGAGCGGGCTCGCGGCGCCCGCCGCCCAGTCGGGGGCACCGGCCCAGGCCACGACCGGCCGGCCACCAGCCCAGGCACCCGACGCCGCCGGGCCGACGGCTCCCACGCCGATCGAGGCGCTCACCGGAACCGGACCCACCACAGTTGAAGGGCGCGTCCACTCCGTCGAGGTCCGACGTGCAGGCGGCAGCCAGATCCTCGAATGTGAGATCGTCGGCCACACCGGCGGCATCCTCGTCCGTTTCTACGGACGATCCACGATCGCTGGATTGGAGCCCGGCGCCCGGCTGCGGATCCATGGTCGACCCGCCACCCAGGCCGGCGCCCTTTCCTTCACCAACCCCAGCTACGAGCTGCTGCCCGACACCGACGACGAACAGCCCCCGGGACCGGAGGCGGACCGACGGTGAGCGACCCGGTCGCCCGGCCGCAAGCTCGGCGGTGGTGTGTGCCGACGGGAAGGGGCGATCACCTGCGGGCGATGTAGAGGTCGCGCAGCACGCCCGCCTCGAGCTCCATCTCCTCCACGCGGTACTTCACCACATCCCCGATGCTCACCAGGCCGGCGAGCCTCCCGTCGTCGACGACGGGAAGGTGACGGTAACGGGACCGGGTCATCTCCCGCATGAGGTGCGCGATGCTGTCACGGGACGAGCAGAGCGGCACCTGGTGGGACATCACCTGGGCGACCGGCAGGGCCAGTAGCTGCATGCCGTGCTTCCCCAGCGCGCGGATGAGGTCCCGCTCGGTGAGCATGCCAGCGATGCGTTGGTCAGCTTCGGGACGGACCACGAGAGCCCCGATCCGCGGCGGCCCGTTGAGCCGGGCGACGGCCTCTGCGACCGTCGCCTCTGGCGTGATCGTGTAGACCGTCCGACCCTTCGCCTTGAGAATCTCCTCGACCTTCAAGCTCACCCTCCATGTGGCACGCCAGTAGTTCCATCCTGCTCTCCCGCTTCCCTGCCCACAAACGTCGAGGTCAGCTCGGGCAGGTCAGCTCAGGGCGCACCGCACGCTTCGGGGTCCACCTAGCTGCGCCGTCGACGCCGGGCTCGTTGTCGCTCGCGACCGGCTGAGTCCCGCCCGTCTTTCCGGCGAGCTGCCGGGTGCGGCACGACCTGACGGTAGGCTTTGCCGACCGCCTGCTGTAACAGGTGCCTGACGCAGTGTCGATGGACCGGGCAGGAGCCGACGGAGGTCAGAACGCAGACGTGAGCGACACGGAAGCGGCGCTGCCCATCCGGGTGGCGGGGCGGTACAGGGTCGAGCGGCTCGCCGGCCGGGGCGGCGCGGCAGCGGTCTACCAGGCACGTGACGAGGTGCTCGGACGGACGGTCGCCGTCAAGCTGTTCCCGCCCGGTGTGGCGCCCGCGGAAGCGCACCGTCGGCAGCAGGAGGTCCAGACCCTCGCCGGGTTGAACCACCCGGGGCTGGTCACCGTCTACGACGCCGGTGAGGAGGACGGCCGCGTGTTCCTCGTCATGCAGTTCGTCGACGGGGACACGCTCGCTGATCGGCTCGGCCAGGGGCCGATCGGGCTTGCGGCCACAGTCGCGCTCGGCGCCCCGCTGGCCGCCGCACTCGACCACGTCCACGCCCACGACATCGTCCACCGCGACCTCAAGCCGCCCAACATCCTGCTCGACGGCGAGGGCATCCCGCACATCACCGATTTCGGGATCGCCCGGCTCGTCGACGCCACCCAGGTCACGGCGACCGGCTTCATGATCGGAACCGCGTCCTACCTGTCTCCGGAGCAGGTGCGAGGTGCTTCGGTCGGGCCACCTACCGACGTCTACGCGCTGGGCCTGGTGCTCCTGGAGTGCCTCACCGGCCGGCGCGAGTACCCGGGTACGGCGCTTGAGGCGGCCCTGGCCCGGCTGCACCGTCACCCGGAGGTCCCCGTGGACCTGCCGCCGCCACTCGCCGACCTGCTCACCGCGATGACCGCCGACGAGCCGGCGGACCGCCCGACCGCAGGCCGGGTCGCCGTCGAGCTGCGGGCGCTGCGGGCCGCCCTCGCCGCCACGGAGGTGCTGCCATCCGGGCTTCCCGGGCGCACCTCGCTGCCGCACCCCCTCGCTGATGCCGCCCTGGCCGGGACCGCGGCAAGCCGGACGGCGAGGTCTGCCCAGCGGCCGACGGGCTACGCTCAAGCGGCGCCGGTCACCTCCGGCGCGGTGGGTCGGTCAGGCAGGTCGGGCGCGGCTGGCTCGGCCGGCTCGGCTGGTGTCGGAGTTCGCCGCCGGCGGTGGTTGGTCGCCCTGCTGGCCGGCCTCGGGCTGCTCGCGTTGCTCGGCCTGGCCGCCTTGGTCGTCACCGGCCTGACGAACGCTCCCGCCGAGCCCAGCCCCGCCCCGAGCGGCGTGCCGGCGCTCCCGCTGCCGGCGTCCGCCGGAACGACGGCCCCGGTGACGATCCAGCAGACGCGGCCGCCGGCGGTCATGGCGACCGACCGCGCGACGCCGACCCCGGGTGTGACCCCGGTGTTCGTCGCGCCACCCGTCAGCTCCGTTGCGCCGAGCCCGACGCCCGACACCACCACGGCCAGCACGACCAGCACGACCACCACGGCCACCACGGCCACCACGAGCACCACGAGCACCATGAGCACCAAGGCCACCACAGCCACCACGGCCACCACCAGGAGCACGAGCACGACCGGCACGAGCACCTCACCGAGCCCGTTGTCCGGAGCGAGCCGCACGAGCCCGCCCTGAGCGGGGTGAGGGATGAAAGACCAGGGAGGTGGCGTGGCCCAGCCGACCGCGACCGAGCGCGCCTCGACCGCCGCCGACCGGGTACTCACCGTCCCCAACCTGCTGTCGGCGTTCCGGCTGGCCGGAGTGCCGCTGTTCCTCTGGCTCGTGCTGGACCGTCACGCCGACGGGCTTGCCGTCACCGTTCTCGCGCTCAGCGGCGCGAGCGACTGGCTGGACGGCAAGCTGGCCCGCTGGCTGAATCAGTCCAGCCGGCTGGGTGCGCTGCTCGACCCGACCGTCGACCGGCTCTACGTCCTCGCCACGCTCGCCGCCTTCCTCGTCCGCGGCATCGTCCCCTGGTGGGTGGTGGCAGCGCTCGTGGGGCGCGACCTTGTCGTAGCGGCCGGGTTACCGGTGCTGCGTCAGGTCGGTTACGGCCCGTTCGTGGTGACCTACCTCGGCAAGGCCGCCACGTTCAACCTGCTCTACGCGTTCCCGCTGCTGCTGCTGGCGCAGGGCAGCTCGGCTTTCGCCGCCGCACGGCCCGTCGCCTACGGCTTCACTGCCTGGGGCGGCGCGCTGTACCTGTGGTCCGGGCTGCTGTACCTGGTACAACTGGGGGCCGCGGTGCGGCGCCCACCATCCCGGGGGACCACCAAGATCGAAGCCGAGGAGCGGTAGGAGGTCCTGGCTGTGACTGGCGACAGGGTGGCGGAGGGGCTGCGGTACACCGAGCAGCACGAGTGGGTCGCCGGCACCGAGGAGGGCACCGTGCGCATCGGGGTGACCGACTACGCCCAGCACCAGCTCGGCGACGTCGTCTTCGTCGGGCTGCCGGCAGTCGGCACCCGGGTCGGTCCCGGTGAGACCGCGCTGGAGGTGGAGTCGACCAAGTCGGTGTCCGACGTGTATGCGCCGCTCGCCGGCGAGGTGGTCGCCGTCAACGGTGCGCTGGAAACCGGTCCCGAGGTCGTCAACTCAGATCCCTACGGAGCCGGCTGGATGATCGAGCTGAGGCCGGACGACCCCTCGGCCATGGCCGCGCTGCTGGACGCCGCGAGCTACCGGGCCGTGCTCGAACGCGGCTGAATGAGACCGGCTCACCTGGGGTCGAAGGGTCGGGGAGCCGGAGCCGGGACCACCGGAGGAAACGGGTAGGTTGGCCTCACCCACCACCCGGCCAGCCCAGGCAGCAGACGGAGGAGAGCTCGACGTGAGTACGAACGACGGGCCCGACGTGCCGCGTGAGCGGCCCGCCGAGACGACCTCCGTCTTCCGCAGTGACTTCCTCGCGGACACCGAGGGTGAGGCCGCCGAGGCCCCGGTCTCGGGCATCGACGCGCTCCCGGCGGGGTCGGCGCTGCTGGTGGTGAAACGGGGCCCGAACGCCGGTTCCCGCTTCCTGCTCGACCGGGACACGACGAGCGCCGGTCGCCATCCGGACAGCGACATCTTTCTCGACGACGTGACGGTTTCGCGCCGGCACGCGGAGTTCCGGCGCGATGCCGGAGAGTTCGTCGTCGTCGACGTCGGCAGTCTCAACGGCACCTACGTCAACCGGGAGCCGGTTGACACCGCGGTGCTCGCCAACGGCGACGAGGTGCAGATAGGCAAGTTCCGGCTGGTCTTCCTGATTGGCCCGCGCGACGGCGGACATGGCGTTGGCCAGGAGGCGGGCCAGGAGAGCCGGTGACAGCGGCCGGGTGGCGCGGGGGTTCCGCCGACGACCGGGGTGCGTTGAGCATCGGTGCCGTCCTTGACGGGCTGCGCGCCGAGTTCCCCGAGGTCACGATTTCCAAGATCCGGTTCCTGGAGTCCGAGGGCCTGGTCCACCCGGCCAGGACCGCCTCGGGCTACCGGCAGTTCAGCCAGGGCGACGTCGAGCGGCTGCGCTTCGTGCTGGCCGCACAGCGCGACCACTACCTGCCACTCAAGGTCATCAAGAGCCAGCTCGACGAGTGGGACCGCGATGGTGCGCCCGCCGCCCGCCGCCCGCCGCGACCGATGGTGTCCGTCCCCGGGGAGGGCCTGCCGGGTCCGGACGAGCTCGTCGTCGGCGGCCCTGGTCGGCGGCTGACCCGGGAGCAGCTCCTCGCCGAGGCGGACATCGGGCCCGAAGTGCTCGACGATCTCGAACAGTACGGCATCGTGCGCCCGGGCCGGGCCGGCTTCTACGACGGGGACGTGGTGATGCTCGCCCGGGCGGCCGCGGCGCTGACCGGGTTCGGCATCGAGCCGCGGCACCTGCGGGCTTTCCGGGCAGCAGCGGACCGCGAGGTGGGCCTGCTGGCCCAGGTGGTGGGCCCGGTCGCGCGGCAGCGCGATCCCGACGCGCGGTCGCGGGCGGAGGAGCTGGCACGCGAGGTCGCCGCGCTCTCGGTCCGGCTGCATGCCTTGCTGGTCAAGGCCGGCGTCCGGGAGGTTCTCGCGCAGTAATAGGGAATCGTGACCGCCTGGGACCGCGCATCCCCGGCTCGTCCCGTGTAGCGTCGGCAGTGTCGGTGGTCGCCCCGGGGTCCGAGGGTGGCCTGGAGATCCCGGCGCAGGAGGGAGGCGGGGCGTGTGAGCGAGATGCGCGTCGTGGGCGTCCGAGTCGAGTTGCCCGCGAATCAGCCCATCCTGCTTCTGCGGGAGGCCGATGGTGACCGCTACCTGCCGATCTGGATCGGCTCGGTCGAGGCCACCGCGATCGCCTTGGAGCAGCAGGGCGTCAAGCCGGCGCGGCCGTTGACCCACGACCTGCTCAAGGAGGTCATCGAGTCGCTCGGCCGGCGGCTCGAGCAGGTGAGGATCACCGACCTGCAGGAGGGCACCTTCTTCGCCGAGCTGGTCTTCGACGGCAACGTGCGCGTCTCGGCTCGGCCCAGCGACTCGGTCGCGCTCGCGCTGCGCATCGGGGTGCCCATCCACGCCGAGGAGGGTGTGCTCTCCGAGGCGGGCCTCGTCATCCCCGACGAGCAGGAGGACGAGGTCGAGAAGTTCCGAGAGTTCCTCGACTCCGTCTCACCCGAGGATTTCCGCGGCGCGGACACCTGAGCGCCGCCTGCGGCGAGCGCGGGGCCGGCTGGCAGGGGTCGGGCGTGACGACAGCCCGAGCCGTGAGGACAGCAGGGCCGCTGGATCGGAACTGACCGTCAAGTAGAGGTCGAGATTATCGCGCGCGTCGCGTTGACCGCCCGGCGGCGCGGACCTACCGTTCAGGCAGGCGAATCGCGCCGATGTGATTCGTGCTCCCGGGCGCGGCGGCTCGTGACGGCCGCTCGATGGCCGTTGCGACGGTCCCGCGCGGGGCGGTCGGAGGGAGGCGTTCGTGGCTGGCGGTGTCGACCCCACCGAAGGCGTGGCTGACCCCGAGCCAGGTCAGCAGGGTGAGCTGTTCGCGGCGTCCGAGCTGCCCGACGGCTTACCCGACGAGCTGCTCGGGTACCGCGGACCGGCGGCCTGCCAGATCGCTGGCATCACCTACCGCCAGCTCGACTACTGGGCGCGCACCGGGCTGGTCTCGCCGAGCATCCGGACCGCGAGCGGCTCGGGATCCCAGCGGCTGTACTCCTTCAAAGACCTGCTGGTGCTCAAGGTGGTCAAACGGCTGCTGGACGCCGGCGTCTCGTTGCAGAACATCCGGGTTGCGGTCGGGCAGCTGCACCGTCACGGGGTCCGCGACCTCGCCGGGATCACCCTGTTCTCCGACGGCGCCACTGTCTACGAGTGCACGTCGCCGGAGGAGGTCGTCGACCTGCTGCAGGGTGGCCAGGGCGTGTTCGGGATCGCGGTCAGCGGTGCGATGCGGGAGATCACCGGAAGCATCCGGGAGTTCCCCGGGGAACGGGCCGACGGGATGGTGCTGGAGCCGGCCCAAGAGGACGAGTTGTCCCAGCACCGGCGTGCCCGCGGCACCCGACGGACCGGGTAGGGCGTAGCCTCGGAACTGTCAGTCGCCGACCCCACGCGGGAGAGACCCGACCGCAGCCGGCGGTCCGGGCGCCGAAGGAGCAAGTCCTCCCCGCAAACCTCTCAGGCACCAGGGACCGCGTGGGCGAGACGCCTCTGGAAAGCGGTGGTCCTCGACCACCCGCCGACGGGGCAAGCCCGGTCTGAGGGCCGGGTGAAGCTCTCAGGCGCCCGCCGCGCGGGTACCGGCAGAGGGGGAGGGCCGCCCACCTGGGAGCGACACCCACGAGCCGCCCTTGCCGGAGGACCAGATGCCCCACTCTGCCATCCCGCTCGCCGCGCTGGAACCCGACACCGCTTTCGCGGACCGGCACGTCGGCCCAGGTGAGGACGAGCTGCGGCACATGCTGGCCACCATTGGCGTCGGCTCGCTGGACGAGCTGGCCAAGCGGGCGCTGCCGGCCTGCATCCGGGACGACGAGCTCGCAGCCGAGCTCGACGCGGAACTGCCGGCGTCGGCGTCGGAAGCCGAGGCGCTCGCCGAACTGCGCGCGCTGGCGGCCCGCAACCGGCTGCTCTTCCCCATGATCGGCCTTGGCTACCACCCGACGGTGACGCCTCCCGTGATCCGCCGCAACGTGCTGGAGAGCCCCGCCTGGTACACCGCGTACACGCCCTACCAGCCTGAGATCAGCCAGGGCCGGCTGGAGGCGCTGCTCACCTTCCAGACCGTCATCGCCGACCTCACGGGGCTGCCCGTGTCCAACGCCTCGATGCTCGACGAGGCCACGGCCGCGGCCGAGGCGATGACGCTGCTGCGAAGGGCCCGGTGCGGCGTTGCCGGGCGGTTCGTCGTCGACGCCGACACCCTGCCGCAGACCGTCGCGGTGCTGCGAACCCGGGCCGAAGCGCTCGGCATCGAGATCGTCCTGGCCGATTTCTCCGGGGCCGATTTCTCCGGAGCCGACCCGGCCGGCCTCCCCGAAGCGGACTTCTTCGGGCTGCTGCTGTCCTATCCGGGCGCGTCCGGCGCGGTGCGGGACCCGGGCGCGCTCGTCACGGCCGCGCACGACCGGGGGGCGGGAGTGGTGATCGCCGCCGACCCGCTCGCCTTGACGCTGCTGCGCCCGCCTGGCGAGTTCGGTGCCGACGCGGCGGTCGGCTCCACACAGCGCTTCGGGGTCCCGCTCGGGTTCGGCGGCCCGCACGCCGGCTACCTGGCGGTAGCCGGCGAGCTGGTCCGGGGGCTGCCGGGACGGCTGGTGGGGATGTCCCGGGACGCCGACGGCGCGCCGGCGCTGCGCTTGGCGCTGCAGACCCGCGAGCAGCACATCCGACGGGAGAAGGCGACGAGCAACATCTGCACCGCGCAGGTGCTGCTCGCCGTGATGGCCGCGATGTACGCGGTGTACCACGGGCCGGAGGGGTTGCGGCGCATCGCGACCCGGATCCACCGGATGGCCGCCGTGCTCGCGGCCGGGCTGCGCTCCGGCGGCGTGGAGGTGGTGCACGGCGAGTTCTTCGACACCGTCCTGGCGCGGGTGCCTGGACGGGCGCTGGACGTGGTCGCTGCGGCGCGCGAGCAGGGCATCGCGCTGCGGCTGGTCGACCTGGACCATGTCGGTATCTCCACCTCGGAGGTCACGACTCGGGAGCACCTGGCGGCGGTGTGGCGGGCCTTCGGGTTCCGGATGTCCTCCGTGGACGCCGTAGACAGGGTGACGCCCGATGCGCTGCCCGCGGCGCTGCGACGCACCTCGGGGTTCCTCACCGCTGGGGTCTTCGCCCGCTATCGCAGCGAGACCGCGATGCTGCGCTACCTGCGGCGGTTGTCGGACCTCGACCTCGCGCTGGACCGCAGCATGATCCCGCTCGGGTCGTGCACGATGAAGCTCAACGCGGTCGCGGAGCTGGAGCCGATCAGCTGGCCGGGCTTCGCCGAGCTGCACCCGTTTGTCCCGGCCGACGACGCGGCCGGCCTGCTGCAGGTCGTCGCCGACGTGGAACGCTGGCTCGCGGCCCTCACCGGCTACGCCGCGGTGTCCCTGCAACCCAATGCCGGGAGCCAGGGCGAGCTGGCCGGGCTGCTGGTGATCCGCGCCTACCACCGTTCCCGCGGCGAGGGCCACCGCGACGTCTGTCTCATCCCCGCCAGCGCGCACGGCACGAACGCCGCCTCGGCGGTACTGGCAGGCATGCGGGTGGTCGTCGTGCGGTGCGACGAGAACGGCAACGTCGACCTCAAGCACCTGCGGTCCATTGTGGATGACCACAGGCGCGACCTCGCCGCGATCATGGTGACCTACCCGTCCACCCATGGCGTGTACGAGGTGACGATCGGTGAGGTGTGCGCCGTCGTGCACGAGGGCGGCGGCCAGGTCTACGTGGACGGCGCCAACCTCAACGCGCTGGTCGGGCTGGCCCGGCCGGGGCGCTTCGGTTCCGACGTCAGCCACCTCAACCTGCACAAGACCTTCTGCATCCCGCACGGTGGTGGCGGCCCGGGTATCGGTCCGATCGGCGTGCGCGAGCACCTCGCGCCGTTCCTTCCCAACCACCCGCTGCAGCCCGCCGCCGGCCCGGCGACGGGGATCGGGCCGGTGAGTGCGGCGCCGTGGGGTAGCGCGTCGATCCTGCCGATCTCCTGGGCCTACATCCGGATGATGGGCCTCGACGGGCTGCGGCGGGCGACGCTGACCGCGGTGGCGGCCGCCAACTACGTCGCCCGGCGGCTGGGCGACCACTTCCCGGTGCTCTATGCCGGGGTTGGCGGCTTCGTCGCCCACGAGTGCATCCTCGACCTGCGGCCGATCACCAGGGCGACCGGCGTCAGCGCCGACGACGTCGCCAAGCGGCTCATCGACTACGGGCTGCACGCCCCGACGCTGTCCTTTCCGGTGCCCGGCACGCTCATGGTCGAGCCGACCGAGAGCGAGGACCTCGCGGAGCTGGACCGCTTCTGCGATGCGATGATCTCGATCCGGTCCGAGATCGACCGGGTCGGCACGGGGGAGTGGGCCGCGGACAACCCGCTCCGCAACGCCCCGCACACCGCCGCCTGCCTGGTCGGCGGGTGGGACCACCCGTACAGCCGCGAGGAGGCGGCCTTCCCGACGGGCACCGCCGCGACGAAGGTCTGGCCGCCGGTGCGCCGGATCGACGCCGCTTATGGCGACCGGAACCTGGTGTGCTCCTGCCCGCCCGTCGCGGACCGCGCTGCCGGCCCGTGAGCCACGCCTCGCCACTCGGGGCCGCGTCAGGAGGCTCGGGGCGGGGCCCGACGGACGTGGGTGGCGTCACGTACGGTGCCCACGTACTCCTCGACGAGGTCCTCCAGCGCGACCACGCCGACGGTGTGGCCCTCGCCGTCCACGACCCGCCCGAGGTGGGAGCCGGCGCGGCGCAATGCCGCCATCGCCTCGTCCAGCCGAGCCTCGCGGCGCACCTCGGGCAGCGTGCGCACCCGACCGGCGGCCACCCTCGCCTCAGGCGTCGCCGCCTCCTGGAGGACGTCCTTGACGTGCAGGTACCCGGCGAGCTCGCCGTCTGGGCGGCGGAGCGGGAAGCGGGAGAAGCCGGTGGCCGCCACCGCCTCCTCCACGGCTTTCACCGTCGTCCCGACGGGCAGCGAGATGAGCCGGTCCACCGGCACCAGCACCTCGGTGACCGTGCGTCCCGCGGAGCTCAGCGTGGCGGTCAACCGCCGGGTCTCGGAGTCGTCCAGGAACCCCTCCCGCCGTGACTCGGAGATCATGACTGCCAGCTCACCAGGGGTGTAACCGCTGTCGACCTCGTCCCTGACCCGTATCCCGAAGACCCGCAGCACCAGCCGGGCGACGACGGTGAACAGGTCCAGCAGCGGACCCATCGCCGCGCAGAACGCGAAGTGTGCCGGCACGAGCCACAGGGCCGACCGCTCCGGCCCCGCGATCGCCAGGTTCTTGGGCACCATCTCGCCGAGCACGGTGTGCAGGGTGACGACCACGCCGAGGGCGACGGTGAAGGCCACAGCGCCGACCGCCGCGCCCTCGATGTCGAACGCCTCGAACGGGCGCTCCAGCAGGTGCGCGACCACGGGCTCGCCGAGGGCACCCAGCCCGAGTGAGCACAGCGTCACCCCGAGCTGCGCGCCGGCGATGAGCAACGACAGTTGCTCGCGTGCCCGCAGCACCAGCCGGGCCCGCGTGACGCCGCTGGCGAGCAGCGCCTCCAGCCGGTCGCGGCGGGCCGTGATGGTGGCGAACTCGGCACCGACGAAGAACGCGTTGCCGGCCAGCAGCACGACGAGGAGGAACAGCGCGAGCGGAACGCTCATCCCGCAGCTCGCTGGTCACCGGGCCCGCCCGCGACCCGGTGCAGGCGCAGCTCGGCCACCCGGTGGCGGTCCATCCGGGCAACCGTCAACCGCCAGCCGGTCGCCGCGACCTCGTCACTCACCTGGGGGATCCGGCCGAGCCGGGCCAGCACCATGCCGGCGAGGGTCTCGTAGTCCCCGGGCGGCATCACGAAGCCGGTCCGCTCAGCGACCTCGTCGCCGCGCAGCAGCCCCGACACCAGCCAGGTGTCCTGGTCCACCGAGCGCAGCGACGCCACCTCTCGGGGGTCGTGCTCGTCGCGGACATCCCCGACGATCTCCTCGACCAGATCCTCGAGCGTGACGATGCCGGCCGTCCCGCCGTACTCGTCGACCACTACGGCGAACTGCAGCCCACTGGCACGCAGCCGGTCCAGCAGTTCGTCGCCGTCGAGCGTCTCGGGCACCCTCGGCACCCCCCGGACGAGCGCGCCGACGGCGGTCTGCGCCCGGCGATCCCTGGGCACTCCGAAGACCTGCTTGACGTGGACGACGCCCAGGATGTCGTCGAGGTCACCGCCGTGCACCGGGAAGCGGGAGAAACCGGTGCGGGCGGCGGCCTCGACCAACTCGGGCAGGCGGGCCCGCGCGGGCAGCGCCTCGACCCGCACCCGCGGGGTCATGAGCTCGTCGGCCGTCCGCTCGCGCAGCCGCAGCGAGCGGTCCAGCAGGCTCGCCGTGCCCGGGTCGAGCGTGCCCAGCTCGGCGCTGCTGCGGACGAGGGAGCCGAGCTCCTCGGCTGAGCGCGCTGAGCGCAACTCCTCGGCCGGCTCGACCCCGAGTCGGCGCACCACCCAGCTCGCCGAGCCGTTGAGCCCGGCGATGAGCCAGCAGAAGGTGCGGGAGAACCTACGCTGGAACCCCGCGACCGCGCGGGCCGTCGAGAGCGGCCTGGCCAACGAGAGGTTCTTGGGGACCAGCTCGCCCAGGGTCATGGACAGCGCGGTGGCCAGCAGCAACGCCAGCGTCAGCGCCAGGGCGTCGGCGGTCGTGGCCGGCAGCCCGACCGCGGCGAGGACCGGGCGCACCAGCGAGGCGATCGCGGGCTCGGCAACGTAGCCGGTGACCAGCGTGGTGATCGTGATCCCGAGCTGGGCGCCGGAGAGCTGGAAGGACAGTGTGCGCTGTGCCCACTGCACGGACCGGGCGCGCCGGTCGCCGATCACCTGGACGTGCGCGTCGACCTGGCTGCGCTCCAGCGTGGTCAGGGAGTACTCGGCGGCCACGAAGACGGCGGTGCCCGCCGTCAACGCCAGTACGCCGGCCACGCCGAGCAGGCTGAACAGGGGGCTCATGCGGGTGTCTCGCCACCGTGGAGGCGGTCGGGGACCGGGTCGCCGGGACGGAGTCCCGGCCGGCTACTGCATCCGGTGGCGTCGGAGGACCCCGGACGGGGTGCCGGGTGCACGAACGTCACAACCTTCCTGCCGGACGCGGGCCCGCCAAGAGCCCGCGGGAGATGGCGCTCCCGCCAGTTTAGGGTCAGCGTCCGTGCACCGGCCGGCCGTCGTGGGCGAAGGACGCGTCAGCCACCGGGTCCCGGGTGGACTCCCGCTGCCGGGACAGCCGGGCGAGCACGGCGCGCAGGTCGGCGAGCAGGGCGTCCGCGAGGTCGTGGCTGACCCCGTTGCGCACCACGAAGCGCAGCACCGCCAAGTCGGTCCGCTCGGCCGGGAACGTGTACGCCGGCACCTGCCATCCGTGCTCGCGCAGCCCGGCGGAGATGTCGAACACTGTGTAACCCGTGACGTCGGCGGTCAGCGCCGCGGCGAACACCGGCAGCTCGGATCCGTCGGTGAGCAGCCGCAGCGGCCCGAGCCCTGCCACCTCCCGCGCGAGCCGGGTCGCGACGTCCCGGCAATACTGCTGCACGCGGCGGTAGCCGTCGCCGCCCAGTCGCAGGAACTGGTAGTACTGCGCGACGACCTGCGCTCCGGGTCGGGAGAAGTTCAGCGCGAAGGTGGCCATCTCGTCGCCGAGGTAGTTGACCCGGTAGATGAGCTCCTCCGGCAACGCGGGCACGTCACGCCAGGTCACCCAGCCCACGCCCGGGTACACCAGACCGAACTTGTGACCCGAGGTGTTGATCGAGGCCACCCGGGGCTGGCGGAAGTCCCACGGCAGCTCCGGGTCGAGGAACGGTGCGATCATCGCGCCGGAGGCGCCGTCGACGTGCACCGGAACATCCGGCCCACCGCCCGCGGCCAGCTCGTCGAGCGCCGCACAGATCTCGGCGACCGGCTCGTAGCTGCCATCGAAGGTGGAGCCGAGCACGGCCACCACGCCGATGGTGTCCTGGTCGACGTGGGGCAGCGCGGAGGCGGCGTCGAGGTGGAACCGCTCGCCCCGCATCGGCACCAGGCGCGGCTCGACCTCGAAGTAGTTGGCGAACTTGTCCCAGCACACCTGGACGTTGTCACCCATGACGAGGTTCGGCGTTCCGGTGCCGCCGCGGGCCCGCCAGCGCCGCTTGAGCGCCAGCCCCGCGAGCATGCAGGCCTCGCTGGAGCCGGTGGTCGAGCAGCCGGGAGCGGCGTCGGGGTCAGGGGCGTTCCACAGCGCGGCGAGCATCCGCACGCAGCGGCGCTCCAGCTCCGCGGTCTGCGGGTACTCGTCCTTGTCGATCATGTTTTTGTCTGCGCACTCGGTCATCAGCCGGGTGGCTTGCGGCTCCATCCACGTCGTGACGAACGTGGCGAGGTTGAGCCGGGCGTTGCCGTCGAGCATGAGCTCGTCGTGCACCACCTGGTAGGCCAGATCCGGGTCCAGTTCCGCTTCGGGCAGCCGGTTGCGCGGGACCTGCAGGGGCTCGCGCGTGAACAGCGGGTTGACCACCAGCTCGGGCGAACCGGGCGGCGGCGGGTTGTCCGGGTGGGCGAGGGGCATTCCTCGATCGTGCCGGAAGCCGAGGTCATGTGGGGTGAGCCGCGCCGAGTGATCGGGGTGGGCACCGTTATCGACGGCGGAGCGGGCACGATGGCGTGGTGAGCACCACGCGCGCCGCGACGGACGTGGAGCTGGCCGCCCGGCTGCGACTGGCGATCGGGCGGCTGCACCGACGGATCCGGGTCGACTCCGGGGCCGGTCTGCCGCCGCTGCAGCTGTCGGTCCTGTCCACCCTCGACGTGCACGAGCCGCTGCGCTTGTCCGACCTGGCGCGGCGCGAGGCGGTGACCCCTCCCACGATGAGCCGGGTGCTCGGCTCGCTCGAGGAGCAGGGGCTGGTGCAGCGCCGCGTCGACCCGTCCGACGCCCGCTCCTCGCTCGTGTCGGTCACCGACCTCGGCCGTGCGACGCTCGCCCGGATCCGCACCGAGCGGACCGCGTTGCTCGCCGACCGCATCGACCGGCTCTCCCCGCGGCACCGGGCCGCGCTGGCGGCGGCCCTGCCCGCGCTAGAGGCGATGCTCGCCGGAGACGCCGAGTCTGGGCGGGCCACCGAGCCTGGGCGGCCCGCCGAGCCTGGGCGCGACACAGCCACCGAGCGGGTCGGAGGCAGGTGCGGGCACCGTCCCACTCTGGATAACCTCCCCCAATGACCAGCGCCCCGAGGCGGTGCCCACGGTGAGCACCGACCTCACCCTCGCGCTGTGGGGTCGGGCACGCCCGGAGGAGGGGGGCGCCCTGTCGCCCAGCCGCGCCGGGCGGGTCCCGACGTGACGCTGGAGCCGGCCGCGGGCTTCGTCTCGCCGGTGCGGCGGGTCGAGGCACCGCATGTCGCCGACGAGAAGGAAGCCCTCATGGGATGGCTGGACTTCCACCGCGCGACGCTGCTGGGCAAACTCGAAGGCCTCGACGACGAAGCGCTGCGCCGCCAGTTGGTGCCCTCGGGCACCAGCCTGCTCGGTCTGGTCAAGCACCTCACCGGGGCCGAGCACCACTGGTTCGTCAACGGGTACGCACGCGCCGGCGAGCCGCCGTCGTTCCCGACCGACGACGATCCCGACGCCGACTTCCGCATCGGGCCGCAGGAGAGCACGGCCGGGGTGGTCGAGGCCTACGTCGCGATGTGCGAGCGCAGCCGGTCCATCCTCGCCGAGGCCGATTCGTTGGACGATGCCGTGCCCACCGAGGAGCGCGGGCTGGTCGAGCTGCGCTGGATCCTGCTGCACATGATCGAGGAAACCGCCCGGCACAACGGCCACGCGGACATCCTGCGCGAGCTCATCGACGGCTGCACCGGTCCGTAAAGGCCTGTGCTATCCCACCTCCACGGTCAAGTCCGCAGAGTCAAAGCAGAGCCGCCCGGCGATCGCGGTCGCCCCGTCCAAGGGCTGCGGATAGCACCACGCCACGTCCTCGACGTGCCGTTCCCCCAGCCGCAGCGAGTAATAGGTCGTCTGACCTTTGTAGGGGCAGACCGTCGTCGTCTGGCTGGTCACCAGCATCTCCAGCGCGATGTCGCCGGGACGCAGGTACCAGCGGTTCGGCAGGCCGGTCTCCGACAGCAGCACCGGCTGGGCGCAGTCGGCGACCACCTCGTCGCCGGCGAGCACCCGAACCCGGCGGCTGGAGCGCCGGACGTCCACCCGGTGGTAGGGGTCGCGCAGGTGGCCGAAGACCTGTTCGTCCTCGTCGAACCAGGCGTCGACACGATCCCAGTAGAAGGCCGCGTAGCCGGCGAGCCACCTGGCCCGCTGCCGCGGAGCAGGGTAGCTCCACACGGCGTTCACGGCCACCCGCTCGCCTACCCGCAGCGACCGGTAGGAAGCGTCGCCCTTGAACGGGCAGTGGGTGTGGTGGTCGGTGGGCTCCAGCAGGCTCGCGTCGAGGTCGACCTCGGGGACGTAGAGCTGGGGGAGAAGGGCGGTCTCGTGCAGCAGCATCCCGCGGGCCGAGTCCAGCACCGTGGCACCCGCGAACGACGCGCGGACACGGCGAGGGAACTCGGTGAACAGCAGTCGGTGCACCGGCCCCTCGATGCGGTAGTTGCACTGCCCTGGCGGGGCGGATGAGAGCGGACCGGAATCCATCGTCAGCGTCACGGCCGCCAGTCTGCCTGTGGGCGGTCCCCGCCGCCGCTGCCGACCGGGTGTCACCCGGCCATCCGCCGGGTAGCTCGACCTCGATGAGCGAACGCTGGTCACCGATGCGATCGCCGAGCTGTTCTTTCATGGCGTGGGCCTTCCCGGATGGCAGCGATCGGAGAGGACGGTCTGACATAATGTCGATTATCGGATCGAAAGAGGTGCCCCGGGGCCGTCGCGGGTGTTGGCGGGGACGGAGGTCCGGTCACAGCGCCCCGCTCGCGCGAGCTCGCCGGCTGCGGTAGTCAAGGACCCGTGGCCGACCTGCGCGAGTACCGCCGGCGGCGGGATCCGTGCCGCACCCCGGAGCCGATGCCGGACACGGCGCCTGTGCCGGACACGGCGCCTGGCGCGTCCGGCGGCGACCGGTTCGTCATCCAGGAGCACCATGCCCGGCGGCTGCACTACGACGTGCGGCTGGAACGCGACGGCGTGCTCGTCTCCTTCGCCGTACCCAAGAACCTGCTCACCGAGCCGGGCGAGGTGCGTCTGGCGGTGCACACCGAGGATCACCCGCTGGAGTACCTGAGCTTCTCCGGGCAGATCTCGGCGGGCGAGTACGGCGCCGGCACCATGAGTATCTGGGACACCGGCAGCTACCAGACCGAGAAGTGGGCCCCGGACGAGATCGCGGTTGTGCTGCGCGGCGAGCGCACGCGCGGCCGTTTCGTCTTCTTCGCCGGCGGTGAGGGGCGGGACCGGGAGTGGATGGTGCGCCGCCGCTCGGATCCGGGCAGCCTGCCGGTGACCGGCACCGCCCACGCCCCCGTGGTGACCGTCGACGGACGGCGGCTCAAGCTGTCGAACCTGGACAAGGTGCTCTACCCTGCGGCCGGCTTCCGCAAGGGTCAGGTGATCGACTACTACGCGCGGATCGCACCGGTCCTGCTGCCCTACCTCTCCGACCGCCCGGTGACGCTGCGCCGGTTCCCCGACGGCGTAGTGGGCCAGTCGTTCTTCGAGAAGAACGTCCCCCGCCACGCCCCGGACTGGGTGCGCACCGTGGAGCTGCCGACCCCTGGCAGCGGGAAGGGCGCCGCGACCACCCACTTCGCCGTCGTCTCGGACCTGGCCACCCTGGTGTGGCTGGCGAACCTCGCGGTACTCGAACTGCACGTCCCGCAGTGGACCGTGGGCCCGCGCGGCGGCCGGCACCCCCCCGACCTGCTCGTGTTCGACCTCGACCCCGGCGCGCCGGCGACGGTGGTGGACTGCTGCCGCGTCGCCGAGCGGGTCCTCGCGGTGCTCGAGGCCGACGGCCTGGACGCGGTCCCCAAGACCAGCGGCGGCAAGGGGCTGCAGGTCTACGCCCCAGTGCGCACCGGCAACCCGGAGCGCACGTCCTCCTACGCCAGGGCGGTTGCCGAGCGCCTCGCCCGCGAGACCCCTGAGGCCGTGGTGCCGCGCATGGCGAAGGTCGAGCGCACCGGCAAGGTGTTCATCGACTGGAGCCAGAACAACCCGGCCAAGACGACGGTGGCGCCCTATTCGCTGCGGGCCAGGGAGCAGCCGACCGTGTCCACTCCCCTGACCTGGGAGGAGGTGCGGTCTTGTCGCCGACCCGCGGACCTGGTGTTCACGGCTGCGGACGTGCTGGCGCGAGTCGAGCGGCAGGGCGACCTGTGGACGCCGACCGGGCAGCCGGGCGCCACGCTGCCGCGCCGCATGCCGTAGCGGCGCGAGACCACCGCAGCGCAGACTCGGGCGACGGGCAAGGTCCGGCGGGGCCGCGGGCCGCGGCCGACCGGGTGAGAGGTGGGGCGCGGCCCGGCGAGGAGGGGCGTAGCGGATCGGTGCGCCGGGAACGACTCCGGTATCGCTGGCGTTGCATCCTGTGGGTTCATCGGCGTCGAGGGAAAGGACACCGCCATGGCCGACCGCGTCCTGCGTGGCAGCCGGCTCGGGGCTGTCAGCTATGAGACCGACCGTAACCACGACCTTGCCCCCCGCCGCTCCGCGAGCTACGCCTGCCCCAAGGGCCACCAGTTCGAGGTTCCCTTCTCCGACGAGGTCGAGGTGCCCGCGACGTGGGAGTGCCGGCTGCACGGGTCGGAGTCCCGGTTGGTCGACGGCAGCGAGCCCGAGGAGAAGAAGAGCAAGCCGCCGCGCACGCACTGGGACATGCTGCTCGAGCGCCGCACCCTGCCCGAACTGGAGGAGCTGCTCTTCGAGCGGCTGGAGGAGATGCGGGGCCGCCGCTCGCGCAGTGCCTGAGGGCGCGCCGCACCCAGCCACCTGTGAGATCGGTCACGGGCGCGGGCCGGGCCCGGCACCGGACCGGGCGCGGCGGGACACCACCAGAGCGGCGCCCAGGGCGGTCAGGCCGATAGCGGTGAGGACCCACTCCGGGAGCGCGCCGAGCCGGGTCGCCAGGGTGGTGTCGGTTCGCAGCCCTACCCGCTGGACGAGGGCAGCCGGTGTGAACAGCGCGGTCTGCGCGGCGACCGTACCGTCGGGACGCACGATGGCGCTCACCCCACTGGTGGCCGCGACCACCACCGCCCGGTCGTGCTCGACCGCGCGTACCCGCGACATGGCCAACTGCTGGTAGGTCATCTGGGTGCGGCCGAAGGTGGCGTTGTTGGTCGGCACGGCGAGCAGCTCGGCCCCGGCCTCGACGCTGTCCTCGACCGCGGCGTCGAACGCGACCTCCCAGCAGGTGGCGACACCCACCGTGAGGCCGGCCATGTCCACCACGGGTCGGCCGTGACCGGGAACGAAGTACCCGGCGCGGTGGGCGTAGGGGTTCAGCTTGGAGAAGATGCCGCGCCAGGGCAGGTACTCGCCGAACGGTAGCAGCACCCGCTTGTCGTAACGACCGACGGGACCGATGCCGGGCTGCCACACCAGCGCGCTGTTCGTCGTGGTCCCGTCGTCGTTCACGAGGACGGCGCCGACCAGCACCGGCACACCCAGGTCATCGACCACCCTGGTGATCTCGGCATAGGCGTCGGGGTTGCGGAACGGGTCGACGTCGGAGGAGTTCTCCGGCCAGATCACCAGATCGGGGCGGGCCACCCGGCCGGACCGGACGTCGGCGACAAGCTGCTCGGTGCGTGCGACGTGGTTGTCGAGCACCGCGCGTCGCTGGGCGTTGAAGTCGAGGCCGGCGCGCGGAACGTTGCCCTGCACTGCCGCGACCGTGACCGTCGCTCCCCCGCTGCCGTCGTCGAGCAGCGGGCTGGCCGCGAGCGCGGCGAGCACCGGGACGACGGCCGCGGCGACGGCGGTGGGCCAGCGCGCCGCCTGCCTGGTGGGCAGCCGCGTGGCGAGTGCCCTGATCCCGAGGCCGCCCAGTCCGAACCCGCACAACACGACGGCGAAGGACAGCAGCGCGCTGCCGCCCAGCGCGGCCAGCGGCAGGAACACCCCGTCGGGCTGCCCGAAGGCCACCCGGCCCCACGGGAGGCCCCCGAACGGCACCCTGGCTCGGGCGGCCTCGCCTGCCACCCACAGGCAAGCCGCCCACAGCGGCGCGCCAGGCAGCCGGGAAGCGACCGCGACCGCCGCGCCCACCGCGGCGAGGAACAGCGCCTCCACCGCCACCAGCGCCAGCCACGGCGTGGCGCCCACGTACACGCCGGTCCAGTGCAGCAACGGCAGCAGGAACCCCAGCCCGAACAGGTAGCCCAGGCCGAACCCCGTGCGTGCCCGGCGGCCGTGCAGCACGACGCCGAGTACGGCGAAGGCCAGCGGGGCCAGCCACCACAGCGGCCGCGGCGGGAAACTGGCGTAGAGCAGCGCACCACCGCCGGCCGCGGCAAGCGCTCGGGCCGCTGCCAACGCCCACGCCGGCAGCCGCCGGTGGTGACCTTCGGTGACCCTCGGCCGCTGCGTGGCGTCGCCAGCGGTCACGGTCGCCATGACGACGACTGTAACGGGGCAGGTGAGGGGCGACCGCCCGGGCACCGCGCCACCACCAGCGGGTAGCAACGACACACGTCAGAGCACGACGAGCTCCCGTGGGCGGGCGTTGAGCCGCTCGCAACCCTCCCCGGTCACCACGACGATGTCCTCGATCCGCGCGCCCCACCGCCCGGGCAGGTAGATCCCGGGCTCGACGCTGAAGGCCATCCCCGGCTCGAGCACCAGGTCGTTGCCTCCGACGATGTAGGGCTCCTCGTGCACCTCCAAGCCGATCCCGTGGCCCGTCCGGTGGACGAAGTACTCGCCGAACCCGGCGTCGCGGATCACCGCGCGAGCCGCCTCGTCGACGTCCTGGGCGGCCGCGCCAGGACGGACCGTCGCGACCGCTTCCTGCTGCGCCGCCTGCAGCACGGCGTAGGTTTCGCGCACCTGGGCGGCCGGCGCCTCGCCCACGGCATAGGTGCGGGTGCAGTCGGAGTGGTAGCCCTCCGGCAGCGGGCCGCCGATATCGACGACGACGACGTCGCCCCGCTCGATGAGCCGCTGCGAGACGTCGTGGTGGGGGCTGGCCCCGTTGGGGCCGGATCCGACGATGACGAACGCCGCTTCGGTGTGGCCGACATCGATGATCGCAGCGGTAATCTCGGCGCCGACCTCGGCCTCGGTGCGCCCGGCCCGCAGCAGCCCGCCCATCTGGGCGTGCACGGCGTCGATGGCCCGGCCGGCCCGCCGCAGCGCGTCGACCTCGGCAGGGTCCTTGCGCATCCGCAGGGTGCGCAGCACCGGGGACGCGAGGGTCTGCTCGGCGGCGGGCAGCGCCCGCCGGAAACCCAGGACGTGGACCGCCGCCATCGTGTCGGCGAGCGCGACCGTGGCCGGCGCGGGGTCGTCGCGGCACAGCAGGCCGGCGGCTAGCGTGTAGGGGTCCTGCCCGTCCACCCAGTCCGCGACCGCGAGCCCCAGGTCGTCGACGGGCGTGCCGGTCAGCCCGGGGCGCTCCAGCCGCGGCACGAGGAACACCGGCTCGCCTGCGATCGGGAGCAGCAGGCAGCTCAGCCGCTCGTGGGAGTGCCGGGTCAGACCGAGGAGGTAGCGCAGGTCCGGTCCCGGCGTGACGAGCAGGGCGTCCATGCCGGCCGTGGCGGCCGCCGTCCTGGCTCGTTCCAGGCGCGCTCGGATGATCCCTACCGTGGTGCTGGACACGCGCCGCAGCGTAGCTGGGAGGCTGGCGCGGTGCCCGCGCCGCTGCTGCTGCTCGACTCCGCCAGCCTGTACTTCCGCGCCTTCCACGGCGTACCCGACTCGATCACCGCGCCGGACGGCACTCCCGTCAACGCCGTGCGCGGCTTCTGCGACATGGTTGCCATCCTGGTGCGGCGGCGACAACCGGCGCGGTTGGTGGCATGCCTCGATCTCGACTGGCGCCCGGCGTTCCGGGTCGCGGCGCTGTCCTCCTACAAGGCCCACCGCGTCGAGGACCCGTCGTCGGCGGCCGAGGCCGTGCCGGACGGGCTGTCCCGGCAGGTGCCGATCATCCTGGACGTGCTGCGCGCCGCCGGTATCGCCACGGCGGGTGCCGAGGGTTACGAGGCCGACGACGTCATCGGCACGCTGTGCGCCCAGGAGCGCCGCGACCCGGTGGAGGTCGTCACCGGGGACCGTGACCTGCTGCAGGTGGTGCGGGAGGAGCCCACGTCAGCTCGGGTCGTCTACGTCGGCCGGGGGGTGGCGAAGGCCGAGGTGTTCGGTCCGGCCGAGGTTGCCGCCCGCTACGGGGTGCCGGTCGAGCGGGCCGGTGAGGCATACGCCGAGATGGCGATGCTGCGCGGAGACCCGTCTGACGGGCTGCCAGGCGTCGCCGGGATCGGGGCGAAGACGGCAGCGTCGGTGGTCTCCGCGTTCGGGTCATGGGACGAACTGGCAGCCGCGGTGACCGACCGGACCGACAAGCGAATGAGCAGCGCGGTGCGGCACAAGCTGGCGGCCGCCGCGGACTACCTCGCGGTGGTGCCGATGGTGGTGCGGGTGGCTTGTGACGCCCCTGTGACGCGGGACGGCGCTGACGCCGTCCCGCGCGCGCCCGCTGATCCCGGGCTGCTCGCGGAGCTGCGGCAGCGCTGGGGCCTTGGCGGCGCGGTCGACCGGCTGCTCGGGGCACTGACGGAGGAGAGGTAGCGCCACCGAGCGGGGCGCCCCCGGCCTCATGCGACACCCACGGCCACGACGCCGCGGCGCAGTGCCCGCACCGCTGCGCTCGCGGCGTCGCCGACCGGGGTCTGCTCCCCTTCGACGGCGCGGACCTGGTCGAGCAGGTCGATCACCTGACGACACCAGCGCACGAAGTCCCCTGCGGACAGGTCCGCACCGTTCTCCGCCGCGGCGGCGAGCACGGCGGCCAGCGTCTCGCCCCGGGCCCAGCGGTAGACCGGCCACGCGAAGCCGAGGTCCGGCTCCCGGGTGCGCTCCACGCGGTGCCGGCGCTCGTCGGACTCCAGCTCCGCCCACAGCCGCACCGTGGCGGCGAGCGTGTCCCGGATGAGACCGGGAACCCGCGGCAGCCCCGCGTCCTCACCGCGGGTCTCGTACACCAGCGCGGAGACCACCGCTGCCAGCTCCGGCGGACCCAAGCTTTCCCACAGCCCGTGCCGCAGGCACTCCGCGGCCAGCAGGTCCGACTCGCTCCACAGCCGGGCAAGCCGGCGGCCGGCATCGGTCACCTCGTCGCCGCGTAGGTAGCCCCGCTCCACGAGCACCGCGCGGACCCGGTCGAACGCCCGTGCCAGGGAGTGCGTGGTCGCCCTGACGCGCTGCTGGAGCTGCTCGGTCTCCCGCCGCAGCCGGTCGTGCCGCTCCGCCCACCGGACGTGTTCGTCGCGCCGCGGGCAGCCATGACATGGATGGGTCCGCAGCGAGCGGCGTAGCGCGGCCAACTCGGAGTCGCTGGAGTCCCTGGAGCCGTCGGCGCGCCCGGCGCGACCGGGAGCCTCGATCCCGAGGTTGCGCAGGCTGGTGGCCAGGTCGCGGCGCACCCGGGGCGTCCGATGGTCGACCCGCCGAGGCAGCCGCATCCGACCCAGGGCCCGCACCGGCGTGGTGAAGTCCGCTACCGACAGCCGACCCGCCCAGCGGCCCTCGGTGAGCACCAGGGGCCGCGGGCCGGTGTCCGGGTCGAGGCCGGGGTCCAGGACGACCGCCAGGCCGGAGCGCCGCCCGGACGGCACGGCGATCACGTCACCTGGCTTGAGCGACTCCAGTGAGGCGGCCGCCTCCGCCCGACGGCTGGCGGCACCCTCGCGGGTCAGCCTGCGCTCCCACTCGCTGATCCGCCGGCGCAGGTCCAGGTACTCGGCGAAGTCACCGCGCCCGCACGTCATCGACTCGGCATAGCCCGCGAGGGCCTCGGTGTCGCGCTCGATCCGCCGCGAGAGGCCGACCACCGAACGGTCGGCCTGGAACTGCGCGAAGGACCGCTCGAGCAGCTCGGTGGCTGCCGCCGCGCCGAGCCGGTCGACGAGGTTGACGGCCATGTTGTAGCCCGGACGGAACGACGAGTGCAGCGGGTAGGTCCGGGTGGAGGCGAGGCCGGCCACCTGCCGGGGGTCCACCCCGGGCCGCCAGACGACGACCGCGTGACCTTCGACGTCGATTCCCCGGCGGCCTGCCCGGCCGGTGAGCTGGGTGTACTCCCCCGGTGTCAGCTCGACGTGCGACTCGCCGTTGAACTTGACCAGTTTGTCGAGCACGACGGTGCGGGCCGGCATGTTGATTCCCAGCGCGAGGGTCTCGGTGGCGAAGACGGCCTTGACGTACCCGCGGACGAAGAGCTCCTCGACGGTCTCCTTGAACGCTGGCAGCAACCCTGCGTGGTGCGCCGCGACGCCGCGTTCCAGCGCCTCCCGCCACTCCCAGTAGCCCAGCACGCCGAGGTCGGGCTCCGGCAGCTCCCCGGTGTGCCCGTCGACCACCCGGCGGATCTCCTCGACCTCCTCTGAGGTGGTCAGGCGAAGGCCTGAGCGGACGCACTGCGCCGCGGCCGCGTCAGCGCCGGCCCGGCTGAATATGAAGCTGATGGCCGGCAGCAACCCGGCCCGGTCCAGTTGCTCGACCACCTCCACACGCGACGGCGGACGCCAGCGGGGGACCCGTGTGGCCGGCTGCCCGTTGCGGCGCTCGCCGTGGGCCACCGGGCCCGGCGGCTGGCGGCGCTCCAGGTCCCGCACCTGGCGCAGTAGCCGTGGGTCGACGGAGAGAGTGCCGTCGGCGTCCTCGCCGGCGAACAGGTCGAACAGCCGGGTGCCGACCATGACGTGCTGCCACAGCGGGACCGGGCGGTACTCGTCGACGACCACGGCGGTGTCACCGCGCACCTCGACCAGCCAGTCGCCGAACTCCTCGGCGTTGCTCACGGTCGCCGACAGGCTCACCAGCCGGACAGGCTCCGGCAGGTGCAGGATCACCTCCTCCCACACCCCTCCGCGGAAGCGGTCGGCGAGGTAGTGCACCTCGTCCATCACCACGTGGCCAAGGCCGTGCAGCGTGGCGGACTGCGCGTAGAGCATGTTGCGCAGCACCTCGGTGGTCATCACCACGACGGGAGCGGAGCCGTTGACGCTGGTGTCGCCGGTGAGCAGGCCGACAGTCCGTGCCCCGTATCGGGCGGCGAGGTCAGCGTACTTCTGGTTGGACAACGCCTTGATCGGCGTCGTGTAGAAGCACTTGCGGCCCTGCGCCAGCGACAGGTGGACCGCGAACTCCCCCACGACCGTCTTCCCGGCGCCGGTGGGAGCGCAGACCAGGACGCCGTGCCCGTCCTCGAGAGCCTCACAGGCCCGGCGTTGGAACTCGTCGAGCTCGAAGCTCAACGCGGCGCCGAACTCGGACAGTCGGGGATGGCCGCTGCGGCGGCGGGAGGCGGCGTACGCCTCGGCTGGTGGGCGACCGGCCACTGCTCCAGGCTGTCACACCGCGCCGGCCGGCACGGCGTGAGCGCGGTCAGCGTGGTGCTGCTGACCGCGAGCTCAGGTGGCTTCGTCGTAGCCGGTCGTCGATGCCTGTGGCGGGGGGCTCGGCGCAACCGGCTCGATCCGGTCGTCCAGCGGCGAGCGCTGGTCGGGATCGAGGCCGGCCCAGCCTTCCTCGACCCGGCGCCGCTCCACCCGCCGGTCGTGCAGCCTGGCGATCTGGACGGCGAGCTCGAAGAGGACGGTCAGCGCTCCGGCGAGGGCCAGCATCGAGATCGGGTCCTGTCCGGGTGTCGCGACCGCGGCGAAGACGAACAACCCGAAGATCAGGCCACGACGCCAGGCCTTGAGCTTGGCGTAGGGCAGGATGCCGGCGCGGTTGAGCATGACGAGCAGCAAGGGCAGCTCGAAGCTCACGCCGAAGATCACCAACAGCGCGATGACCAAGCTGAAGTAGTCCGACCCGTTCAACGCCGTGACCTGGACATTGTTGGCCACGGTCAGCAGGAAGCCGAGCGCCTTGGCCACGACGAAGTAGGCCAGCACCGCGCCGGAGGCGAACAGCGTCACCGCTGCGCTGACGAACGTCAGGGCGAACCGGCGCTCCTTGACGTACAGGCCGGGGGTGATGAAGGCCCAGAGCTGGTAGAGCCACACCGGGCTGGCGAGCAGCACGCCCGCCGTGGCGCCCACCTTGAGGCGCAGCATGATCTGGTCGAAGGGCCTGGTACCGAGCAGGCGGCAGCCGTGGTTGGAGCCGATGTTCGCCCGTGAGCTGTCGGGCAGCGAGCAGTACGGGCCGGTGAGGATCTCGCCGAGGCTGCGTACGCCGAAGACGCTGTGCTCGAACCACACGTATCCCAGCACCGTGCCGATCACGACGGCGATCATTGCGACGGCGAGTCGGCGCCGCAGCTCGTAGAGGTGCTCGATGAGCGTCATGGTGCCGTCGGGGTTGACCCGGCGACGGCGTCCCAGCGGGGCGCGGGCCATGTCGGATCAGCTGGCGCGGGTGTCGCTGCGCCCGGACGGCTGCTGCGGCTGGCCGGCCTCGGGTGTGGCGGGTGGCAAGAGCTGGGCCGGTTGTACCGGTTGTACCGGTTGTGCCGATTGCGGCTGGGCACCGGGGGCGGCGTCGTGATCGTCTCGCAGGCCCTTGGTCTCGGCCTTGAAGATGCGCAGCGACTTGCCGATCCCGCGGGCTGCGTCCGGTAACCGCTTCGACCCGAAGAGGATGATCAGAGCGAGGATGATGATCGCCCAGTGCCAGGGTGCCAGTGCGCCCATGTTCGTTCTCCCGTCTGCCTTGCTCCGACGGATACTACGCGCGGCGGCGCGCTCGTTCGGGTGCCAGCGCGACGACGCGCATCCGAAGCGCGGCGATCTCCGCACGTCGGCCATGCGGTTCTCGAAGGGTTTCGATCCCGGAGCGCAACCGGTTCACCGGACCGATCAGCCGCAGCAGCGCGAGCACCAGGAGCACGACACCAACGATGCCGGTGACAATACTCGGAAGGTAGCCCACAGCGAAGAGCCTTCGGTATCAGATTGACGTTGAGTGACGAGCAAGGTTCCTCTCGAGGGCCAGCCGGGCATGATCGGCCACTGCAGCCACGAGGGACGGCGGGGCCAGCACCCGAGCGTCACCACCGAGCCCGAGCAGCAGCCGGACCATCCATGCCTGGTCGGCATAGCGCATCCGTACCTCGGCGGCGCCGTCGGACCGCTCGGTCTCCGCCTCGACAGGGTAGTACTCGGCCACCCACCGGGCCTGCGCCGCGAGCTCCAGCACGGCAACCTCCTGACCCGGCGCGGCGCGGAACAGTCCTTCGGAGACGTCAGCCGGCTCGGCGTGCGGCGGCGGGACCGCCGGCTCGTCGAGCACCTCGAAGCGCTCGACGCGGTCGAGCCGGAACAGCCGCACGCCCTCAGCCTGCCGGCACCACGCCTCCAGGTAACCGTGACCCGCGACGACCAGCAGCCGCATCGGGTCGACCACGCGCTGGCCCACCGCGTCCCGGGAGGCTGAGTAGTAGACGATCCGGACCGCCTGACGCGCCTCCAGCGCCTCGCGCATCGCCGCGGTTCTCGTCTCCTCCCGCTCGGACAGCCCCGCCGCGACGTCGACCTGTCCGACCGCACCCGCCGCCGCTTCGATCTTCGCCAGGGCGCGGCGGGCGGCCCCCGCATCGAGGTGCCCGGGAGCCTCGGCGAGCGCCAGCAGGGCCACCGCGAGCGCGCTTCCCTCAGCCGTGGTGAGGCGCAGCGGCCGGCGCATCCCGGCATCGAAGGTCACGGTCACGCTGTCGCCGTCGAAGGAGAGGTCGACGAGGTCGCCTGGACCGTAGCCCGGCAGGCCGCACATCCACAGCAGCTCGAGGTCGCGGCGCAGCTGAACCTCGCTGACGCCGAAGGCGGCCGCGGCCTCGGAGACCGACACCCCTGGCCGGGCCAGCAGGTAGGGCACCAGCGACAGCAACCGCGGCAGGCGCTGCGCGACCCGCGCCGGTGTCATCCTGCCGCCTCCCCGATGGCGGGTGTCGCGGCGGCCGGCATCGCGACGCAGCCGCTCGCGACCGCTTCCCACCGCCGGAGCACCGCCGCCCGCAGCTCGGGCGGGCCCAGGACGACGACGTCCGGCCCGTGACCGGCGATCCAGCGCGCCGCAGACTCCAGGTGGACGACCTCCAGGTCAACGACGTCGCCGTCCGGCTGCCGCTCCCGTACGGTGGCCGCGCGGCGCAGTGCCTGCGCCCGACCGGCGGCGAGCCACAGTCGCGCGGTGCCGATGGCGACCGGTCGCCCCGCCGAGGTGCGCACGGTCGCGAGCAGGTCGACGCCCTCCGGGCGGCGCACCGCACCCCGCGGACCAACCGCGGTCACGTCCGGCCCGATGCGGGACAGTCGGAAGCACCGCACCGCGTCCCGGTCGCGGTCGTGGCCCACGAGGTACCAGCGCCCGCGCCACGACACGACTCCCCACGGCTCGACGTGCCGGCGCTGCGCGGCGTCCCCCGGATGCCGGCGGTGGGTGAAGGTCACCGCATGGCCCTCGCGCACCGCGGCCAACAGTGGCCCGAACGCTGGCTCGGCCGCCCGTACCCGGGGCTGGACGTCGGCCTCGGCCTCGGCGTCGACCTCGACCCCGGCCGCCCGCAGCTTGAGCAACGCTCCCCGCGCGGCTCCCGCCAGCTCCGGCGAGTCCCACAGCCGGGAGGCCAGCGCCACCGCCGTCGCCTCGTCGGGCGCCAGCTCGATCTCGCCGAGCTCATAGTCCCGGCGGGCGATGCGGTAGCCGTCGGAGGTGTCGAACGTCGAGTTGCGGCCGGTCTCCAGTGGCACGCCGAGCTCGCGCAGCTCGGCCTTGTCGCGCTCGAACATCCGGAAGAAGGCGTCGTCGGAGGCGGCGGCGGCGTAGCCGGGGACGGTCGTGCGGATCCGTTCGGCGGACAGGAACTGGCGGGTGGACAGCAGGCAGAGCACGAGGTTGACCAGACGCTCGGCGCGGGCCGTGGACACGTCGGCCAGCCTAGAGCGTGGTGATGAGCCGCTCGACGCGCTCGTCGACCGCGCGGAACGGGTCCTTGCACAGCACTGTCCGCTGCGCCTGGTCATTGAGCTTGAGGTGGACCCAGTCCACGGTGAAGTCGCGCCCCGCGGCCTGGGCCGCGGCGATGAAGTCGCCGCGAAGCTTGGCGCGGGTGGTCTGCGGCGGGGTGTCCTTCGCCGCCTCGATCTCCCCGTCGTCGGTGACGCGGTCGACCAGGCCCTTGCGCTGCAACAGGTCGAACAGGCCGCGGCCGCGGCGGATGTCGTGGTAAGCGAGGTCGAGCTGGGCCACTCGGGGGCTCGACAGGTCGAGGTTGGCTCGGCTGCGGTACCGCTCCACCAGTCGGTGCTTGATGGCCCAGTCGATCTCCCGGTCGATGAGCGTGTGGTCCTGGCGTTCGACGGCGTCCAGTGCGCGGCCCCAGAGCTCGAGTACCCGCTCGGTGGTGCGGTCCGAGCCCCGGCGCGCGACGTGGTCGGCCGCGCGGGCGTGGTACTCCCGCTGGATCTCCAGCGCGCTGGCCTCCCGGCCGCCGGCGAGGCGCACCGGGCGCCGGCCGGTGAGGTCGTGGCTGATCTCCCGGATGGCGCGGATGGGATTGTCCAGCGTGAAGTCCCGGAGTTGCACGCCCTGCTCGACCATCTCGAGCACGAGCGTCGCGGTGCCGACCTTGAGCAGCGTGGTCACCTCGGACATGTTCGAGTCGCCCACGATGACGTGCAACCGGCGGTAGCGTTCGGCGTCGGCGTGCGGCTCGTCCCGGGTGTTGATGATTGGACGGGACCGGGTGGTGGCCGACGAGACACCTTCCCAGATGTGCTCGGCCCGCTGCGACAGGCAGTAGACCGCGCCCCGTGGGGTCTGCAGCACCTTCCCGGCCCCGCAGGTCAGTTGACGGGTGACGAGGAAGGGCAGCAGCACGTCCGCGATGCGGGAGAACTCGCCAGCCCGTCCCACCAGGTAGTTCTCGTGACAGCCGTAGGAGTTGCCGGCGGAGTCGGTGTTGTTCTTGAACAGGAAGATGTCGCCGCCGATGCCCTCGTCAGCCAAGCGCCGTTCGGCGTCCACGAGCAGGTCCTCGAGGATCCGCTCGCCTGCCTTGTCATGGGTGACGAGCTGCACCAGGTCGTCACACTCGGCCGTGGCGTACTCCGGATGCGAGCCGACGTCGAGGTAGAGCCGGGACCCGTTACGCAGGAAGACGTTCGACGAGCGACCCCAGGACACGACCCGCCGGAACAGGTAGCGGGCAACCTCGTCAGGGGACAGACGACGCTGGCCGTGGAAGGTGCAGGTGACCCCGAACTCAGTCTCCACGCCGTAAATGCGTCGCTGCATCCTCTCACCCTAGTGTCCCGGAAGGACTTCGCCGCCGGACACTGGTGTCCCGGAAGCTACCCCGGGTGGGCGCCGGACGGCGGCCCGGCGGCCTCCCCGACGTCCCCAGGTGAACCGCCCTGCCCCACCGTCGGGTCCACGGCCCGGTCTCCGGGCAGCAGCGCGGCCAGCGCCGCTCCGGTGAACCGGCGGAAAGCTCGGCGCGGTCGGCTCCGGTCGAGTACGGCGACCTCCAGCGCCCCCACCCCGAGGCGGCTGCCCCCCGCGTTCCCGTTGCCCCCGTTGCCACCCGAGCCCGACGACCCCGAGGCAGGCATCTCCAGCGCCCGCACCGCCACGTCGATCGCCTGCCGCAGCTCCATGCCCGTCTCGAAGGACTCGCGCAGCGCCACGCTGATCGGCTCGGTATGGCCGCCCATGACGACGAAACGCGGCTCGTCGCTGATCGAACCGTCGTAGGTGATGCGGTAGAGCTGGTCACGCTCAGGGACCTCACCCACCTCGGCCACGCACAGCTCGACCTCGAACGGCTTCTGCTGCTCGGTGAATATCGCTCCGAGGGTCTGGGCGTAGGCGTTGGCCAGTGCCCGACCGGTGACGTCACGCCGGTCATAGGAGTAGCCCCGCAGGTCGGCGTGGCGGATGCCGGCCACCCGCAGGTTCTCGAACTCGTTGTAGCGGCCCACAGCGGCGAACCCGATCCGGTCGTAGATCTCAGAGACCTTGTGCAGGGCCGTGGAGCGGTTCTCCGCCACGAACAGCACACCGCCCAGGTAGGTGAGCACGACCACGCTGCGACCTCGCGCGATGCCCTTGCGAGCCAGCTCCGAACGGTCGCGCATGATCTGGTCGACCGAGGCGTAGAACGGCATCGTCACGAGGGGCGCTCCTGGGGTCGAGGGGGATCGGGGGTCCATGTGCGCGACGGCGGCTCAGCCGCCGGGATTGTCCCTCCGGGCGGCCACGACCGCCTCGGCCACTTCGCCGGCTTGCTCGTCGGGCAGCCGCAGCGCACCGCCCTCGATTGTGATGGTGACCACCACCGGGTAGATGCGGCGGGCCAGATCCGGCCCACCCGTGGCGGTGTCGTCGTCGGCGGCGTCATAGAGCGCCTCGAGTGCGGCGCGCACGGCTGCCGGGGCGTCCGCGTCGGGGTCGTAGCGCTTCTTGAGCGCCGCGCGGGCGAACAACGAGCCGGAGCCGACGGCGTAGTAGCCGGCGCTCTCGTCGTAGCGACCACCCGTGATGTCATAGGACACGATCCGCCCCGCCCGCGCCGGATCGGCGGCGTCGAGGTCGAAGCCCACGAACAGCGGCACCGCCGCCAGTCCCTGCAGCGCCGCACCGAGGTTGGCGCGGATCGCGAGCGCGAGCTTGTTGGCCTTGCCGTCCAGCGACAGCGGCACGCCCTCGATCTTCTCGTAGTGCCGCAGGTCCACCGCGAAGAGGCGGACCATCTCGAGGGCGATACCGGCCGTGCCCGCGATGCCGACCGCGGACCAGTCGTCGGTCACGAACACCTTCTCGAGGTCACGCTGCGCGACCAGGTTGCCCATCGTCGCCCGCCGGTCGCCGACGATGAGCACACCGCCGGAGAAAGTGAGCGCGACGATCGTCGTGCCATGTGGCAGCCCTCCCGTGTCCACCCCGGGCGGAAGCGTCCGCTGGCCGGGCAGCAGGTCGGGAGCCGCCGCGGCGAGGAAGTCGGTGAACGACGACACCCCCGGCGTGAAGTAGGCAGCGGGCAGTGCCGCGCCCGGGTGGTGCCGGGCCGACATGGGATCCATCGGCTGCGCGTTCTCCTCAGCTGTTCTCGCTACTGGTCGGCGGGGCGGTGCCGGGTCACTGGCCGCCCTTCTGGACATAAGCGCGCACGAAGTCCTCGGCGTTCTCCTCGAGCACGTCGTCGATCTCGTCGAGGATCGTGTCGACGTCCTCGCCCAGCTTCTCCCGGCGCTCCTGACCAGCCGCGACCGCGTCGTCGGCCGCGTTGCCGTCGTCGCCCCCGCCCTGCCGCTGCACATGCTCCTGGGCCATCACGCCTCCCGCTTGCTCGACGTTGCGTTTGAACACTACCCAGCCGGGCCGACCGGCGCTGCCGCCTGTCGGTGATCGGCGCCGCGGCGCTCAGCCGCGGGTGAGTGCCTCGATGAGCTGCTGGGCGGTGTCGGAGGCCTCGAGCAGCTTCCCGACGTGGTTGCGGGTCCCCCGCAGCGGCTCGAGCGTGGGGATCCGCACCAGCGATTCCCGCCCGAGGTCGAAGATGACCGAGTCCCAGGACGCTGCCGCCACCTCCGACGGGTAGAGCTCCAGGCACCGGCCGCGGAAGTAGGCCCGGGTGTCCTCCGGCGGGGTCCGGACGGCGGCCCGCACCGCGTCCTCGGGGACCAGGCGCCGCATCGAGCCACGGGCGACCAGCCGGTTGTAGAGGCCCTTGTGCAGCCGCACGTCGGCGTACTGTAGGTCCACCAGGTGCAGCCGCGGTGAGGACCAGCCAAGGCCGTCCCGGGCCCGGTAGCCCTCGAGCAGACGCAGCTTCGCTGGCCAGTCCAACCGGTCGGCGCACTCAGCGGGATCGCGACCGAGCGCGTCGAGCACCGCGCCCCAGGTCCGCAGCACGTCCGCCGTCATCGCCTCGGGGTCGTCGCCGGCATGCGTCCAGGCCCGCTCGAAGTAGGTGCGCTGCAGGTCGAGGCCGGTGAGCTTGCGGCCGCTGGCGAGCTCCACGGTGGCCTTCAGGCTGGGGTCGCGGCTGATCGTGTGCACGGCCCGGACCGGCTCGGCCAGCCGCAGGTCGTCGAACCGCTGCCCGGACTCGATCATGTCCAACACCAGCGCCGTGGTACCGAGCTTGAGGTAGGTGGAAGTCTCGGCCAGGTTCGCGTCGCCGATGATCACGTGCAGGCGGCGGTACTTGTCGGCGTCGGCGTGCGGCTCGTCGCGGGTGTTGATGATCCCGCGCTTGAGGGTGGTCTCCAGCCCGACCTCGACCTCGATATAGTCGGAGCGCTGGGAGATCTGGAAGCCCGCCTCGCCGCCGGCCGCGCCCAGCCCGACCCGACCCGACCCACACACCACCTGCCGGGACACGAAGAACGGCGTGAGCCCGGAGATGATCGACGGAAACGGCGTCGACCTGGACATGAGGTAGTTCTCGTGCGCCCCGTAGCTGGCGCCCTTGCCGTCAACGTTGTTCTTGTAGAGCTGTACCGGCGGTGCGCCGGGTACCGTGGCGGCTCGCATGGCAGCCTGCTCCATGATCCGCTCGCCGGCCTTGTCCCAGATCACCACGTCTCGCGGGTTGGTCAGCTCCGGTGTGGAGAACTCCGGGTGGGCATGGTCGACGTAGAGGCGCGCCCCGTTGGTGAGGATGACGTTCGCCGCGCCGAGGTCGTCGAGGTCACCGTCCGGAGGGCCACCCGGCGCGCCGAGGTCGAAGCCACGCGCGTCGCGAAGCGGCGACTCGACCTCGTAGTCCCATCGGGCGCGGCGGGCGCGCGGCACCTCGGCGGCCGCGGCATAGGCCAGCACCACCTGGGTCGAAGTGATCACCGGGTTGGCCGTCGGGTCGCCGGGCACCGAGATGCCGTATTCGATCTCGGTTCCCATGATCCGGCGTACCGTCATCGCCGCACCTCCCGAGCAGGTCTGTCGCGCCCATGGCACCTGAGCCTACGGGTGGCGGTCCGGGCGGCCGGCGTCGAGTCAGTCGCGGGTCGCCCCTGGTGGCCACACCACAGTGACGGGGATGCCGAGCTGTCGGGCATGGCCCACCACGTCGGCGGTGCCGCCGTAACCTCGGGCGGGCTGGCCGTCCCCCACCGCCAGGAGCCGGTCCGCTCGGGCGAGCATGGCCTGGCTGGCGGCCATGTGTGCCTGGCTGTCGGACTCCACCCG
>JAVKSM010000014.1:0-36483 GCA_039583705.1 Pseudonocardiaceae bacterium
CTGGCCCTGTACCTGCCGACGCTCGCCCTCGCCGAAGTGCGCGCGGTGCGTCCGGATGCCGGGCCACTGCTCGCCGAGATCCTCGCTCACCCCTCGGTAGTGCTCGGCGAGCTCGACGCCACAGCCGCCATCCACGTCGACGCGCTGCTCACCGAGGCCGGTGTGTTCGACGCAATGGCCGGGCACGTCGTCTACACCGCCCGACACCGAGGCTGGCCCGCGCTGAGCGCGGACCCCAGCCGACTGCGTCGCGTCGACCCAGAACTCGACATCGACCTGCTATAGGTCGGTGGTGTTCGCCGTGCCGGCGGATCGGGTCTCGATCATGTACGCGGTGAAGTCCTGCACGTCCCGCCGGGCGACCTCCCCGACCCTGGGCAGCTCACCTCGCTCGGCGGTGAGGTAGTCGGCGAGCTGGTGCACCGCGCGGGTGTAGATCTCGATCGTCTTGGGCGACTTGTGCTCGGCCCGCAGGACCCGCGTCCAGTCTCGTGCCAGGGACTCCCACTGCTCGCCCACAGGGCAAGGTCAGCGTGTCGCTGAGCGCTGTGCCAAGTACCGACCTCGACCCGGAGAGACTGTTTCCGCAGCTCAGAGCGGATGTGGTGGGCGCGGCAGGGTTCGAACCTGCGACCTCCCGCTTGTAAGGCGGGCGCTCTCCCGCTGAGCTACGCGCCCGCTGAGCTACGCGTCCGGGGTCCGGGTCGGCGCGGCGGCCGGTCGGGTTCCGGGTCGGACCGACAGCGCCGCGAGCGCCCGCTTCCACGCTTCCTGGTCGCGCGCCTCACCCGGGGAGTTGACCTCGGCGAACCGGATGATGCCTTCGGTGTCCACGAGGAAGGTGCCGCGCACGGCCATCCCGCGCCGGTCGTCGAACACGCCGTAGGCTTGGGCCACCACTCCGTGCGGCCAGAAGTCGGCCAGCAGCGGGAAGGTGTAGCCCTTGGCGTCCGACCACGCCTTGAGGGCATAGGGATGGTCCACGGAGACGGCGAGCACCGCCACGTCGTCGTTCTGGTAGGTCGCCAGGTCCTCACGCACCTGGGACAGCTCGCCGGTGCAGATCCCGGAGAAGGCGAACGGGTAGAACACCACCAGCACGTTGCGCCTGCCGCGGAAGCTCGACAGCACGACATCCTGATTGTTCTGGTCCCGGAGCGTGAAGTCCGGCGCCTCACAACCGACCTCGACCGCCATGGCCGCAGATGCCTCCTCAAGTCACAGGGCTGCCGCAGGTCGCGACGAGCCCACCTGTCCAGTGTCGCGCTCCGGGCCGCTCAGCGCCGCGACCTGGACACCCGGGGCGCGACCAGCCGGGCACCCGCCCACTCCTCGCTCACACTGATGTTCGAGGTCTGGGACAGCCCCGCGGTCGGAGCGGCCTCGGCTATCTCGCTGGGCTCGACGTGACCGGAGCGGCCCGTCTTGGGTGTGAGCACCCATACGACACCGTTGTCGGCAAGGGGGCCGATCGCGTCCATGAGCGCGTCGACGAGATCCCCGTCGCCCTCGCGCCACCAGAGCAGCACGACGTCGACGACCTCGTCGGAGCCCTCGTCGACCAACTCCCCGCCACAGCGGTCCTCCACAGCCGCGCGGACGTCGTCGTCGACGTCGGAGTCCCAGCCCAGTTCCTGGACCACCATGCCCGGCTCGATACCGAGCTTCCCGGCGATGTCGGCCCTGCCGGCGTCCCCTTCGGCGGCGACCACGCGTTACCACCCCTTCATCACATGCTCATCGTCGCGGCGCAGCTCCTGCTGCGGCCGGTGGCGGCTAGGGAACACGTCCGGATGCCTGCAACGCAACCGGACGCACCGAGATCTTCTGGCGAGCTGCCCGTGCGGCGGGCTCGCGAGGCAGTGCGTGGTCGGCGTCGCGAGGCATGGAGGACGATGGTGACACCGCCCGGCACAGCGCCGAGGAGAACACGAGGAGATGCCGTGGCAGCACAGCGCACCCCTGGCCGGGGGCCCACCAGAACCCCGGAACGGGTCCATGTCATCCGCGACGGCCTCGCCGCGCACCTTCCGGACATCGATCCGGAGGAGACCGCGGAATGGCTGGAGTCCTTCGACGCCGTGCTCGCCGCAGCCGGCCAGCAGCGTGCCCGCTACCTGATGCTGCAACTGCTGCAGCGGGCTCGGGAGCGCCACGTCGGCGTGCCCTCCCTGACGAGCACCGACTACGTCAACACGATCCCGACCGAGCTGGAGCCGTGGTTTCCCGGTGACGAGGAGACCGAGCGCCGCTACCGGGCCTGGATCCGGTGGAACGCGGCGATCATGGTGCACCGCGCGCAGCGCCCCGGGGTGGCCGTGGGCGGCCACATCTCGACCTACGCCTCGTCGGCCAGCCTCTACGAGGTCGGGTTCAACTGGTTCTTCCGCGGCAAGGACCACCCCGGCGGCGGCGACCAGGTGTACATCCAGGGCCACGCCTCCCCCGGCATCTATGCCAGGGCGTTCATGGAGGGGCGGCTGTCGGCCCGACAGCTCGACGGGTTCCGCCAAGAGCTCTCCCACGGTGCCCCCGGCCACGGCCTGCCCTCCTACCCGCACCCGCGGCTCATGCCGGACTTCTGGGAGTTCCCCACGGTGTCCATGGGACTCGGGGGGATGAACGCGATCTTCCAAGCCAGGTTCAACCGCTACCTGCACGATCGCGGCATCGTCGACACCTCCGACCAGCACGTGTGGGCGTTCCTCGGCGACGGCGAGATGGACGAGCCGGAGTCCCGCGGGCTCGTCCACGTCGCCGCGACCGAGGGCCTTGACAACCTCACCTTCGTCGTGAACTGCAACCTGCAGCGGCTCGACGGCCCGGTCCGCGGCAACGGAAAGATCATTCAAGAGCTGGAGGCGTTCTTCCGGGGGGCCGGCTGGAACGTCATCAAGGTCATCTGGGGTCGGGAGTGGGATGCCCTGCTGCACGCCGACCGGGACGGCGCGCTGGTCAACCTCATGAACGTCACCCCGGACGGCGACTACCAGACCTACAAGGCCAACGACGGCGGGTACGTCCGGGACCACTTCTTCGGCCGCGACCCCCGCACCAAGGAGATGGTCCGCGACCTCTCCGACGAGGAGATCTGGAACCTCAAGCGGGGCGGCCACGACTACCGCAAGGTCTACGCCGCCTACGCCGCCGCCTGCGAGCACCACGGCCAGCCCACCGTGGTCCTCGCGAAGACGATCAAGGGGTACACGCTGGGACCGCACTTCGAGGCCCGCAACGCCACCCACCAGATGAAGAAGCTCACCCTGGCGGACCTCAAGGCATTCCGGGACCAACTGCGGATCCCGGTCAGCGACCAGGATCTCGAGCGCGACCCGTACCTGCCTCCCTACTACCATCCGGGCCCCGACGCGCCGGAGATCGAGTACCTCCTCGAGCGGCGCCACCAGCTCGGCGGCCCGGTGCCGGAGCGCCGGGTCCGGGCCAAGCCGCTGACCCTGCCGGGTCCCGGGCCCTACGACGTGGTCGCCAAGGGGTCGGGCCGGCAGGAGGTCGCCACCACGATGGCCTTCGTGCGGCTGCTGCGCGAGCTGGCCAAGGATCCGGAGGTCGGCCCCCGCTTCGTGCCGATCATCCCCGACGAGGCGCGGACCTTCGGCATGGACTCGATGTTCCCTACGCAGCGGATCTACAACCCGCAAGGGCAGCTCTACACCTCGGTGGACGCCGCGCTCATGCTCGCCTACCGGGAGAGCCAACGGGGGCAGATCCTGCACGAGGGCATCGACGAGGCGGGCTCGGTCGCGTCCTACGTCGCGGCTGGGACATCCTACGCCACCCACGGCGAACCAATGATCCCCATCTACATCTTCTACTCGATGTTCGGCTTCCAGCGCACCGGCGACGAGCTGTGGGCGGCGGCCGACCAGATGGCGCGCGGCTTCCTGCTCGGCGCGACCGCCGGGCGCACCACGCTCACCGGGGAGGGCTTGCAGCACAACGACGGGCACTCACTGCTGCTGGCCGCCACGAACCCTGCGGTGGTGGCCTACGACCCGGCGTGGGCCTTCGAGATCGGCCACATCGTCCGCGACGGGCTCGCCAGGATGTACGGCGAGCCGGGTGAGCGCAGCCCCGACGTCTCCTACTACCTCACCCTCTACAACGAGCCCTACGCCCAGCCGCCGGAGCCGGACGGACTGGACGTCGCCGGGCTGCTGCGCGGCCTCTACCGGTACCGAGCGGCGGCGGGAGGCACCGGGCCGCGCGCCCAACTGCTCGCGTCCGGGGTGGCGCTGCCGTGGGCGTTGCGTGCCCAGGACATGCTCGCCCGCGACTGGGGCGTGCACGCCGACGTGTGGTCGGCGACGTCCTGGACCGAGCTGCGCCGCGACGGCGTGGAGTGCGACCACCACAACCTCGTGCACCCCGACGCAGCGCCGCGGACGCCCTACGTCACCAGGGCGCTGGCCGGATCACCTGGCCCGGTGGTCGCGACGTCCGACTGGATGCGGGCGGTGCCCGACCTCATCCGGCCGTGGGTGCGGGCGGACTACACCTGCCTGGGCACCGACGGTTTCGGGATCTCCGACACCCGGCCAGCCGCCCGCCGATACTTTGCGGTGGACGCCGAGTCGATCACGGTGGCGGTGCTGGCGGCGCTGGCCCGTCGCGGCGAGATGGACGACTCGCAGGTCCGGGAGGCTGCGGCGGGCTACCGGATCGACGACCCCAGGGCCGCCGGCCCGCAGACCTCCGACCCCGGCGTGGCCTGACCCGGCTCCGTTCGTCGCTCGTTCGGCGCATCCCGCGCAGTGCCGCGGCAGCGGGCGCTAGGCTGTCCCGCGTTGCTCTTCTTGGGACGTGGGTGACCTGCGACGAGGGAAGGCATCGCCGGTCGCTCGGACATCGGAGTCCGCGCCGGGCAGCACGAGCGGGGCGGACAGCCGCCCCGCAGGAAGTACGAGGAGAGCAGGAATGGCAGAAGGCACCGTCAAGTGGTTCAACAGCGAGAAGGGCTTCGGCTTCCTCGCTCCCGACGGTGGTGGCGCTGACGTCTTCGTCCACTACTCGGCCATCGAGGCGACCGGGTTCCGCACCCTCGACGAGGGCCAGCGGGTCTCTTTCACCATTGAGCAGAGCCAGAAGGGGCCGCAGGCGGCACAGGTCCGACCGCTCTGACGACCTGGCAGGTGAGGGGGCGCGGCGGCCCACCGCCGCGCCCCCTCACCTGCCGAGCCGGCTGCGGCAGCGAGGCTGCCACGGCAGGTGGAACACCCAGGTCACGAACTGCATGTCGGCGTGCGATCCTGCCCGGGTGAGACGCCTCGTACCCGTGCCCGGGGAGCGGAATCAAGGCCCCGCCGCTCCAGCGCGGGCGCTGGGCACGGTGACCCTGTGCCGCCTGAGCCAGGCGACCGGCGAGTTGGCCTCGGTCGGGGTGGCGGCGATGGCCGAGCGGCTGCCGTGGTTCTCCCGGCTCACGGCGGAGCAGCGCGCGGCGGTGCTTCTGGTCACCCAGGTCGGCGCGGCCAACTTCGTCGAGTGGCTGCGCGAACCCGAGCAGATCCCCCGGCTGACGGCCGAGGCGTTCCGCACCGCCCCGCGCGACCTGGCCCGCCGGGTCAGCCTGCGCCAGACCGTCGAGCTGGTGCGGGTCGCGACGGACGTGTTCGAGCAGCGGGTGCCGCTGTTGGCGGCCGACGAGGTGGAGCGCGCGGCGCTGGTAGCCGCGGTGCTGCGGTTCGGGCGGGAGGTGGCCTTCGCGGCAGCCACCGTCTACGCCGGCGCCGCAGAGTCCCGCGGAGCCTGGGATGCCAGGTTGGAGGCTCTGGTGGTCGACGGGGTGGTGCGCGGCGACGACGAGGAGTCGTTGCTGTCCCGCGCCGCCGCACTCGGTTGGGATCCGGGCGGCACCGCCACGATCCTCGTGGGCGGCGCACCGCCCGAGGACTTCCCCCAACTGCTGTCGCAGGTGCGCCGGGCCGGCGCCCGAGCCGGACGACCGGTGCTGGTCGGTGTGCAGGGCGCCCGGCTGGTGATGATCGTCGGCGGCGGCCACCGTCCCACGGCCGGCCCCGACCACCAGGCTTTCGCCGGGCTGGCCGAGGCGTTCGCCGACGGTCCGGTCGTCGTGGGGCACACCGTCGCCGGCCTCGCCTCGGCGCACCACAGCGCCCGGGCCGCGCTGTCCGGGCTGCGGGCCGTGGTGGCCTGGCCCACCGCGCCGCGCCCGGTGGCGGCCGACGACCTGCTGCCGGAGCGCACCCTGGCCGGCGACGCCGACGCCGCCCGCCAGCTCGTCGAGGACGTCGCCGTGCCGCTCATGGCCGCCGAGGGCGGGCTGGTGGAGACGGTGGAGACCTACCTCGACTCCGGAGGGGTGCTCGAAGCCTGTGCGCGCGCCCTGTTCGTCCATCCCAACACCGTGCGCTACCGACTGCGGAAGGTGACAGATATCACCGGTCAGCGGGTCGCGGATCCGCGGGGCGCGCTGGTGCTGCGGATGGCACTGGCCGCAGCCCGGCTGCGCCGGCCCCAGCGCGACGCCGACCTCTCCTGATCAGGAGAGATACCGGTGGAGCTCGACAACCAAACCTCCCTGAAACCGCCCTGACACGCCATATCGTTGTAGACACTCGCCAAGGAGCGGGCTGGATACTTCGTGTCCTTCAGCATGCCGGGAGTGCCTGCCGAGGTGTTGCATTGGCGTGTGATCGCGTTGCTCGCCCCCGGTCAGGGATCGCAGTCCCCCGGCATGCTCACCCCGTGGCTCGACGCGACCGGAGCGGTCGACCGTCTCGCTGCGTGGTCCCGGGTGGCGGGCCTCGACCTGTGGCGGCTGGGTACCACGGCCGAGGCCGCGGAGATCCGGGACACCGCCGTCACCCAGCCGCTGCTCGTCGCCTGCGCCCTGCTCGCGTTCGGACAACTGGCCGAGCGGGCCGGGGTGCCGGCCGACGCCCCCACCACGGGCCACTCGGTCGGCGAGCTCACGGCCGCCGCGGTGGCCGGCGTACTCGGCCCGGACGACGCTGTTGCGCTGGCCGCGACCCGGGGCCGGGAAATGGCGGCGGCCTGCGCGGTCGAACCCACCGGTATGAGCGCCGTGCTGGGCGGCCGGGAGCCCGACGTGCTGGCCCGGCTGGACGAGCTGGGGCTCGACGCGGCCAACCGCAACGGAGCTGGCCAGATCGTCGCCGCCGGCCGCCGCTCGACCTTGGCGGAGCTGGCCGAGGAGCCGCCGGAGCGGGTCAGGGTGGTGCCACTGCCGGTCGCCGGCGCCTTCCACACCCGGTTCATGGCCCCGGCCGAGGAAGCGTTCGCCCGGCACGCCGCAGAGATTCAGCCCGCCGACCCCTGCCGGCCGCTGCTGTCCAACGCCGACGGGGCCGTGGTCGAGTCCGGGCCCGAGTACCTGCGGCGGCTCGTCGCGCAGCTGACCCGGCCGGTGCGCTGGGACCAGTGCATGGCCGCCCTGCAAGGGCTGGGTGTGACCGCTGTCATCGAGCTGCCGCCGGCGGGAGTGCTCGCCGGCCTGGTGAGACGGGAGCTGAAGCGGACCGTGACGCTAGCCCTGAGGTCCCCCACGGATCTCGACACCGCCGCCGAGCTGCTCAGCGAGCACGCGGGGAGCCCGGCATGAGCCCACTGCGGCTGGCCCACGGGGCACCGGCCGCCCGGATCCTCGGTCTGGGCAGCGCCCAGCCCGACCGGGTGGTCACCAACGACGAGCTGGCCCGTCGGGTCGAGACCAGCGACGAGTGGATCCGCGACCGGGTGGGGATCGTCAGCCGCCGCATCGCCGACAGCGGGACCAGCGTCGTGGACATGGCCGTCGAAGCGGGCTCGAAGGCCGTCGCGGACGCCGGGCTCGCTCCCTCCGACCTCGATACGGTGATCGTCGCGAACTGCACGATGCCGAGCGGGATCCCCAACGCGGCCGCCCAGGTGGCCGACCGGATCGGGGCCAGCGCGCCCGGCGCCTTCGACATCAACGCCGCCTGCGCCGGCTTCTGCTACGCGCTGGGGATCGCCTCGGACCTGGTGCGGGTCGGCTCGGCAGGCCATGTCCTGGTCATCGGCTCCGAGAAGCTGTCCGACTGGCTGGACTGGGACGACCGCTCGACCTGCATCATCTTCGCCGACGCCGCGGGGGCGGTGGTGGTCGGACCGGCGGCGTCGGCGGCTGAGGCCGGGATCGGACCAGTCGCCTGGGGCAGCGCCGGCGACATGGCGGACGTCATCTTCATCAACGAGCGGACCCGGGGCATCCACCAGGAGGGACAGACGGTCTTTCGCTGGGCCACGACGAAGATCGCACCGATCGCGCTGCGGGCGGTCGAACTGGCCGGCGTCGCGCCCTCGGACCTCGACGTGCTCGTGCCCCACCAGGCGAACCTGCGCATCGTGGAGGCGCTGGCCAAGCGGCTGTGGGCCGTCGGCGCCCGGGAGGACATGCGGGTGGCCCGCGACATCGTGCACTCCGGCAACACCTCGTCGGCGTCGGTCCCGCTCGCGCTGGACCACATGCGGGCGGCTGGGGAGGTCGTCAGTGGCGACGTCGCGCTGCTCGTGGGCTTCGGCGCCGGGCTGTCCTATGCCGCGCAGGTGGTCGTGCTGCCCTGACCGCTCCGACCCGAAGGCGTCCGACCAGGACCGGCATACTCCGCGACGCAGACAGAACCCATTGCCGGCTCAGCCGGCGGCCCTGAAGGACCAGAAAGGAACCGCTCGTGACGAACGACGAGATCCTCAGCGAATTGGCCGCGATCGTCGAGGAGGTCGCAGGTGTCGACGCCGACGAAGTGAGCGCCGAGAAGTCCTTCGTGGACGACCTGGATATCGACTCGCTGTCGATGGTGGAGATCGCGGTACAGGCGGAGGACAAGTTCGGCGTGAAGATCCCCGACGACGAGCTGGCGAACCTCAAGACCGTCGGCGATGCGGTGAGCTACATCACCAAGAACGCATGACCGCTCCTGACGTCGTGGTCACCGGGCTCGGCGCGACGACCCCGCTCGGCGGGGACGTCGCGTCGACCTGGGACGGGCTGCTCGCCGGTCACAGCGGGGTGTCCGCCATCAAGGAGGACTGGGTCGAGCGCTACGACTTGCCCGTCCGCATCGCCGCGCAGCTCGCGGTGGAGCCGGCGGAGGTGCTCAAGCGCGTCGAGGCCCGGCGCTGGGACCGCTGCGAGCAGGTCGCGATGATCGCGACCCGGGAGGCGTGGGCCGACGCCGGAACCCCGGGTGTGGAGCCGGAGCGGCTGGCCGTGGTCGTCGGCACCGGGATCGGTGGCGCGCTCACCCTGCTCGGTCAGGACGACGTGCTGAAGACCGAGGGGATGCGCAAGGTCTCCCCGCTGACGGTCCCGATGCTCATGCCCAACGGGCCGGCGGCCTATGTCGGGCTCGAGCTGGGGGCCCGGGCAGGGGTGCACACGCCGGTCTCGGCGTGCGCGTCCGGCGCCGAGGCCCTGGCCATGGGCTGGCGGCTGCTGCGCTGCGGCGAGGCCGACGTGGTGGTGGCTGGCGGGGCGGAGGCGTGCATCACGGCAATCCCGCTGGCCGGCTTCGCCCAGATGCGGGCGATGTGCACCTCGCACAACGACGACCCGGAACGCGCCTCGCGCCCGTTCGACGTCAGCCGCGACGGGTTCGTGCTCGGCGAGGGAGCCGGGATCATGGTGCTGGAGCGGGCCGACTTCGCCGCCGCCCGCGGTGCCCAGGTGTACGGCCGGCTCGCCGGCGCCGGCACCAGCTCCGACGCCTATCACATCACTGCCCCCGACCCCGAGGGCGCCGGCGCGGCCAGGGCGATCCGTGCCGCGCTGCGCAACGGCGGGGTGGAGCCCGCCGACGTCGGGCACGTCAACGCCCACGCCACCGCGACCCCGGTCGGCGACATCGCGGAGGCGGTGGCGGTGCGTTCGGCGATCGGCGACCACCCGGTGCTCACCGCACCCAAGTCCGCGCTGGGTCACCTGTTGGGTGCGGCGGGCGCGGTGGAGGGGATCGCGACCCTGCTCGCCATCCGCAACGGCGTGATCCCGCCGACGCTCAACCTCGCGAACCTCGACCCGGGCGTGGCGCTCGACGTCGTCTGCGGCGCGCCGCGGCACGCCGGACTCACCGCGGCGGTGAGCGACTCGTTCGGCTTCGGCGGCCACAACATCGCGCTCACCTTCACCGCAGCCTGACCCGTCCACCTCACCACAACGGGGAGCATGCCCATGACCGCGCTGGCCAGCCGCACCGAGACCGCCGAAGGACACCGGATCGATCCCCGTGACCCGGAGTTGCGCATCGCCGCCCTGTTCGACGAGGCCACGCTGGTCCCGCTGCGTCCCCGCGACCCGAGCGGGGTGTTCGCGGCGTACGGCCGCATCGAGGCGGCCAGGGTCGTGGCCTACTGCACCGACGCCACGAAGATGGGCGGCGCCATGGGCTCGGAGGGCTGCCGCCACATCGTCGATGCCATCGACAGCGCCGTCCGGCAGCGCTGCCCGGTGATCGGGCTGTGGCACTCCGGCGGGGCCCGGCTGGCCGAGGGTGTGGAGGCACTGGACGCGGTGGGTCAGGTGTTCGCCGCGATGGTGCGCGCCTCCGGGCGGGTGCCGCAGATCTCGCTGGTGCTCGGCCCGGCGGCCGGCGGCGCGGCCTACGGCCCCGCGCTCACCGACGTCGTGGTCATGGCTCCGGAGGGACGGGTGTTCGTCACCGGTCCGGACGTGGTCCGCAGCGTCACCGGCGAGCAGATCGACATGGAGTCCCTCGGCGGCCCGTCCGCGCACAGCCGCAAGTCCGGCGTCGTCCACGTCGCGGCCAGCTCCGAGGCCGACGCCTTCGCCCGCACCCGCCGCATCACCGGGCTGTTCGGGCGCCCCGGGTGCTTCGACATCCGGACCCTGGACCCCGGGGACGACCCGCGAGCGCTGCTGCCCGAGGTGCGCCAGCGTGCCTACGACGTGCGCCCCCTGCTGCGCCGCCTGCTCGATGACGACCCGAGCGGTGACCTCGGGTCGAGCTTCGCCGAGCTCCAGGCACGGTGGGCGCCGAACATGGTTGTCGGACTGGGCCGGCTGGGTGGCCGTTCGGTCGGCGTGCTCGCGAACAACCCGCTGCGCATCGGCGGCTGCCTGGACTCCCCGTCGGCGGAGAAAGCGTCCCGGTTCGTGCGGATGTGTGACTCCTTCGGGGTGCCGCTCGTGGTGCTCGTCGACGTGCCCGGCTACCTGCCTGGAGTTGGTCAGGAGTGGGACGGCATCGTCCGGCGCGGCGCGAAACTGCTGCACGCCTTCGCCGAGGCCAGCGTGCCGCGGGTGACGCTGGTGACGCGCAAGGCCTACGGCGGGGCCTACATCGCGATGAACTCCCGCGCGCTGGGCGCGACAGCCGTGTTCGCGTGGCCGGATGCGGAGTTCGGCGTGATGGGGGCCGACGCCGCGGTCGGGATCCTGCACCGCAAGCGGCTCGCAGCCGCCGCCGAGGAGGAACGGGAGGCGCTGCACACCCGCTTGGTCGAGGAGCACGAGCGGGTGGCCGGCGGCATGGAGCGGGCGATGGCGATCGGCGTGGTCGACGAGGTGATCGACCCCAGGCACACCCGGCTCCGTTTGGTCGAGGCCCTGGCCGCCGCCCCCGCCGGCCGCGGTGCCCACGGGAACATCCCCCTGTGAGATGACGGCGCCGGTCAGACGGGCGCGCCGGTGCGGCGCGCAAAGGCCCGCAGGCCGGGCAGGGTGTGCGTGGTCGGGTGTTGGAGCAAACCGGCGGTGATCTGGTGAATCGGCTTGCGGTAGCGGACTTCGTCGGGTGAGGCATGGTCGGTGACCTGCCCCGCTTACGGGACTCGGCACTGGTCACGCTCGGTCGCGCCCACGCCCAGCTCGTCACCGCACTACCGGGTGCGGTCGTGGCGGCCCACCTCACCGACACCGGCTGTGACCGCGCCGACCTGTGGGCCGCGGCGATGAAGGCCCAGGCATCGACACCGCCATCTCGTCACCGCGAACTGGCGTTGCTGCTGGGTGCGGCCGGGTTCCAAGCCGATTCCCCGATCGTCAAAACCCGCCTCGACCGGCGCGACCCGCGGAGCCGCTGGCGCGGCCGACGGCAATGTGTTCACCGACGCCACCCTAACCACCCCGGTATCCGCCCGCGCCGAGGGGGAGGTAGGTGCTCTCAGCAGGAGACGCGGATGACGCTGCCGGCGCGGGGGCTGTCGAGCCGCAGGCTGCCGTCCTCCTGGACCAGGCTGTAGCTCGCGTTCCAGCAGCTCCGGCCGGCAGGCAGGTCCGCCGCGTTCTGGACCGGCGCCACCGTGGCGAAGGAGACCAGCACGAGCAGGCCGCCGCCGGCGTCGGCCTCCTCGATCCGACTGACGAGGATCGTGCCGTCCCGGGTGCCGGCCAGATCGCTGGCCCACGTCGTCTCGGGCTGCCGGGCGGCGAGGTCGGGGACCACGGTCGTCGCCCACCTCGGGTAGTCGCGGCTGTTGACGGCATCGAAGTAGGTATGTAGCAGGGCACGCACCGCCGCTGCCCCCGGGTATGCCCGGGCGTCGGCGCTCAGTTCGACCACCGCCGAGCCGGCCTGGCCCGGCGCTGGCAGCGGGCCTCCGGCCGCCCCGGCCGACGGCTCGCCCAACCTGGCGCGCACCACGATCCCGCTCGCGATGACGATGCCCAGGAGCAACACCAGCGCCGCCGTCAGCGCCGCCGGCCACTGCCGGAGATCGGTCCGAACGACCATGCCGCCCAGCCTGCCATTCGGTGCCTCGAGCTCAGCCGACGCGGTGCAGCCAGGTGGCGGCCGCGCCGTCCCCGGCGTACCGGTAGGGCTCCAGGGCGTCGTCCCAGGCCGTCCCGAGGAGGTCATCGATCCGGCGTGCCACACAGTGGCGGCCGGCGGCCGTGGCGACGAGGCTGCGCAGTTGGTCCTCCGCGAGCACGATGTCGCCGTTGGCGCTGGTCCGGCCGCGCCACAGGCCCAGCCCGGGCACGTAGCTGAAACGCTCCCCGTCGACACCGGGGCTGGGCTCCTCGGTGACCTCGAATCGGACCATGGGCCAGGCCCGCAGCGCGGCGGCGAGCGACCCGCCGGTGCCGACCGGGCCGCTCCAGGTGCAGTCGGCCCGGAGCTGACCGGGCGCCGCGGGCTGGGGGCTCCACTGCACCACGACACGGGTGTCAAGGGTGCCCGAGATCGCCCACTCGACGTGCGGGCACACCGCGGGTGGCGACGAGTGGACGTAGATCACGCCACGGGTGCTCACTGCTGACCTCCGACCTCGATGAGGTACGTCTTCCCCAACGACCTCGCCGCGCCGGATGCCCCAGTGGACCGATGTCAACGGGGTCAGTGTGCCTGCTGGGACTGCTGGTGCGCCAGTACCGGCGCCAGAGCGGCGTGTCGTCCTGACCCGGCCAGGTTCCGACCCGGGAAGTCACCCGACGACGAGCACGACGAGGGTGCGGGGGCCGTGCACGCCCTCCACCCGGTCCAGCTCGATGTCACTGGTCGCCGACGGCCCACTGATCAACGTCAGTGGCCGGCCGGGGTCGAGCCGGGCCAGTGCGGTGGGCACGTCGTCCACGACGTCGGCCGCCCGCACGACACACAGGTGGTAGTCCGGCACCAGGGTGAGCACCCGGCGCCCTTGGGCGGGACCGGCATCCAGGGCGATCGTGCCGGTGACCGCAATGCCCACCGCCGACCCGGTGAGCACGCCGTCGGTCGCGTCCAGCTCGTCGACCGCGAGCGGGGGGTCGTCGCGCAGCACGGTGACCCCGTCCCCGGCGGCGAGCCAGCCGGCTGGCAGGTCGGCTGGCACGACGAGCCGGCGTACGCCCCCCTCCCGCAGCGCCTCGGCGACCGCGGCCGACAGCCCGTCGGCCGCCACCCGCCGGACCGTGGCCCGGTAGCCGGCCACCCGCTCGCAGAACAGCACCACCGGGTCGGCCACCGCAGCCGGCCCGGGCACCGGAACGGCCTGAGGCTCCGGCGCGCCGGCCGTAGCCCTCCGGATCCGGGCAAGGATCTCCTCCCGCGCACTCACCGGCGGGTCCTTGCCCACCACGAGCGGAAGGACTCCGGTGGCGGCGCCGGAAGATCGCGGGCGTGGGTCCAGGCGGACAGCGGGCCGGGCAGCCGCTCGACCCTGCCGACAAGACGCCGCGACGCCGACACGAGGCGCTGCGCCGCGCCCAGCCGCCGGGGCTCGGCGAGCACCCACCGCGCGGCCCGCATCGCCAGCGCCTCGGCGCCCGCGCCGCGGGCCTCGACCACCCTGGCCCGCAGGTGCACCAGTGCGCGCGGGATGTCGATGGCGACCGGGCACACCTCGTAGCACGCCCCGCACAGCGACGAGGCGAACGGCAGGGCCTGGTCCACCTCGGAGGCCAGGCCGCGCAGTTGCGGGGACAGGATCGCGCCGATCGGCCCCGGGTACACCGACCCGTAGGCGTGGCCACCGGTACGCTCGTAGACCGGGCAGACGTTGAGACAGGCCGAACAGCGGATGCAGCGCAACGCCTGCCGCCCGACCTCGTCGGCCAGCGCGTCGGTGCGCCCGTTGTCGAGCAGCACCAGGTGGAAGCGCTGCGGACCGTCGCCGGGCGAGACGCCGGACCAGGCCGAGGTGTAGGGGTTCATCCGCTCGCCTGTGGAGGAGCGGGGCAGCAGCCGCAAAAAGACCTCCAGCGCGTCCCAGGTCGGCACCACCTTCTCGATTCCCACCACCGCGATCAGTGTCTCCGGCAGGGTCAGGCACATCCGGCCGTTGCCTTCGGACTCGACGACGACGAGCGTGCCGGTCTCGGCGACGGCGAAGTTCGCCCCGGAGATCCCGACCCGCGCCGTGAGGAACCGGCGGCGCAGGTGGGCGCGGGCCGCGGCGGCGAGCGCCTGCGGCTCGTCGGCGAGGTCGGCGGGCAGGCCTTCCATGGTGCGCCGGAAGATCTCGCGGATCTCCGCCCGGTTGCGGTGGATCGCCGGCACGAGGACGTGCGAGGGACGGTCCTCGCCGAGTTGCACGATGAGCTCGGCGAGGTCCGTCTCGTAGGCGGTGATCCCGGCCTCGGCAAGCGCCTCGTTCAGCCCGATCTCCTGGGTCGCCATCGACTTGACCTTGAGGACCTCGTCGGCGCCGGTGTCGCGGACGAGCCGGGTCACGAGCCGGTTGGCCTCACCGGCGTCGCGCGCCCAGTGCACCGTCCCGCCGGCCCGCGCTACCGCGGACTCCAGCCGCTCCAGGTGCTCGTCGAGGTGGCGCAGGGTGCGGTCCTTGATCGCGGCGGCGGCGCGGCGCAGCCCCTCCCAGTCGTCCAGCTCGGCGATCATCGCGGCGCGCCTGGCACGGATGGTGGACGTGGCGCGGCGCAGGTTCGCCCGTAGCTGGGCGTCGGCCAGGGCGGTCCGGGCGGCGACGGGGAACGGCGGCATGCCCAGCCAGGTCGGCATGGTCCCGGTCACGCCACGGCGCCCTCGGTCGAGGCGAGGATCTCCGCCAGGTGCATCGTGCGTACCCCGCAACGAAGCCGGGACAGCGTGCCGCCGAGATGGGCCAGGCAGGCGTTGTCCCCGGCGCAGAGGACGTCGGCTCCGGTCTCGCCGACATGGCGCACCTTGTCGGCGGCCATCGCCACCGAGACGTCGGGGTTCTTCACGGCGAACGTGCCGCCGAAGCCGCAGCACTCCTCGGCACCCGGCAGGTCGACAAGGATCAGCCCGCGGACCGCGCGCAGCAGCCGCAGCGGCTTGTCCCCGACCCGTAGCACCCGCAGCGAATGGCAGGTGGGGTGGTAGGCGACGCGGTGCGGGAAGTAGGCGCCCACGTCGGTCACGCCGAGCACGTCGACGAGCAGCTCGGACAGCTCGTGTACCCGGGGGGCGAGGTCGGCCGCCGCGGCGGCGAGCCGGTCGTCACCGGCGGCTCGGGCGACGTACCCGTAGTACTCGCGCACCGTGCCGACGCACGAGCCAGAGGGTGCGACGACCACCTCGTAGCGGGCGAAGGTGTCCACGAAACGGCGCACCAGGGGCAGCGCGTCGCGCTGGTAGCCGGTGTTGACGTGCATCTGGGCGCAGCAGGTCTGCGCCGGCGGGAACTCGACGGTGTGGCCGAGCCGCTCCAGCAGGGTGACGACGGCCTTGCCGGTCGCGGGGAAGAGCGTGTCGTTGACGCACGTGACGAACAGCGCGACGCGCACCAGCCAAGCCTAGTGGCCGGGCTCACCCGGGAGGCAGCACGCAGAACTCGTCGCCCTCGGCACACCGTGGATGTGCGGCCGCGGCTCACCGAAACGCCGGAAGCCCGGTGACGGCGCCGCCGATCGCCAGCGCGTGCATCTCCTCGGTGCCCTCGTAGGTCAGCACCGTCTCCAGGTTGGCCACGTGCCGCATGACCGGGTACTCCAGGGTGATCCCGTTGCCACCCAGCACGGTGCGGGCACTGCGCGCCACCCGCAGCGCCGCCGCGACGTTGGCGAGCTTGCCGACGCTGACCTGGGCCGGGTGCAGCGCCCCGGCGTCCTTGAGCCGGCCCAGGTGTAGCGCCAGCAGCGCCGCGCAGTTGACGTCGACGACCATGTCGGCGAGCTTGCGCTGGGTGAGCTGGAAGCCGGCGATAGGCCTGCCGAACTGCTCCCGGCTCAGTGAGTACTCCAAGGCGGACTGGTAGCAGGCTCGGGCCGCCCCGACGACGCCGCACAGGATGCCGAAGCGGGCCTCGTTGAGGCAGGACAGCGGACCCCGCAACCCACGCACCTCCGGGAAGCCGGCCTCGGCGGGCAGCCGCACCCCGTCGAGCACGAGCTCTGCGGTCGCCGAAGCCCGCAGCGACAGCTTGTGGCGCACCTCGTTGGCGGTGAAGCCGGGAACCTCCGTGGGCACCAGGAAGCCCCGGATCCCCTCCTCGGTCTGCGCCCACACCACCGCCACGTCGGCGAAGGTGCCGTTGGTGATCCACATCTTGGTGCCGTCGAGCACCCAGTCGGCTCCGTCGCGCCGGGCACGGGTGCGCATCGAGGACGGGTCGCTGCCGGCGTCGGGTTCGGTGAGCCCGAAACACGCGAGAACCTCCCCTGCCGCCATGCGCGGCAGCCACCACTGGCGCTGGTCCTCGGAGCCCCAGCGGTGAATAGCGTACATCGCCAGGGAACCCTGCACCGAGACGAAGCTGCGCAGCCCCGAGTCCACCGCTTCCAGCTCCCGGCAGGCGATCCCGTAGGCCACCGCGTTCGTGCCGGCACAGCCATAGCCCTGCAGGTGCATCCCGAGCAGCCCGAGGCCGGCCAGGCCCTTGGCGATCTCGCGCGGCAGCGTGCCCGCCTCGTACCAGTCAGCGACCCGCGGCGCCAGCTCCTCGCGGACGTAGGCCCGCACGGTGTCACGGACGTCGCGCTCCTCGTCGCGCAACCGCTGGTCAACGTCGAGGAAGTCCAGCGGATCCGGGGTGCTGCTCATGGCTCGACCATAATGCCGCCGGGTCCCCTCAGCCCGCCGGTCGCCGGTCGTGCAGCACCAGTGGCTGCTGGCTGAAGTGACCGGTCCAGGCTGCCCGGGCACCGGACTCACCGATCCGATAGACGTCGACCACCGCCCCCACGGACACCGCGGTGGCGAGCACGGCGAGCACGACCGCCACCGCCGTCCCGCTGCGCCCGACGGCCGCGACCAGCCGGGTGGGCGCGCGGGCGGTACCGGGGCCGCCATCGCCCGCCAGCCCGCCCACCCGGCGGATCTCGAACCGCTGAAGCACCCACAGCACCGCGGCCACCACGAACAGCGCGACCGTCCACGGCAGCAACCCGTCACCGAGCTGGGTGTGTGCCCGGACCAGGGCGGTGGCCGGCACCCGCCGCTGCAACCATTCGCCGGCGTGCGTCGTCACCGGGACCGCAACCAGCGTCACGAGCGCCACGATCGCGGTCAGGCCGCTGCCGCGCCGCCGCGCCCGCGGCCAGACCGCCGTGAGTACGAGCAGCACCGCCGTCAGCGGCACCGCCACGACGATGACGTGCACGAGCAGGACGTGGGCAGGCAGGCCGCCGATCTCGGTGGGTGACACGGCGGTGACACTACGGTCATCAGGTCAGCGGCAGCGCGCGATCCACAGCGGGCTCACAGGCGCCCACCCGACGACGGACGGCGGCGCGGCGCACCATCGTCCACAGGATGGGCAGGCGCTGCGGATGGTAGACCTTTCGGCATGGCGGTGCTCGGTCTGTTCGGCGTGATGCTGGGGCTCGTCCTCGCCCTTCCCCCCGAGGTCGACCTGTCCGGGCGGGTCGTACCGACCTCGGCCCCGACCTGCGGCCTCGGCTGGTTCGTCGTGGCCGCCTCGATCGTCCTCGCCGTCGTCGCCGGCGTCACGCCGGTCGTGGGCTGAGGGCGTCGCGAGCCCGGGGTCGGATCGGGTCGGCTGTGCTCGGTTTCAGCTCGGCCTCACTGGCCGCCGCAGGGGTCGGTGACGCTGACGCTGGCGTTGCTGAGCGAGTTGCTCCCACCCCCGATGTCGGTGAGCGCACGGACGAGCACCCGAAACGTCCCGCTCTGGCACGGCAAGCTGGCTTGTGGTACCGAGCTGGCGACGTCGGCCTGCGAGCCCGTCACGACGCTCGACGAGGTGGCGACGGTCTCCCATGAGTCGTTGCCGTCCTGCCGTTGGATCAGGACGTCGACGTGGACGTCCTGGGCGTCGGGGCGGTCGCATGACACGTGGACAGTGCCCACGATCAAATCCGTCGAGCTGATGCCCTGCGGGTTGTCGGCGCTCACGACGCATCCCACCGGGGCAGCAGAGCCGGACGAGCCCAAGGAGCCCGGGGTCGGCACGGTGTCGCACGAGCGCACCGTGGTAGCGGCCAGGAGGGGGACTGCGAGCGCCATGATCAGGGTACGCATGTTCTTCCCCTCGGCTCACGGGGGCCGGACGGCCCCCTTGGTGTGCTCGCCCGATCATCCCGCTCGGCGCCGCGCTTGTGAAGCCGCTGTCAAGCGGTCCGGCTCGAGCTGGGCCTGCTGGGCCTGCTGGGCCGCGAAGCGGGACCGGTGCTGGTAGCTCATCGCCGCTCGACGACACCGCGGACGAGCGCGGCCTGCCCGGCATGCTCCAGGTCATCGGCGACCACGCTGACCAGCCGCACGCCGAGCGTCACCGGAGGATCCCACGACGTGTCGACGACGCGGTCCAGATCGGTGTCCGTCAGTCCTCCCAGGTACCGGACGGTCTGTTCGTGGACGGCGTCGTGGTATCCGAGCAACAGGTCCGCCGACCGCACCCGGACCTCGGCGACCTCTCCGGCGCTGTGCCCGTATCCGGTCGCCCGTCGGTCGAACGGCAGACCGAACCGCTCCACCCAGCCCTGCGACGTCCACACCTGCTCCGCTCCCGCGGCGGCGGCGACGTGGTCGTCCTGGATCCGGCTCAGGTGCCACACCAGCCACGCGATCGAGTTCGCCTCGTCGTCGACGCGACACGCCAACTCCTCCGACGTCAGGCCGCGCACCGCGCCGCGGACGGCGTCACGGATCCTGCCGAACGCGTCGACCAGGAGGTCTGCGCCCCTCACGCTTCAGGAAGCCGTCGCCTGGAGCTCCCGCTCGGCCTCGGAGAGCACGTCCTCGGGCTCACGCTCCATGTCCTCGGACCACTGCCCGGCGTTGGCGGCGGCGGTCAGCCGGCACCGGTAGTGGAACGCCGCCTGGGTCTTCCGGGCGTTCTCCTCCTTGCCTGCCCACGTCTTGATCGTCAAGCCCTGCAGCGCCCGCGAGTAGGAGAAGCTGAGCACCCACGGCAGGCCCTGCGCCGTGCTCATCGCGTTGAGGTGGGCGCTGGAGGAGAAGTCGCTCTGGCCGCCCGAGAGGAACACGATCCCCGGGACCACCGCGGGGACCGTCTGGCGCAGACACCGCAGCGTCCGGTCCGCGACCTCCTCGACGCCGGCGCGGTCGTCGGCGTCGTAGCCGGTGACCACCATGTTCGTCTTGAGCAGCATGCCCTCCAACGCCACCCGTTGGCGGTGGAGCTCGGCAAACAACTCGTGCAGCGCCTCCAGCGTGACCTCGTAGGAGCGCTCGATCGAGTGTGAACCATTCATGATCGTCTCTGGCTCGACGATGGGCACCAGCCCGGCCTCCTGGGCCAACGCCGCGTAGCGCGCCTGGCAGTGCGCGTTGACCTGCAGGCAGTACCGCGTGGGGAGATTCTCGCCGATCGTGATGACCGTTCGCCACTTGGTGAAGCGGGCACCCATCCCGCGATACTCCTCAAGCCGGCCGCGCAGCCCGTCGAGCCCCTCGGTGACCTTCTCACCAGGCGAGCCAGCCAACGGCTGCGCACCGGTGTCGACCTTGATTCCGGGGACGATCCCGCGCCCGGCCAGGTACCGGGGGATCGGCGTGCCGTCGGAGGCCGACTGCCTGATCGTCTCGTCGTACAGGATCACCCCCCCGATCCACTGCTCGACCCCGTCGGTGGAGAACATCAGCTCGCGGAAGCGCAGGCGTGACTCCGCCGTCGACTCGATGCCCTCCCCCGCGAGGCGCTTGCTCATGGTGCCGGTGCTCTCGTCGGCGGCCAGGATGCCCCTGCCGTCGGCGAGGATCTCCCGTACCGTCGATTCGAGTTCACGGGTGGAAGCGCTCATCACATCTCTCCTTACCCAGATCAGGCTCCGACATCCTGGCTGCCGACCTTCCCGCCGGGTGCTGGCCGACCGCCACGTAGGCAACGTAGCGAGCCGGAGGCTGGGAGCACAGCGACCGGAGCCCTCTGCCCGGGTTTCGGGCCCGCCTCCCACGGTGGACCGACCGCCTGGCTCGGGGTCGCTGGCGCCGGCCGTCGACGTGGGCGCCGGGTTGGGCGCGGTGCCGGGCACCGGTCGGGGCGTGGTGTCGGGCGCCGCGCTGACCGCAGACCGTACTGCCGCGACTGCGGAGTTATGATGTTCGCCGCGCCGCAGTTTCGGATTTTTCCGGAGGCGTCGCTGCTGGTGTCGGTGATGACGGCGGGCGGCGGGCGAGCCCGGTTTGCCGGTGAGCTCGGCCGCTGCGGGCCGTGGTCGACGTCGCCACCGTGGCGGTACCGGTTCCGGTTTGGTTGGTCGGGTCCCGATGAGGAGGAAGAGTGCGATTTTCAGTGACTGCTCGGTGGGCGAGGCGGTGGTGGGGCTCGGCGCTGGCTGTGGGGGTGGTGGTGTCGCTGGCCGGGTGCGGCGGGTCGAACACGACGACCGGCACTCCGGGGTCGACCGCGGCGTCCAGGTCGGGGGCGGGACAGCCCGTCGCGGTGTTGTATGCGGGCTCGCTGGTCAATCTGATGGAACACAACCTGGGCCCGAAGTTCGACGCCGCTACCGGCTACACGTTCCAGGGGGAAGGGACGGGGTCGTCGGAGCTGGCGAATGAGATCAAGGGCAAGACGAAACGGGCAGACGTGTTCATCAGCGCCAGCCCGTCGGCCGACGCCACTCTGGAGGGGGCGGCCAACGGGAACTGGTTGTCGTGGTATGCGACCTTCGCCACCGCCCCACTGGTCCTGGGCTACAACCCCCACAGCCGCTTCGCGGCGGATCTGAAGTCCAAGCCCTGGCCTGCGGTCATCAGCGAACCGGGTTTCCGGTTGGGTCGCACCGACCCGAAGCTGGACCCGAAGGGCCAACTGACGGTGCAGGCCCTGCAGCAGGTCGGGCTGGGGCCGATGGTGGACAACGCCTCACAGGTCTTCCCCGAGCAGGATCTGGTGGGCCGGCTGGAGGCCGGCCAGCTTGATGCCGGGTTCTTCTACAGCAACGAGGCCGTCGAGCAGCACATCCCCACCATCAGCCTCAGCCCGGTCGACCTGTCCGCCAGCTACACCGTGACCGTGCTCAACCAGCCCCCCGACCAGGCTGGGGCGATCGCGTTCGTCACCTACCTGCTGGGCGACCAGGGTGTCACCCTCCTCAAGCAGGACGGCCTGACCGTGCTCTCCCCACCCAAGCGCAGCGGCCCGGCCAGCGCGGTTCCGGCCCAACTGCACCCGACGATCGGGTAGTGCCCGCCCGTCCCCGCCGGCGGCCGGCCAGGGCGGGGGTGCGCCTGGCGGCCTGGCGCACCCCGCTGCCCGCCCTGGCCGCCCTGCTGGTCGGTTACCTGCTGGTCCCGTTGGCCGCGTTCGTGGCACGCTTCGCCACTGCCGCACCGGCCGACCGGGCCACCCCCGGCGTCGTCGCCGCCCTGGAGGTGTCGCTGGCCACCGCGAGCATCTCCACCGTGATCATCGCCGTGGGCGGGATCCCCCTGGGCTACCTACTGTCCCAGGCGCGGGGGCGCCTCAGCGACGTGCTCGGGGTGGCCGTGCAACTGCCGCTGGCGCTGCCCCCGTTGATGAGCGGCATCCTGCTCATCTACCTCGTCGGCCCCTACACCCCGCTGGGCCAACTGTTCGCCGGACGGCTCACCGACGACGCGGTCGGCATCGTGCTCGCCCAGGTCTTCGTCGCCGCCCCGTTCCTCGTCGTCGCCGCCCGTTCCGGTTTCGCCGCCGTCGACCCGGCGCTGGCCGAGGTGGCAGCCACCTTGGGCCACCGCCCCTGGTCGCGGTTCCTCCACGTCGCGTTGCCCGCCAGCGCCGGCGCCATCAGAGCCGGGCTGCTGTTGTCCTGGCTGCGCGCGTTCGGTGAGTTCGGCGCCACCGTGGTACTGGCCTACCACCCCTACTCGCTCCCGGTGTTCACCTACGTCCAGTTCGGCAGCACCGGCCTGGCCACCACCCTGACCCCGGTCGGTGCGGCACTGCTGGCGGCCCTGCTCGTGCTGCTGCTGGCCGCCATCCAGCTGCGCTGGCGCCGCCGCGCCTCCCGCAGGCCGCCGCTACCGCCGCCACGGGCGCCCGCCGCCACCGCCGCACCCCGGTTGCGCTTCGCCCTGCAGGCCGAGCTGGGCTCCTTCCACCTGCGCCTTGCCCACACCATGGGCGGCCGTCACCTGGCCGTCCTCGGACCTTCCGGCGCCGGCAAGTCCATGCTCCTCCGGCTGCTCGCCGGCCTGCTGACCCCGACCGAGGGGTCGGTCATGCTCGGTGAGCGCAACCTCAGCCGGTTGCCGCCGGAGCGGCGCCAGATCGGCTACCTACCCCAGGACTCCGCGCTGCTGCCCCACCTCCCGGTCTGGCGGCAGATCACCTTCGGGATCGACACCGACCCCGCGCTGGCCGCGCACTGGCTGCAACGCCTGCACCTGACCGGACTCGAACAGCGACTGCCCACCCAGCTCTCCGGCGGCCAACGCCGCCGCGTCGCCCTGGCCCGCGCCCTGGCCCGCCAACCCACCCTGCTGCTGCTCGACGAGCCCTTCACCGGCCTGGACACTCCGGTGCGCGACCAGTTGCGCCGCGAACTGCGCCAACTCCAACGTGACACCAGCCTGACCACCGTGCTGGTCACCCACGACCCGAACGAGGCGACGATGCTCGCCGACGACGTCGTGCTCATCTCCGACGGGCAACTGCTGCAAGCCGGACCCTTACCCGAGGTCTTCGCCCACCCCACAACCCCGCACGCCGCCCGCCTGCTCGGCATCCGCAACCTGCACACCGGCCGCGTCCACGACCGTGACAGCATCGAGACCTACGGCCTGCGCCTGACCACCAGGCGCCTCGACCTTCCGGTCGGCACCCCCGTCACCTGGTGCGTGCGCCCGGAACACATCGCTCTGACCGCGACCGGCCCCTACACCGCCACCGTCCGCGACACCATCGCCCTGGGTGGCTTCACCGAAGTCGTCCTTCACCTCGCCGGGGGCTGCGAACTGTCCGCCACCACGCCCAGCCCACACCGATCCGCCCCGGAGACCACCTGCCAGGTCGCCATCCCATCCGAGGCGATCGTCGTGTGGCCCGCGGAACGGTCCCTCCACGACGACCGGATTCAGGACGACACAGCCGGGCGAGGAGACGCGGACACCGCATACCGGGATGCGCAGGCGGCGGCGCTCCAACGGGAGTGACGGCTGGGCCGTGGGCCCGCCCTAAGCGGTCGCGCCTGGAGGCTACTTCCAGGCGGGACCGCTAAGCTGTGTGGATCACTGTGCCCACGTGTTCGCCCTGCAGGGCGGCGGTGATGTTCCCCCGGATGAGCCCGTTGACGACCTGGATCTCCCTGACGTGCTTGGCGCGCGGCATGAGCTCGAGGACCAGCGGGTCGATAGGGAGGGTGTCGAGCTTCATCGCCCGCAGCTCGGCAGCCCCGGCCCGGGGGATCAGCTCGGGTCGGCAGCCCTCGGCGGTCGCCGGGTCGCTGGTGAAGACGCCGTCGACGTCCTTGACGAAGACCGTGCGAGCGGCGCCGTAGGCGTCGGCGAGCAGGAACGCCCCCGCGTCGCCCTGGTGGGGAGGGATCTTGCCGACCTCAGGCGGGAACTCGTAGAGCCCGTAGGGCGGATATCCGCTGGAGACGACGGAGCGGCTGGCGGCGAGGTGCACGGCGAGTTGGTGGGCGACCGAGGTGTGCTGCAGATAGGACACCCCGTCCGCGGCCAGCAGGGCCGCGACGAGGTGCCCGTTCTGCTCGGCCTCGGTGGCAGCCAATCCGGCCAGTACCCCGGTCGGCAGCCCGAGGTCGAGCCCGACGCCGAGGACGTGGCGGGCGCGGATCCCGGCGCCGGTGAGGATCAGCATCCGATGCTCGGCCAGCGCCGCCCGCAGCTCGTCGAGGACCGGTCCGACCGCGGCGACACCCCGGTCGATGACCGAGCGTCCACCGAGCGCGACGACCTTCAACCACGGCAGCAGCCGGATCACCGGACGGTCGATCGGACGGACGAGTTCGCGATTGAGCAGCGTCTGGCGCATGAGCGCGGATGGCACGTCTTTGGCCGCGAGCGGGGCAGGCCGCCCGGCAGGGTCTGTCATGGATCTCTCCGGCAGTGCGGGTACCGAGCGGCGGTCATGTGGCCGAGATGATGGTGCCGACGTGTTCGCCGGCCAGTGCCCTGGTGATCAGTCCGGGCCGCAACCCGTTGACGACCTGGACGGACTTGACGAACCGGGCGTGCCGCATGAGATGCAGCAGCGGGCGCTCGATGATCAGATCGGGCAGGTCGAGCCCGATCAGCTCGTCCACGGTGAGCTCCGGGATCAGCTTCGCGGTCGGGTCGGTCTTCGGGTCGGCCGTGTAGAGCCCGTCCTCGTCCTTGACGAAGACCATGCTGGCGCAGCCGTAGACCTCCGCGACGAGGTAGCACCCGGCGTCGGTCCGGTACGGCGGGATGACGCCCTCGGTCGGGACGTGCTGCCACATGTCGTAGGGCGGCATCCCCGGGAAGATCGCGGCGCCGCACTCGGCGAGATACAACGGCAGCGCGCCGAACGCCTCGTGGCCCACCACCGGCACGCCGAACCGGGCCATGAGGTAACCCAGCATCCGGGCGTTCTGGGCGGTGACCGCGGCGCCGACATCGGTCAGCACGCCGGTCGGCAGCCCGAGCTCGGCTGCCAGGGCGTACACGTGGCGAGCCCGGGTGCCACCACCCGCCCCGACGAGGATCTTGTGGTGCTCCTTGACCGCCGCCAGCTCCTCGACCAGTGGGTACACCGCGGCCCGGCCCCGATCGATCACGCTCTGCCCGCCGATCTTGAGCAGGCTGACGTCGGGCAGGATCGCGTAGTCCGCCGCGGCGTCACTGGCCCGCAACAACTCAGCGTCGCTCAACGACCGGGTCACGAGCAGCGACTCCAACGAACCCCGGTCCTGACCCAGTCCTTCCGGCACTTTTACCTCACCCTGGCCGCACCGGGACGTTTAATCCTCGTCGAGGTAGCCCCGCCCGTGACGAGGCTGCCGCTGCGCGGTGGCGACACTGGCCGGGGTGTCGGCTGGGCCGGGGACGGCGACCTGCGTGGGGGCGCCGTTGCCTGTGGTCGCTGGTTCGGGAGGCGGCGCTGGAGCCAGCGTGGCCGCGATTCGTTCGGCTGCACCGTACAGCAGCGGCAGCGCTCCTGCCACCTGTCCAGCGCTCGCGTTGACGTGCTGGACACCGGGGATGATCGCGGCCGCGTCCCGCTCGACCTGCTGGACGCTCTTCAGGCAGCGATCGAGGTTGTCCGCGATACGACGCAGCACCACCCCGAGCCCGAACAGGTAGATCGCGAGCACCGCGACCAGCAGGGCGACGTCGGCGGCTGACAGTGCCACGAGGACAGTATGCACGTTCACGAGCCTCCACCTCCGGTGGACGTTCCGGCGCCGGACAGCACCCCGCCCGGAAACAGGTGATCAATTGACATCGCCTGGTCCACCTCCTCTTGTCGACTCGCTCGTCACGTGGCCAGGCCGGCGGAGATGTAGTCGCAATGAGACTACTGCGGGGTCGCGACGAAGGCCAGAGCCACACCCGCCCAGGTGAACCGGCGCCGCCAGCGCCATAGGCTCGATGCCGTGAGATTGGGGCTGCCCGAGTGGACCGCGCTCGCCGTCATCGCTGAACGGCCCACCCACGGCTTCGCCATCGCCGCGCTCACCGGGCGCCGTGGCGAGCTCGGCCGCATCTGGCACATCCCCCGCCCGGTCGTCTACCGCGCGCTGGGCAGGCTCACCGACCTCGACCTGATCACCCCACAATCCGTCCAGACCGGCCGCGGTCCCCAGCGCACCCTCTACGCCGTGACCGCCACCGGCCGCGACGCACTCACCGGCTGGCTGAGCAGCCCCGTCGGACATGTCCGCGACATCTCACACCTACTGCTCAAACTCGCGCTGCTGCACCGCTGCGGAACCGACCCCACCGCCCTGTTGCGCCGCCAACGCGCAACCCTGCAACCCATCCTGGAAGCCCTTCGCGTCGAACCCGCCGCGGCTGACGGATTCGACACCGTGCTCCGCGCCTGGCGATCCGCCCACACCGCCGCCGCCCTCGACTTCCTCGACGACGTCACCCGCGAAGAAGAACACCTGAGCGCCGCCACCACCACGGAGATCATCGTCAGGGCCGTCATCCGCCGCGACGGTCAGCTTCTCCTCGCCCGCCTACGCAACAAGTCGTGGTCGTTCCTACCTGGAGGTCATGTCGAACCCGGCGAGCGCCTGGAGGTCGCCCTGGTGCGCGAGATCGCCGAAGAACTCGGCACCGAAGTCAAGGTGGCCGGATTCGTCGGCGTGGTCGAACACGGCTACGTCGAAGACAAGGTCACCCACCACGAGCTCAACCTCGTGTTCGAGGTCGCCATACCCGACATCGAACCTGTCAGCCAGGAAGACCACCAGGAGTTCCACTGGCTCCCGCTCGAGGCGCTCGCCGACACCGACGTCCGACCCGGCGCACTCAAGGAGGCCCTGCTGGCCACAGGCGACGACCGGAGCCAGTTCTGGTACGCCTGGAACGGCTGAGCGACAGACCGCACTCCCGCCGACGAGAAGGTCGCCGGGGTGCCCGGCCGCCGCGCGAAGCTAACCAGCCTCGAAGCGCACGTGAAGGCCCTCGACCGGGCGGATTCCTACTCTTGTGTGGTGCGAGGGCAGGCACGCGCTTCAATCGTGTGGGGGGTGGCCATGGGCCAGAGGGAACTCGGCGGCTCCCCGCCCGTTGCAGCTCATGAAAACATGCGTCCAAGCGAAAGGTTGCAGATGAACCTGCTGTTAGAGACCCAGGCAGCGCCCGGGTGGCTGCGGGAGCTCGCCGCTGCGCGCAGCCGCTACGAGGAACGGTTGGGCTGGCCGGTCTGGGTGCACGTCGAACGGAAGTGCCTGGTCGCAGCGGCAGGCGGCTGGCTGGACGCGGTGAGCATGCCACCCGCGCTCGGCGAGGAGGTGCTGGCCAGGTTGCGGACCATGATGCAGGCCGCTCCAGTGGCATGCGGCCCAGACAGCGACCGCTGGGCGTTCCTCACCCGGCCTCGCGCGGGAGCACTGACCGATCTCCCGGAGGACGTGCGCCACCTGGGTGCCCACCTCACGCCCCGCGGTGCCCACGTGGTCATCCCCACAGAGCTCGCCGCGGGCATTGACGGTGTGGTGCGGTGGATCGAGGCCCCCCGACCGGGTCAAGGCCTGCCGCTGTGCTCGGTGATCACGGGTGCCACTCGCCGGGTGACCGCGGAGCTATTGACGGCTTAGCGTCCGTTGACCTTCGGCGTGGCGCAGGTGGCACAGGTGCCCACAATTTCGAGGGTATGGCTGACGTTGACGAACAGGTGGACGGCTGCGACGTGTTCGGCCCAGCGTTCGACTTCGGGTCCTTGCACTTCCACGGTGCTCCCGCAGTCGCGACAGACGAGGTGGTGGTGATGGTGGTGGGTGCCGCAGCGGCGGTAGAGGGTTTCGCCGTCATCAGCCCGTAGGGCGTCCACCTCGCCCGCTTCGGCCAAGGCGCGCAACTGGTTGTAGACGGTCGTCAGCCCGACGTTCTCGCCGCGCGCCCGTAGCTCGGTGAACAGGTCCTGGGCGGAGCGGAACCCCTCCGAAGCGTCGAGCACGGCGGCCAGGGCGCGTTTCTGCCGCGTGGAGCGCTCTTGGGGCGCCCGACGCGGCAGGTCAGCAGCACTGGCGGCCATGCCATCAGCCTTCAGTGCTCGTCCCAGTGGCCCTCGTGGGCGCCGTGGCGGTGCTCGGGGTGGATGGCGGCCATGGTTGGTCCTCCTGGGAGTGCCGAATGGCGTCGCGGACGATGTGAGCGACGTGGTGGTCGACGAGGTGGTAGACGACCTCGGTGGCCCGGCGGGTGGTGGTGACCACCCCGGCGTTCCGGAGCACCTTGAGGTGCTGGGACAGCAGCGGCTGACTCACGTCCCGTCCGGTGGCGCCCAATGCCTCGGACAGCTCGTGCACACAACGGGGGCCGGCACCCAACTCGACGACGGCGGCGAGCCGGATCGGTGAGGACAGGGCCTTGAACAGCTCGACCACCTGGCTCAGAGCGCCATCCCCGCCGTCGCTGATCCGTCGCTGATCAGTGCCGGCCACACCTCGACATTAGATCCGGCTTATATAAGTGTCAAGCCAGCCACAGGCTCCTCGCGGAAGGCCCGCCGGCACCTGCAGTCGGGGTTGTTCTGGCGCTTGCATCGGGAACCGTTACCAGTTAGATTACCTGCAACCATTGCCGACAAGCGCCGACGGTGACCGCCTCCCGAGGAGAACGAGGTCTATGCACCCCTCCCGGCACCCCTGGTACCGACGCGCGGGGCGGCTGCGCCGCTGGGTCGCAGTCCTCGCCGTGAGCCTCACGGCGCCGGCCGAGTTGGCGGGTTGCGGGTCGTCATCGACCACGACCGCATCGTCGAGTGGGGTCGTGTCGGTGGTGGCAGCGGAGAACGGGTACGGAAACGTCGCCAGCCAGATCGGCGGCCGCTACGTGCGGGTCGTGTCGGTGGAAAGCAACCCCGACACCGATCCGCACACCTACGAGGTCAGCCCGGAGGTGGCCGAGGAGGTCAGCGGGGCTGGACTGGTCATCCACAACGGAGTGGGCTACGACACCTTCATGAACAAGATCGAGTCGGCGACGCCCGGCTCGACGCGGAAGGTGATCGACGTTCAGAAGCTGTTGGGGTTGCCGGACAGCACCCCCGACCCGCACCTGTGGTACGACCCGACGACGATGCCAGCCGCCGCCCGGGCGATGGGCGACGAGCTGTCCGCGCTCGACCCGGCACACACCGCCTACTTCCACGCGAACGTCGCGGCGTTCGACGCGTCGTTGAAGCCGTGGTACGAGGCCATCGCCGCGTTCAAGGCCAAGTACGGGGGCACGCCGGCGGCCACGACCGAGCCTGTCGCCGACTACCTGCTCGCGGCCATGGGGATCAACAACCTCACCCCCTTCGAGTTCCAAGCCGACATCATGAACGGCACCGATCCCCCACCCCAGGACGTGGCATTGGAGAACACCTTCTTCTCCACCCACGTGGTGCGAGTGTTCGCCTACAACCAGCAGGTGGTCGACTCGCTCACCGAATCCATCCGGACCGACGCCCAGAAGGCGGGAGTGCCCGTCGTGGGGATGTACGAGACGATGCCCGCACCGGGCTACGACTACCAGGCCTGGATGATGGCCGAAACCCAGGCCCTTCAGGACGCGGTGGCCGACAAGACCTCCACTCCGCACCTGTGACCGCCACCTGCGAGGCCGGTACCAGTGGCGGGGAGATCCTGGCCGTGGACGGCGTCAGCGTCGCCCTGGGAGGCCGGCAGATCCTCGATCAGGTGAGCTTCGCCGTGGGCGCCGGGGAATTCACCGGGCTGATCGGCTCGAACGGGGCGGGCAAGACCACTCTGCTGCGGGTGCTCCTCGGCCTGCTACGCCCGACCGCTGGGCGGGTACGGGTGGCCGGTCAACCCCGCTCCCGTCACGACCACTCCGTCGGCTACATCCCCCAGAAGGTACTGCTCGATCCCGACCTGCCGATGCGTGCCCGGGACCTCGTCGCGCTCGGGATCGACGGACACCGCTTCGGCATCCCCCGACCCTCCCGGACGCGCCGGCAGGTCGTCGAGGAGATGCTCGCCGCGGTCGACGCCGAAAGCTTCGCCGACGCCCGGGTGGGTCGTCTCTCCGGCGGCGAGCAGCAGCGGATCCTCATCGCCCACGCCCTCGTGAGCCGCCCGAAGCTGCTGCTGCTGGACGAGCCGCTGGCCAACCTCGACCTGCGCGCCAGTCAGGAGATCGTCAGGCTGCTGGATTGGATCACTACCGACCAGCAGATCGCCGTGCTGCTCTCCGCGCACGAGATGAACCCGCTGCTGCCGGTCCTGGACCGGGTCGTCTACCTCGCCGGGGGCCGCGCCGCCAGCGGCACCACCGAGCAGGTGATCCGCGCCGACGTGCTCAGCGGCCTCTACGGCCACCACGTCGAGGTCCTCCACGTCGCCGGCCGGGTGCTCGTCGTCGCGGGGCCGAGCGCCGCAACCATCGGCGCCCCCCGTCAGCCGGCTCAGTGCTCGAAGTGAGTTGAGCATGAGCTGGATCGTCGAGCCGGGCTTCTTCGCCAGCCCGCAAGTGCGCACCGCCGTGGTCATCGGCGGCCTCACGGCGGTCGTGTCCGCCGTTGTCGGCACCTTCACGGTGATCCGCGGCCAGTCGTTCGCCGGCCACGCACTCACCGACGCGTCCGCCACCGGAGGCTCCGGGATGACCTTGATCGGGATCCACCCGCTGCTGGGGTTCGCGTGCGGCGCGGTGGCGGGGGCAGGTGCCATGGAGGCGGTCGGGGTGCGACACGCCCGCGGCCGTGACCTGGCCACCGGCGTCGTACTCGGGGTGTCGATCGGCCTCGCCTCGCTGTTCCTCTACCTCGACACCACCACCACGGCCACCACCGGCGCTACCCGGCACATCCTCTTCGGCTCGATCTTCGCCACCGCGCCTTCGACCGTCCCTCTCGTCGCCGGCTTCAGCGTCGCCTCCCTCGGCGGTATCGCCGTCGTCTACCGGCCGCTGCTGTTCGCCTCGGTCAACGCCGACATCGCAGCCGCCCGGGGCGTCCCGGTCCGCCTCATCGGTTTGACGTACCTGCTGGCCCTGGCGCTGGCGGTCGGGCTGTCGTCGCTGGCTGTCGGTGCCATCCTCTCCACCGCCCTGCTCATCGGACCCCCCGCCAGCGCCCTGCGCCTCACCAAACGGGTCGGGCGGGCGCTGCTCACCGCCAGTGGTCTCGGGATCGGTGCGACCTGGCTCGGGGTGCTCCTCGCCTACGACAGCGCCGACTGGCTGCCGGGGCACAACGGCCTCCCGGTCAGCTCCTTCATCGTCGCCGTGATTTTTGTCGTCTACCTCGTCTCCGGCGTGGCCGTCCGGCGGGCTACGAGGGGGCGAGTGGGAGCCGCCCCCGGGCTCAATCTGGACAGGCGGGCGACGAGCCGGCACCGAGCCCTGCACCCACCAGGCGAGGAGCCGTCGTGTTCTCCGGGTTCATGACCAACACCTGGATCGTGGCGACCGTCGTCGCCGGCATCGCCGGCGTCGTCGGGTTCTTCGTCGTCCTGCGCGCGTCGGCGTTCCCGGCCCATGCCATCCCCAACGGGGCCTTCGCCGGTGCAAGCGGCGCGGCCCTGCTCGGCGTCAACGCCCTTGTCGGTTTGGTGGTGTTCGCCGTGCTGGCCGCGCTGGGCATCGGCTCGCTCGGTCGACGCGGCCGCCACGACGTGGCCACCGCCTTGGCTCTGGTCATGACGCTCGCCTTGGGCGCGGCGTTTCTCAGCCGAACCACCGAGTACGCACCGGAGATCTTCGCGCTGCTCTTCGGCGAGATCCTCGGGGTCAGTGCCAGCGAGATCCTGCCGGTTGCCGCACTCGGCGTCGTCTGCCTCGTCGCCGTCGCCCTCCTCTACCGTCCCCTGCTGCTCTCCTCCGTCGTCCCTGAGATCGCCGACGCCCGAGGCGTCCGTTCCCGTCACATGGAGTTGGCCTTCCTCGTCGTCCTGGCTTTCGCCACCGCCATGACGGTCCCCGTCGTCGGCGCCCTGTTGATCTTCAGCCTGATGATCGGTCCACCCGCAGCCGCCCGCGCGTTCACACCCCGGCCCCTCCTCGCCGTGGCGCTGTCGATCGGCATCGCCCTGATCACCATGTGGGCCGCCGTCGCCAGCTCTTATGCGACCAACTGGCCGATCGGATTCTTCGTCGGCACCATCAGCGGCCTCGCCTACGCCCTCGGACGGGCGTGGACCGCTTGGATGCCGACCCACCGCTCCCCGGGCGGAACGACCAGCCCGGCCGCCCGCCTTCGCGAACGGATCACTGGCAGGCTCGCGGTCTGACGCCCGGGCATCAGTCCGCGCGGGTCTCGGCACTCACCCATGACAGGTACTTCGGCCTGCCACCGAGCACCGGCAGCGTCACCACCTCGGGCACGTCGTAGCTGTGGTTGGCCTTGATCCACTCAGTCCGTCCACGCTCGAACCTACCGCGCGAGATCACGCCCTGAGTCGGCCGCCGGACCTCGGTCTGCACCGCACTGACCTCATGGGTTACCGGGTACACCTGTTGGATCAAGACACCAGGCGGCTGGGGATCAGGCCCGATGCCGCCGAGTCAGATGGCTCGCGCAGCAGGTGGCCACGTCCTGTTGGAATCGGCTCCACGACCGGTTCGTTCCCGTCACCGCATGGAGGTGGCCGTCCTCGACCACCCGCCGCAGAATAGTGGGCGCGTCCGCCTCCTGGTATCGGCGTGCACCGACACTGCACTCTGACCGGAGAATCCGCTTAGGGTCGACGAGCCGTCCGGTGTCGCGCCCCCGGTATCTCGTCGGAACCGCCCAGGATGAAATGACAGCGCTGACCGCGGCAGGAAATAGCAGCAGCCAGGCCTCGATCTCCCAGACGACGAGGATATAATGCGAGCGCTGCAGCGTGACGTCGAGCGCCTGCTGCACGCAACGTCGAGCGGCCTCACAATGATCGCTGTCGACGTCGTCCCAGTCTTCATGTACAAAGAGGCAGGCCAGGTCTGCCTGCTCACGCTCAGCACGGGCGCGTGCCTTCCGGTACAGCACCGAGACGCGATCCCGGAGAGTCGGCCCCGACGCTCGGCGGAGGCGGACGCTGTCCTTGATCTCCACAAGTCGGCCACGCATTTCAGGGCAAGTCCCTTCCAGCAGGATTCGTAGCGACTTTCGATCGTTGCCGTCCTCTCCGGCGATGACGACCACGGGCTTGCGTGTAGCTCGCCCGGCGGTGCCGACGCGACAGGTCACAGATCCCCGCCGAGGGCTCCGGAGAACCAGAGTTCGCCGAGTGGCAGCCCCTCGCTGCTCTCGACAATGGCCTCGATGCGCGCCGGTGGAATCGCCGGAATCGCCGAGGAACCGTCGTCACGGCGCTCACACACGATCAGTTCGTCCGGTTTGAGCCGGTCAGCCATGGCGGGTGAATGAGTCGCGACGAGGAACTGGGTACGGCTGCTGGCGTCTCGAAGGCGTTCGACCAGCAACTCCAGAGCCTGCGGATGCAAGCCGTGGTCGATCTCTTCGACGCAGGTCATAGCAGGCGGGGCAGGGTCGTAGACAAGGGCGAGCAGGCCCAGTAACCGGATTGTCCCGTACGACGCGTCGATGAGCTGCGTCGGGCGGCGCAACCCCCGTTCGAGGAAAACGACGACGACCTCGCGGGCTCCACCAGAGGGGTACTCGAAATCGATGCCTTCGAGCTGGGGAACTACCTCGCGTGCATCGTCGCAGAGTCGTTCCCAGGTTTCCTCGCTACGGCTCCGGAGTGTGAGGAGGAAGGCGGCGAGGTTCGCGGCGTCGTCGTCGAGCGGCTCCCGTCCCCCCCGAGGAAAGCGGGACGGGAGGCGGGCGCGCGCGACGTCGACCTCGAACACCCGGAAGGACGCCAACTGCTCGGCCGCCCTGGCGGGCTCGGTGTCAACCTCCTCGTCAGACAACCGCGGCAGGGTCGACAGACCGCTGCTGAGCCGGCGGAGCCCGATGGTGCTCTGCGGCACCTCGGATGCATCCGGTTCAACGTTGATCAGGACTGCCTTCTCGCCACTGATCGTGATACGCCGGCCCCGCCCCTGCGTTCGCTTGAAGGTGAAGGTCTCTCGGCGCGACAGGCGCCGCCCCGGCCGGTTCTCAATGCGCAGATGGTACTCGTCCGGCGCACCAGCATGGCTGTACATCGTCCAGGAGGCCTTGACGCCGACCTTCATGAAGGTCGGCGTCTTCTCCCCGCCACGGAAGACGACATCGTCATAGCCGCCCCGGAGGTCAAGCGCGGGTTCGAGATCGGTGCGAATCACATCTGCGAGGAACCGGAAGACCTCCAGCACGTTCGTCTTGCCAGAGCCGTTGGGACCCACCAGGACGTTGAGCGGTCCGAGCGGGATCGCGACCTTCCGCAAGCTACGGAAGTTCTCCACACTCAGCTCGATCAGCCGACCCTCCATCAGGTTTGCCTCCTGATCGGAAGTATGGCTCACGGACCGACCCGCTGTACCGGGACACGCCGCACGTCCACGTGGTCCTCACCACCCAGCCGACGGACGTGATCGACTTCTTTGCTGGAGGTGAGTCTGGCGTCCGGGAACCTTCGGCGTGTTCGCCGGTGGCGGCGAGGGCGGTGGCGAGGTCGACTCTCAGGGAGGTTTCGGCGCGGACGAAGGATGGGTCGAGGCGGGTGAGGGCGTGGGTGAGCACGTCGACCGCGTCTGGGCCGCCGAACCGGGCGAGGGCGTGGCCGCGCCAGCGGGCGAGGTGTATGGCGTCGAGGGCGACGTAGGGGCGCTCGTCGGCTGCGGTGTTGCCCTCGGGGAGTAGGTCTGCGGCTTGGTCGAAGGCGGTCAGGCTGTCGGCTCGGTGGCCGTGGGCGGCGAGGGCTTCGCCGTGGGCGGCGGCGAGCCAGGCGCGCAGGATGCGGGGCGCGGCGGGTTCGGCCTGATTGCGCGCGGTGTGGAGGAGCGTGACGGCGTCAGCGGTGTGGCCGGCGTCGAGCAGGACGAATGATTGTTCGGCCATGGCGTGTGACAGGTAGGCGGAAGACTCCGCTTGCGCGGCGGCGGATTTAGACTGCTCGTAGTGTGACCATGATTGCCTGATGGCTCCGGTGTCGAGTGCTTGCCATCCGGCGAGGGTGTGCATTTCGGAGAGCAGCGCGGCGAGCTGCGCCCGGATACTAGGGGTCAGGCTGTAAGACATGAGCCGGTTGACTTGCGCAATCTTGGCGGTCAGCTCGTCGCGGACGACGATCGCGCCGAGCTGGCGGTCGAGTCGGCGTATCGCGGTGAGTTGCTCATAGAAGAGCGTGATCACGGAGTGGTCGACGCGACGTGCCGCATTCAGCACGCCTTCGAGCTCGTCGGCCGGCTCGTCGCCCCTCTGCCGGTGTTGTGCCGGTTGGCGCGAGTAGACGGTTGATCGTGTCGTTGAAGATTCTTTCGAGTAGGCGGACGGTGGCCGGTCGGAGGGTCTCAGATGTTTGTTTTCCGGCGGTCAGGCGTTGAAGGTGCCGGAGGCTGAGCGTCCCCGGTTCCTGACGTGTGCGGGCGAACTCCTCGGCGTACTCGATGAACTCTTCGAGCGTCATGCGCCGCTCGCGGATGCGTGCTTCAAGCTGGGTGCGAACCGGTCGTCTCCCGCTGGCGTCGCTCACCTCATCCCCTCTCGACTCGCTTGGCGGGTGCTCGTCGTGTCGACGGCGCGCTCACGGCGTTCCGCTGATCCACCGCTAACAGAAAGCTTAGGTCAGCTCGTGGTGCCCAGGGCACGCGGGCTGACGGACAGCCCGGCGGTGCGCTCCTTGCCCCGTTGTCACACCGCCGGGCACCTGATCACGGCCGGGACCGGGTATAGGCGCATTGACCCCCCGGTCCCGGCCGTGGCCCAGCAGCCTTCGGAGGGTCGGCGATGCCCGGTGCGGTCTCATGCACACCCGCTTTGATCTGGATCACCTCGATGACCGACCGTCGCGAGCACGCCGTGACGATCGAGGCGATGGAGGACGGGCAGGCCAGCGGGCGACCCGTCGCCGCCTGCGGCGCCCTGGTCATGCCGGGCCCCATGGTCGCCCCGCCGGGACGGCGTTGCCTGGACTGCATAGGTGGTAGC
>JAVKSM010000015.1:0-36145 GCA_039583705.1 Pseudonocardiaceae bacterium
GCAGCCGGGTGGCGAGCGCCGCGGCGGCGCCCAGCGCGGTGGCGCCGACGCCCACCGCGGCGAGCCGGCGGGCCCGGCGCCCGATCCCCGGCTGTGGACGGGCGTGGTTGTAGGGCTGCTCCGGCAAGCCACCGCGGTAGCCCTCCGGGCCGTGCTCGCGGGCCATCGTCATGAGCTGGGCGACGTGCAGCGCACCACGCCCGGTGCCGGCGTGCTCGATCTGGGTCTTGCAGGAGAAGCCGTCGGCGACGATCAGGGTGTCGGGGTCGGCCGAGCGCACCGCGGGCAGCAGCGCCTGTTCCCCACAGTCCAGGGAGATGTCGTACTTGCCGTCCTCGAAGCCCCACGACCCGGCCAGCCCGCAGCATCCACCGGTGAGCGGCGAGACCGTCATCCCCATCTTCTCCAGCAGTTGCCGCTCCGGGTCGATGCCGCCGGTCGCGCGGTGGTGGCAGTGCCCCCACAGCAGCGCCTGCCGGCGCAGCGGCGGCGGGGGGATGTCGAAGGCGGTGAAGAACTCGCCGAAGTGGTAGGCGTTGCGGGCCAGCCGTTTCGCGTCGTCGTCGTGCGGCAGCAGCTTGCCCAGCTCGTCCTTGAACACCGCGAGGCAGCTCGGCTCCATGCCGACGACAGGGGTGTCGGTCCGGATCTCCTCCCGCAGCACGTCCAGCACCCGGCGCAGGTAGTGCCGGGCGGCGTCGAGAAAGCCGTAGTCGTAGAGCGGACGGCCGCAGCAGAGGTGGCTCTGCGGCATCACGACCTGCCAGCCGGCCGCCTCGATGGCCTCCACGCAGGCGACGCCGACGTCGGTGTGCAGGTGGTTGTTGAAGGTGTCCGGGAAGAGCACCACGCGCCGACCCTGTGGGTTGGCCGAGCCACCCCGCTCGCCGAACCACTGTTGCAGGGTGAGCGGGGCGAACGCCGGCAGCGGGCGGCGCCGGTCGATGCCGGCGGCGAGCTTGGCGAGCCGGCTGAGCCCAGGGGTCTGGGTGAGCGCGTTGACGACCTCCGGCATCCGGGCGGCCAGCCGGGAGGCCTGGTCGATGAAGCCGAAGGCGTAGGCGTAGCGCGGTCGCCACCGCCGCCACGAGCGGTAGTGGTGGTGGAGGAACTCTGACTTGTAGGTCGGCATGTCGACGTTGACCGGGCAGTCGTTGGTGCAGCCCTTGCAGGCCAGGCACAGGTCCAGCGCGTCGGCGACCTCGCGGGACTGCCAGCCGTCGGTGATCACCTCGCCGCGCAGCATCTCGAACAGCAGCCGGGCCCGGCCGCGGGTGGAGTGCTTCTCCTCCCGGGTCACCTGGTAGCTGGGGCACATCGTCTGCGTCGCGTCGGGCACCCGGCACTTGCCGACGCCGACGCAGCGCAGCGTGGCGTGCGCGAAGTCGCCGCCGTCCGCCGGATAGGCGAAGCTGACCCGCGGCCGCGGCGGGTTGTAGTCCGTGCCCAGCTTGAGGTTCTCGTCGAAACGGTAGGGGTCGATCACCTTGCCCGGGTTCAGCTTCCAGTCCGGGTCCCAGATCGTCTTGAACTCCCGCATCGCGTCGAGCAGCCGCGGGCTGTACTGCTTGCCGAGCAGTTCGGCGCGCTGCTGGCCGTCGCCGTGCTCACCGGACATCGAGCCGCCGTAGGCGGCGACGAGGTCGGCGGCCGCTTCCAGGAAGCTGCGGTAGGTGCGCAGGCCGTGCGCGGTGCGCAGGTCGAAGTTGATCCGGGAGTGGATGCAGCCCTGGCCGAGGTGGCCGTACATCGCGCCCCGCAGGCCGTAGGAGTCATAGAGCTTCTGCAGGTCGCGGACGTAGTCCCCGACGCGGTGTGGCGGCACCGCCGAGTCCTCCCAGCCGGGCCAGTGGTCGCCGCCGTCGGGCGGGAACGCGGTGGAGCCCAGCCCGCTCTCCCGGATCTCCCACAGATCCTCGCTGTTGCCGCCGTCCTGCCGGCTCTTGGAGATGACCACACGGTCTGCCGGGTAGCCCTTGGTGGTGCGCAACCATTCGACGAACTCCTTGGCCCGCTGCCCGGACTCGTCGGCGGAGTCCGCGCCGAACTGCACCATCAGCCAGGCGCCCTCACCCTGCCGCGGCAGCTCGTGCAGGCCGGCCATGTTGATCGACTTCAGTTGCTGGTCGTGCACCAGCAGGTGGTCGATGGCCTCCAGCCCGATCGGCTTCCACTCCATGATCTCCGGCACGTGCCTGCCGGCGTCGGCGAGACCGTCGTACTGCACGATGACCAGGGTGCGTTGCAACATCGCCGGGGTGAGCATGAGCGTCGCGCTCAGCGCGATCGCGCAGGTGCTCTCGGTGCCGACCAGCGCGCGGGCGACGTTGAAGCCCTTCTCCGGCAGCAGCTCGTCGAGGTTGTAGCCCGACACCCGCCGGGGCAGCTCCGCCACCGACGGGTAGCCGGCCCGGATGTCCTCGGCGTAGCGGTCGCGCAGGTCGCGCAGCTTGGCGTAGATCTCACCCTTGCGTCCACCCCCGGCGATGATCACGTCGAGCTGCTGCTCCTCGTCCACCCCCACCTGGAACCGCGCGCCGTCGTAGGTGAGCACCTCCAGCGCGTGGGTGTTGTCCGACGTGCGCGGGCCGGGCCCGTAGTGCTGGGACTGCACCGAGTGGACGCCGCAGGAGTTGTTGCCGACGTTGCCGCCGATCGTGCACCGCGAGTGCGAGGACGGGTCGGGGCCGAACACGAGGTTGTGCCTGCCGGTCTCCCGGTTGAGCTGTTCGTTGATCACTCCGGTCTCGGCGGTGACGAGCTTGCGGGCGACGTCGATGCGGCCGATCCTGGTCAGGTACTTGGAGAAGTCGATGACGACCGCGACGTTGACCGTCTCGCCGGACAGGCTCGTTCCGCCACCCCGGCACAGCACGGGGGCGCCGTAGCGGTGGCAGGCGGCCACGGTGGCGACCACGTCGTCGAGCGTCCTGGGGACCACGACCCCGATCGGCACCTGGCGGAAGTTCGACGCGTCGTTGGCGTACATCGCCAGCGAGCCGGCGTCGAAGCGGACCTCGCCCGCGACGTTGCGGCGCAGGTGGCGCTCCAGTCCCCGGACGTTGACCCGCGCGAGCGCCGCCATCCCGGCGGCGAACCGGGTGTCCGGCCGCGCCGGGACACCCAGGTCGGTCACCGCCATCAGCCCTCGCCTCCGGGCAGCTTCTCCTTGATCGACTCAGTGAACTCGTGCAGCTTCTGCTTGGCGCCCTCCTTGATGATGCCGGCGGCCTGCGGGTCGCCGCCCAGCACGGCCTTGGCCGACTTCTTGGCCTGCTCGTACTTGATGTGCGGCGGGATCGGCGGCACCTCGTTGCTGACGACCACCTCGAGCACCACGGGTCGGTCGGCCCGCAGCGCCTCCTCCCATGCCGAACCCATCCGGGCCGGGTCGTCGCAGCGGATCCCCTTCAGGCCCAACAGCTCGGCGAACTGGGCGTAGGGCACGTCGGGGATGTACTGCGAACCCATGAACTTCGGGTCGCCGGCCATCGCGCGCTGCTCCCAGGTGACCTGGTTGAGGTCCTGGTTGTTGAACACGCACACGACCAGCGTCGGGTTGGACCAGCGCTCCCAGTACCGCTTGACGGTGATCATCTCGGCCATGCCGTTCATCTGGAACGCGCCGTCGCCGACCATCGCGATGACCGGGAGCTGCGGGTAGGCGAACTTCGCGCCGATCGCGTAGGGCGTGCCGGGGCCCATCGTCGCAAGGTTGCCCGAGAGCGAGGCCCGCATCCCCTTGCGCAACCGCAGGTGCCGCGCCCACCAGTTGGTCGCCGACCCGGAGTCCGCGGTGAGGATCACGTTGTCGGGCAACCGCGGGGACAGCTCGTGCGCCACCAGCTCCGGGTTCATCGGGTCGGCCGAGTCGTGGGCGCGATCGTCGAGCACGCGCCACCACTCGGCGACCTCCTTCTCGAGCTGCTCCCGCCACGACCGGTCCGACTTGCGCCGCAGCAGCGGGATCAGCTCTCGCAGCGTCTCCCTGGAGTCGCCGATGAGGTTGGCGTCGATCGGGTAGCGCACGCCGATCATCCGACCGTCGATGTCGATCTCGACGGCACGGCACTGGCCCTCCTCCGGTAGCCACTCGGCGTAGGGGAAGCTGGTGCCGACCATGAGCAGGGTGTCGGCACCCTTCATCAGCTCGTGGCTGGCCGTGGAGCCGAGCAGGCCGATCGGCCCGGTGACGTAGGGCAGGTCGTCGGGCAGCACCTCCCGGCCCAGCAGCGTCTTCGCCACCCCGGCGCCGAGCAGTTCGGCCACCTCGACCACCTCGGAGGCGGCCTCGGCGGCGCCCTGCCCCACCAGCATGGCCACCCTGCTGCCCTCGTTGAGGATCTCCGCGGCCTTGTTCAACTCCGTCTCCGGCGGGATGATCCGCGGCTTGGTCCAGCCGATGCTGGTGTAGACCGCACCGTGCATGCGTGGCGGGGAGGGCTGGGCCTCCTCCTCCTGCACGTCGTCCGGGATGATCAGGCTCGCGACGCCCCGGGTGGTCAGCGCGACCTTGACGGCGCGGTCGACGAGCTGGCGGGCCTGTGCGGGGTGCATACAGGTCTGGACGTACTCGGAGACGTCCTTGAACAACGTGTTGAGGTCGACCTCCTGCTGGTACTCCACGCCGAGGGAGATCCGCTTCTGCTGGCCGATGATCGCCACCACCGGCTGGTGGTCCATCCGCGCGTCGTACAGGCCGTTGAGCAGGTGGATGGCACCTGGTCCGGAGGTGGCCATCGTGCAGCCCACCTCCCCGGTGAACTTCGCGTGGGCGGTCGCCATGAACGCGCCCATCTCCTCGTGCCGGGGCTGGATGAACTCGGGGTCGCCCTTCGCCCGGTCCAGCGCCCCGAGGAACCCGTTGATGCCGTCGCCCGGGTAGCCGTAGATGCGGTGGATACCCCACTCGGAGAGCCGGTTCAGGACATAGTCGGCGACCTTGGGCATGGGGCTTGACCTCCCGGAAGGCAGAACGCGGCTGGCTATCGAAAGACGACTACCCGCACCCGGGGAGGCCAAACGGCGCCCCGGGTGGCCGGACCGGGCGGGTTCGTGGCTCGGGATCCCTCGCGGCGGTTTGTCCGCGGCGGTGCCCGGCTATGCAGGACCGACGGTGTCCCGGCTGCGGCGGGACTGTGCGGTGTCCGGCTACGGCGGGACTACCAGGAGGAGGAGGCCGTTCATGCCCGAGAACCTCAGGCGCCAGCAGCGCAAGGTCGCCGTCGTGACGGGGGGGTCGGCCGGTGTGGGTCGCGCCGCGGTCCGGCAGTTGGCCACTCGGGGTTATGACGTGGCGATCCTGGCCCGGGGTGGTGCCGGGTTGGACGGGGCGGCGGGGGAGGTTCGCTCCCATGGTCGTCGGGCGTTGCCGTTGGCGGTGGACGTGGCTGACCAGGCGGGTGTGGAGCGGGCCGCGCAGCGGGTGGAGGCGGAGCTGGGTGAGATCGACGTGTGGGTGAACGTGGCGTTCGTGGGCTCTTTGGCGTTCAGTTGGGACACCGGTATGGCGGAGTTCCGTCGGATCACTGAGGTCACCTACTACGGGCAGGTGTACGGCACGTTGGCGGCGTTGGCCCGGATGCGGCCGCGGGACCGGGGGGTGATCGTCAATGTGGGTTCGGCGATGGCGTACCGGTCGATCCCGTTGCAGGCGCCGTACTGTGGGGCCAAGCATGCGGTGAAGGGGTTCAGCGAGTCGGTGATGACCGAGTTGGCGCATGAGCGCAGCCGGGTGAAGGTGTGCATGGTGCAGCTTCCTGGGTTGAACACCCCGCAGTTCAACTGGAACCTGTCGAGGATGCCCGGTCATCCGATGCCGGTGGCGCCGATCTTCCAGCCGGAGTTGGCGGCGCGGGCGATCGTGTTCCTGGCCGAGCATCCCCGCCGCAACATGTGGGTGGGGATCGCCACCGCGTACACGATCCTCGCTGAGCGGTTGGTTCCCAAGCTCCTCGACGTGTATCTCGGTCGGAGCGGGGTGAGCTCGCAGCAGACCGACCAGGACGCGCCGCGGCTCGGGTCGAACGTCTTCGAGCCCCGCGACGACACGGCGGACCAGGGCGCGCACGGCGCGTTCGACGAGAAGGCGCACGCCAAGGATCCGGTGTCATGGGCCTCGATGCACCGCGCCGCCCTGCTCTCCGGCGCCGCGGGCGCCGCCGCCCTCGCCGGCGCCGCGTGGACCCTGGTGCGTGCCCGATGACGATCACACGCAGGGACGGGTATGCGCCGCTGGGCCGGTACGGCGTCATCGGGGACGGCCAGGCCGGGGCGTTAGTCGCGGCAGACGGTTCAGTCGATTGGTTCGCGGTGCCACGGCTGGACACGGCGCCGGTCTGCGCGGCGCTGCTCGACCCCGGCGAGGGCGGGGCGATCACGTTGGCCCCCACCGTGCCGTGTCAGGTCAGCCAGCGCTACCTGGATGCGACGATGGTTCTGGAGACGACGTTCCGCGCCGAGGGCGGCACAGTCGTGGTCACCGATGCCCTCACGGTCGGCGCCGTGGGATCACTGCCGTGGACCGAGCTTGCCCGGCGGATCGAGGCGAGCTCCGGTGAGGTGCCGATGCGCTGGCAGGTCTGTCCGGGGCATCGGCTCGGGACCGCCCGGCCGTGGGTGCGACACCGCGACGGCGTTCCCCTGATCGAGGCCGGCGACGTGCAGCTCGCGGTCCTGACCTCGGGCGTGGGCGTGCCCGAGGTCGGCGCCCAGAACCTCGGGGCGGAGTTCGTGGCGCGCCAGGGCGAGCGGGCGCTGCTCGCCGTGGTCGGCACCCGGGGGGAACCGCTGCCGCTGCCCAGGGCCGAGGAGGTGCAGGCGCGCATCGACCTCACCGCCGAGCGGTGGCGGCGCTGGAGTGCGGACATCCGCTACGACGGGCCGCACGCCGAGGCGGTGCGCCGCAGCGCGCTCGTCCTCAAAGCCCTCACCCTCGTCCCGCAGGGCGCGATCGTGGCGGCGCTGACCACCTCGTTGCCCGAGCGCATCGGCGCGGAGCGGAACTTCGACTACCGGTTCGGCTGGGTGCGCGACTCCTCTTTCGCCCTGGACGTGATGGCCCGGCTGGGCCTGTCCGAGGAGGTGCACGCGGCGCTGTCCTGGCTGCTGCACGCGGTGGAGCGCACAGCGCCGGAGGTACGCTCGCTCTACACGCTCGACGGCGAGCCTGCCCCTGCCGAGATGAGCAGTCTGGATGCCCTGCCCGGCTACCGCGGCTCGCAACCCGTCCAGCTCGGCAACCAAGCGGCGAGCCAGACCCAGCTGGGCGCCTACGGCGACCTCATGGACGCGGTGTGGCGCTACACCACACACGACGGGTACCTCGACGCCGCCAGCGCCGCCGCCCTCGCCGAGATGGCGGACCGGGTGTGCGACCTGTGGCGCAGCCAGGACGCCGGGATCTGGGAGCTGGGGAACCAGGCCCATTACACGATCTCCAAGATCGGGTGTTGGGTCGCGCTGGACCGCGCCGTCCGGCTGGCCGAGGCGGGTCAGCTCACCAGCCCGCACGTCGAGCGGTGGCGCTGGGAGCGTTCAGCGGTCCGCTCCTGGACCCTGCGACACTGCTGGTCCGAGGCCAAGCAGGCGCTGACGTTCTACGCGGGCACCGCAGAGCTGGACGCCGCGGTCCTGCTCGCGGCCCGCGTCGGCTTCCTCGACGGCACGGATCCCCGGTTGTCCAGCACGATCGACGCCATCCGCTCCGAGCTGGGGGCGAAGGGGCCGCTGCTCTACCGCTACAGCGGCATGGCGCAGCAGGAGGGGGCGTTTCTGGCCTGCACGTTCTGGCTGGTCGAGGCGCTCAGCCACGCCGGGCGGCTCGACGAGGCAGGCTCGGTGCTGGAGCAGGCACTGTGCTACGCCGGTGACGTCGGCCTGTACTCCGAGGAGGTCGACCCGGAGACCGGGGAGCTGCGGGGCAACCTCCCGCAGGGCCTCACGCATCTGGCGTTGATCGGGGCCGCCACCGCCCTCGCCCGCGCCCAGCGGTAACGCAGCGGGCTAGAGCTGGTCGCGGACGCCCGCCTCCCGGCTGACCCGGGCGACCTGGTCGGCCAGCCGCCCGGACACCGCGCGCTTCCCCCCGGCCAACCGCAGCAGCGGCAGCAGGTCGCGCCTGGTCGCGCTGTCCAGCTCGCTGGCCAGCGCCGCGTAGAGGGCCACCCCGGCCACCACCACACCGCACACGCCGGCGGCGTACTCCCAGGCCGCCGCCGCGGTCAGCTCGTAACCGCCGGTGAGGGCGAACCGCACCGCGGCCAGGAACAGCACGAGCGACGCGGCCACCTTGCTCGCCAGGGAGGCCGTGATCGGCACCAGCAGTGCGCCCGCGGCCACCACGAGCACGATCCCCAACCCGGGCCGCGTCGCCGCGGGTGGCGAGGTCAGCAGGGTCACCCCCAGCGCGGCCCAGGTGCCGCCGAGCGTGCCGAAGCCGGTGCTGGCGACGACGTCGCGGCAGGGGAACCCGTAGAGGCAGCCGATGAGCTGCAACGGGACGGTGAACGCGAGGATCCCGATCGCGAGGTCGTGGCGCGCCGTGGCGGGAACCCAGTGCAGCTGCAGGGCCGACACCAGCAGGCTGGCGAAGAACAAGGCCAGGAAGCCCATCGGCAGCGGCGACGCGAGCGGCCGCAGCACGATCCGCGTCACCTCCTGCGGGCGGGGGTCATTCGGGCTGACACTGGGTGTGGACATGCGGGATCTCCTTCCCGGTGCTGGCCGGCGGCCCCACCGGCCAGCACCGGGTTTCCGCCGGTGGGCGAGCGAAACGGCCTTCGGCCGGGGATTGACCGGCGGGTGAAACGCGTCCGGCCGGGGACCGACCGGCGGTAGCCGGGTGTGGGAAACGGGTACTGCCCCCTCGTGAGCTCCTCGACGGCGGTGGCGGTCCCCATCGAGAGCCTGGACGTGGCCGCCTACACCATCCCCACCGACGCCCCGGAGTCCGACGGCACCCTCGCCTGGGACTCCACGACGCTGGTCCTCGTGTCGGCCCACGCCGGCGGGTGCACCGGGATCGGCTACACCTACGCCGGGCCGGCCGCGGCCACCGTGGTCGGCAGCAAGCTGGCCGGAGTGGTCGAGGGTCGGGACGCGGCCACGCCGGCGGCCTCGTGGGCCGCGATGCAGCACGCCGTGCGCAACCTGGGCAAGCCGGGGGTCGTGGCCGAGGCGATCTCCGCGGTGGACGTGGCGCTGTGGGACCTGCATGCCCGGCTGCTCGACCTGCCCCTGGTGGTGGCGGTCGGGGCCGTCCACGACGCGACACCGATCTACGGCAGCGGCGGCTTCACCTCCTATGACGAGCAGACCCTCGCCGAGCAGCTCGCCGGCTGGGCCGCGGCCGGGATCCCCCGGGTGAAGATGAAGGTCGGCCGCGACCCCGAGGCCGACCCGAAGCGGCTGCGGGTGGCCCGGGCCGCGATCGGCGAGGAGACCGAGCTGTTCGTCGACGCCAACGGCGCCTACAGCCGCAAGGAGGCGCTGCTCTGGGCGCAGCGCTTCGCCGAGCACGACGTGCGGTGGTTCGAGGAGCCGGTGAGCTCTGACGACCTCGACGGGCTCGCGCTGCTGCGCGACCGCGGCCCGGCCGGGATGGACGTCGCCGCCGGGGAGTACGGCTACCACCTGCCCTACTTCCAGCACATGCTCGACGCCGGCGCGGTGGACTGCCTGCAGGCCGACGTCACCCGCTGCGGCGGGATCACCGCAGCGGTGCGGGTGGCCGCGTTGTGCGACGCGCGGTCGATCGACCTCTCGCTGCACTGCGCGCCGCAGGTCTCCGCGCAGGTCGGCACCGTGGTCTGGCACCTGCGGCACCTGGAGTACTTCCACGACCACGTGCGCATCGAGGGCATGGCCTTCGACGGCGTGCTCGCCCCGGAGCCCGGTGGCCTGCTGCGGCCTGACCGCTCCCGGCCCGGGCTGGGCCTGCAGGTGAGGCACGCCGACCTGGAACGTTTCCGGACCGTCTGACGGTGGGGCCGTCCGCCCGCTGGCCGCCCCGGGGGCCGGGAGGAGGCTTACGGGCGATTCGGGCCCAGCTCCCAGAATGCCGGCCCGACGGGTTCGATGAAGTCGCCCCGTGCCACGAAGTATCCCTCGTCGTTGACCGCGATGGGCAGTTGCGGCAATGGCCGGGTCGCCGGGCCGAAGACCACCCTCGCCGAGTCAGTGATCAGGAACTGGGACCAGTGACACGGGCAGAGGCTGATGTTGGTCTGCTCGTCGTACAGCGAGGCCGGGCAGCCCAGGTGCGTGCACACCTTCGAGAAAGCGTAGTAGTCGCCGTAGTTGAAGTCCTCCTGCCCGGGCCGTTTATTGACCTTCGTGCCGGGCCGGAGCCGGAAGAGCATCACCGGCGCGTCGGTGGCCATCTCCGCGGCACGCAGCAGCTTCTCGTGGCCGGCATCCGAGTCCCGGAACGGGAACACGGTCTGCATCGAACCCGGTTCCATGTCCTCCGGCCGGACCCGGACGATCTGACCGAGTACCCCGGACTCGGCGCGCAGGTAGACGGTCTCGCCGTGGAGTGGCTTCCAGCCGGTGACCCACAGCGCGGCCTGGCTGCCGCCCCGCCACGGGTTGCGGACGAACCCGCCGACGGCCAGGACGCCGGCGGTGACGCCGAACAGCCCGACCGCGCCGAGCAGCGCCCGTTTGACGAGCGTACGGCGGCCGAAGCCGGTGTCCTCGCCGGCCTCCTCGAACCGGGCAGCCGCCGTCTTGCGGTCCAGCTCCTCGGAGTGCCCGGTGTGGAAATGCTGCACCGAGACCTCCTCCGGGAAGAACTTCTTCAGGTAGAAGATCAAGCCGACGCCCAGCGACAGCACCGCCAGGCCGAAGGTGCACCCGATGACCGGGGTGTAGGCCGAGTAGAGCCGGTGCCCGTTCGTGAACGGGTCCACGTACTCGTTGGGCCAGAGGCTGTAGGCGAGGACGAACGCGATCGCGAACAGCGCGGACAGCGTGAAGCACAGCGCGGTGATGCGCTCGGCCCGCTTCTCGCGCCTGGTCCCGGCCTTCGGCCACTTGCTGACGTCGGCCACGACCTCGACGCCTTGCATCGCGCTGGCCAGTCGGACCAGCTCCTCGCGGCTCATGCGGGCCAGCTCGAGCTCGCTCGGGATCTGGGGCGGAAGGTGCTCCGCGCCCTGGCTCGGGATCTCGGGCGGAAGGTGCTCCGGGCCCAGGCTCGGCAGGTCCGGGTCTCTCGCCATCACGACCTCGCTCCCAGCCAGATGGTGATGCCGACCAGCGTCACCAGACCCACCAGGAACGCGACCAGGCCCTCGGCCGTCGGGCCGATCTCGCCGAGGTTGAAGCCGCCCGGCGTGTTCCGCTGGCCGCGGACCGACAGGACGTAGGCGATGATGTCCTTCTTCTCCTCCGGCGTGAGCTGGCGATCGCCGAACTTCGGCATGTCCTGTGGACCGCTGAGCATCGCGGTGTAGATCTGGTCGGGGGTGGCCGGGTTCAGGATGGGGGCGAACCGGCCGGAGTCCAGCGGGCCGCCGCGGCCGGTGAAGCTGTGGCAGGAGGCGCAGTTGAGCCGGAACAGCTCGCCGCCGCGGGCCACGTCGTCCCCGATCAGCGCGTCGCCGTGCTGCGCGGGTGGCTCCGGGCCGCCCCCGTTGGCCTGGACATACGTCTCCAGCGCCTGCAGGTCCTGCCGGCCTGCGGCGGTGGTCTGGTCGAACTGGGGGAGCGGGGGCTTGCGCAGCGCCTGGTCGCTCTCCCGGGCCAGCGGCATCCGCCCCGTGGAGACCTGGAAGTAGACCGCGGCCGCGCCCACCCCGATCAGGCTGGGGGCCCGGCCAGGCACGCCCTGCAGGTTCGACCCGTGGCAACTGATGCACGTGTCGTTGTAGAGCTGCTGACCCTTGGCGATCAGTGTGGTGTCGGCGCCGGACTGGGCGGCGGCGACCTGCGGCCGGGGAGCGAGCAGCGTGTACAGGCCGCCCGTCACCAGTAGGCCGATCCCCAGGGCGAGGAGGCCGGCGAGCCTGCGCCGGAGCTTGCCGTGCGTGCGGCGGCCGTGGCGGTGACGGGGAGTGTCGCCGGCCTGCTGGGGTCGATCGGCCATGCATACCTCCTCGGCCCCGGTCCTCGGCGCCCCGGTCCTCGGCGCCCCGGTCCGCAACGCCCCGGTCCGCAACGCCCCGGTCCGCAACGCCCCGGTCGGCGGCGGCTGCCGGGCCGGCCGGCTGGGCGGACGCTCCGCCCTGATCCCCCCAGCGACGCGGCCCAAACATACCGGCGCGCGCAAACACCGATGGGTCACCGGAGGGATCCGGCACAGCCGACCGTGTCCCCGCATGCTGCCACCGCGCCGTGCCGCACCTCGTCCCGGGCAGGTTTCGGTCGCGCCCCTCGGCCCGGCACGGGTTGCGGCAGGGGCGGACGGGTGTGGAGACTCCTACCCTGCGGCTGCCGGTTCCGGGGCCTCGCTGGCTGCCATTCCGCTCACGTGGTCGGTCGCCCGGGCGGGTTTGAGTCGGGTTTGAGTCGCCCAGCGGTGGGAAGGGGGGTCACGCCGGACATCCGCCCACCGTTAGCCTGCAGCCGCGCCGGGAACCGGCCGAGGAGGTACGCGTGCCCTTCCGTGACGTGTTCGACCAGGTCTTCCGAGTGTGGTCGGTGATCGCTGCGGTCGTCTTCGGACTGGTCTGCATCATCCTGGTGCTGGCGATCGTGCGAAACCGGGCGAAGTGGCGTCAGAAGCTGCCGTTCCGAGCGCACAAGAACACCCCGCTTGAGCTGGGCTACGTCGTGCTGCTCGCCGGGATCGCCGGCGCCCTGGTGTACGGCAGCTTCCGGGCGAACGCCGTGCTGCACGACGGGGTGGGCCTGGGCAGCGGGGTGAGCCTCACCAAGGCCGCGACGACCTCCCCTGCCACCCGCATCGACGTCACCGCCTTCCGCTGGTGCTGGGACTTCCGCTACCGGGCGGCACCGGCGGTGGACGTGACCGGCCAGTGCACGACCGGCAGCTACCCCACCGTGGTGGTGCCGGCCGGCCAGCCCGTCGAGTTCGACATCACCTCACGCGACGTGATACACGGGTTCTGGTTGCCCGATTTCATGACGAAACGCCTCGCCTATCCGAACCACGTGAACACGCTGCGGATGGTGTTCCCTCGGGAAGGACAGTGGCGGGGGCGCTGCTACGAATACTGCGGGACCCACCACGTGACGATGGACTTCTACGTGCGCGCGGTGTCCCCGGCGAAATACCAGCAGTTCCTGCAGAGCGGCGGGGCGACGGCATGACGGCGACCGCCGACCTGCCGGCGCCCGCCGAGTCCCGGCCCGGCCGGGCGCCCGGCTCGATCGTCGGCTGGCTGGCCAGCACCGACCACAAGCGCATAGCACTGCTGACCCTGGGCACCGCGCTCGTGGTGATGCTCGTGTCCGGCGGGCTCGCGCTGACCATGCGCGCGCAGCTCGCCCAGCCACAGTTGAACGTGCTGAGCAACGACCGCTACGACCAGTTTTTCACGATCCACGGCACGCTCATGATCTACATGGTCATGACGCCGTTCGCGATCGGGGCCGGGCTCTATCTCGTTCCGTTGCAGATCGGTGCCCCGAACATCGCGGCGCCTCGCACGGCCATGCTCGGGTACTGGCTCTACCTGACCGGCGCGGTGATGGTGCTCTCCGGGTTCCTCACCGACTCCGGGGCAGCCGACCAGGGTTGGTACTCCTACCCGCCGCTGGCCACCAGTCGCTACTCCCCGGGCATGGGCGTGAACCTGTGGATCGTCGGGGTGGCCCTCGACGGGGTCGCCATGATGCTGATGGCCGGCACGGTGTTGTGGACGGTGCTGCTGCGGCGCGCGCGGGGCGTGACCATGCTGCGGCTGCCGATGTTCGCCTGGTCGGTCGTGGTCACCAACCTCATGGTGATCGGGGCGTTCCCGTCGCTGCTCGCCGCGGTGGGCATGCTCGCGCTCGGTCGGGTGCGGCCGGACCTGTTCGCCCAGGACGTCTGGACCTTCGGCTACCAGCAGGTCTTCTGGTTCTTCGGGCATCCCGTGGTCTACGTGATGTTCTTTCCGTTCGTCGGCGCGGTGGCCGAGGTGATCTCCACGTTCGCCGGGCGCCGGTTCTTCGGTTACAAGTTCTTCGTGCTCTCGCAGTTGGGCTTCGCGGCGCTGTCGATGAGCGTGTGGGGCCACCACCTGTTCACCAGCGGTCAGGAGTCGAACGACTACTTCTCGCTGATGTCGATCGCGCTGGTGGTCCCGGCCGGCATCGAGTACTTCGATTTGCTCGCCACGCTGGTCGGCGGCCGGCTGCGGTTCCCGACGGCGATGCTGTTCGCCCTGGCGTTCCTGCCCCAGTTCCTCATCGGCGGGCTGACCGGCATCATGATCGGCACTCCGGCCCTCGACTACCAGATGAACGGCAGCTACTTCATCGTCGGGCACTGGCACTACACACTGGCCGCCGGGAGCCTGTTCGGGCTGTTCGCCGGGTTGTACTTCTGGTTCCCCAAGGCGACCGGCCGGATGCTGCGCGAGGGGCTGGGCAAGGCGCACTTCTGCCTGTGGTTCGTCGGGACGAACCTGACGTTCCTGCCGTTCTTCTGGCTCGGGATGCGCGGCATGCCACGGCGCGTCCCCACCTACCTGCCGGGGGACGGGCTCACCACCGGGAACCTCGTCTCCACGATCGGCGCCGGCCTGTTGGGCGTGGGCGCCCTGCTGTTCATCGCGAACGTCCAGATCTCGCTGCGCCGCCCGCGCTACGCACCGCCCAACCCGTGGCAGGCGCACACCCTGGAGTGGGCGACCTCCTCGCCGCCGCCGAGGTTCAACTTCAGCCCGCGCCACCCGGTTCCGCCGGTGCACAGCTACGCCCCGCTGCTCGACCTGCGTGAGCAGGAGCAGCAGTCGGCCCGGGCGGGTGCGGGATGAGGCCGAGGCCGGCCCACGCGGTCGTCGGCGGGTGGGCCGCGGCCAACCTCGGGCTCGCCCTGGGCCTGCTCGCGTTCCGCCCGGGGACACTCGAGCTCATGATCCACATCGCCGCCACCGCTGCCGTCGCGGGGTTCGGGCTGGCCGTCCTGGTGGCGCTGCGGACCGGTCGGGAGGGGCCGCAGGTGCGCCAGCCCAGGCGGGCGACCGCCGGGGTGTTGGTGGCGCTCGGGTTGGCGGTGGGCCTCAGCGGATTCGCTTACGGCTGGTGGCTGGCGCTGCTCGGGATCTACCCGCTACTGCTCGGGGCGTTGCTGGGGCTGGCGCGCCGGGAACGGCTGCCGCTGGGAGCCCAGCCGTGGCCGGTCGCGCTCGACGGAGCCGAGCCCGCGGGGCACCCGAGCCTGGCGCACGACGGTTCGTCCCTCGGCGCCGCGGTGGCGCTTCCCGCGGACCACCCCGGCCACGGCCCACCCACGCCGGCGCCATCCTCGGAGCCGTCGAAGGTGGTCCACGGCGCGGTCACGCTGGCGACCGCGGTGGGTGCCGTGAGGACGCTGCTGCGGAGGCGGAAGAAGTGAGCGGACACGTGATGACCGGCAGTTCGGTGAGCGGACACGTGATGACCGGCAGTTCGGCGAGCGGGCACCTGCTGCACATGGCGACGATGGGACTGCTCGTCGCGGTCGCCGCGCCGGCGCTGCTGCTCGTGCTCGTCCGGGCCGTCCCGCGGCTGGACCGGCTCACCGTTCCCGCCGGTGTGGCCCTGCCCGGGTTCGTCGCGCTGCACGCCGGCATCACCGTGTGGTCGGACCGCGCGCCGCTCCCGCCGCTGTATGACACGGTGGCGCACCTCGTGCTGCTGGTGGGGGCGATGCTGTTCTGGGCGCCGGTGCTGGGGATCCGGCGCCGGCTCCCGGATGCCGGCCGGGTGGTGTACCTGTTCGCGGCCATGCCGCTGCTGGACCTGGCCGGGGTCTGGCTGGTCGCCGAGGGTGACCGCTCCGGTGGCCTGGCCATGATCGTCGGGATGATCCCGATGGGGCTGATCGCCGTGGCCATCACCTGGAAGTGGATCGGTGGCGAGGAGCGGCGTGCCGCACTCGACGAGACGGCCGGGGTGCCCGGCGCGGCGACGGCCGGGGTGCCCGGCGCCGCGACGAACCAGGGCGGGTGAGAGCGGTGGCGGGCAGCAGCCTCGACGGCGGCTTCACGCGGGCCGTCGCCAAGCGGCTCGTCGAGGGCCTCGATGCGCGGTTCCACCTGTCCGGCTCCGCGCGCAAGGAGTCCTCGCACGTCTTCCCCAAGCATCCGTCGTTCTTCTGGGGCGAGTTGGCGCTGTACTCGTTCGTCGTGCTGGTGCTCTCCGGCACCGTCCTGGCGCTGTTCTTCGTCCCGGACACCACCGAGGTCGTCTACAACGGCCCGTACGTGCCCGCGCGAGGCCTGCACATGTCCCGGGCCTACGACTCGGCACTGATGATCTCCTTCGAGGTGCGCGGCGGCCTGTTCATCCGCCAGATGCACCACTGGGCCGCGCTGGTGTTCGTCGCGTCGATCGTGCTGCACATGTTCCGCAACTTCTTCACCGGCGCCTTCCGGAGGCCGCGTGAGCTGACCTGGGTCACCGGCGTGGCGCTGTTCGTGATCGCGCTCGTGGAGGGCTACGTCGGCTACTCCATGCTCGACGACCTGCTGTCCGGCATGGGCGTGCGGATCGTCTCCGGGCTCGTCCTCTCGGTCCCGGTCATCGGCACGTGGCTGCACTGGATGATCTTCGGAAGTGAGTTCCAGGGTGACCTCTGGATCTCCCGGTTCTTCCTCGCCCACGTGTTCCTGTTCCCCGGCCTGATCATCGCGCTGATCGCGGTGCACCTCGGACTGGTGTGGTACCTCAAGCACACCCAGTTCCCCGGGCCGGGCGCGCGCGAGTCCAACGTCGTCGGCGAGCGCACCGTGCCCGGGTTCCTCACCAAGACCCTGGCGAACGGGCTGTCCGTCTTCGGCGTGATCGCGCTGCTCGGCGCGATCTTCCAGATCAACCCGATCTTCCTCTGGGGGCCGTACACGCCCGCCGCCAGCTCCACGGGGGTGCAGCCGGACTGGTATGTCGGGTTCCTCATCGGCGCCCTCCGGTTGTTCCCGCCCTGGGATATCCCGCTGGGGCACTACCGGGTCGTGGCGGCGTTCTGGCCGGGCATCTTCCTGCCGTTGGTGATGTTCCTGGTGCTCGCCGTCTACCCGTTCATCGAGCAGTGGGTGAGCGGGGACCGTCGCATGCACAACCTGCTCCAGCGGCCGCGGGACAATCCGATCCGCACCGCGCTGGGCGCGATGGCGATCGCGTTCTACCTGGTGCTGCTGGGGGCGGGCGGCGACGACGTCGTCGCGATCGCGTTGAACGTCCCGATCGAGTGGCTGGTGTGGGCCGGCCGGGTGGGTGTGTTCCTGCTGCCGGCGATCGCCTACGTCGTCACCTACCGGATCTGCCGCGGCCTGCAGCGCGCCGACCGGGACGTGCTCGAACGCGGCGTCCGCACCGGCCTGCTGGCGGAGCTCCCGGACGGGGTGTTCGTCGAGCTGCGCCAGCCGCCGGGCGGGGTGGACCACGAGGGCCGCCCGGTGCCGCTGGCCTACGGCGGTGCCCGGGTCGGCCGGGATGTCGCGGCACCGGAAGAAGGGGGCGACGAACGTGGCTGAGCTGGCCCGGACGGTACGGGCGGTGGGAGTGGCCCAGGCGGCGCGGGCGGTCCGTCGGCGCACCGTGGTCGGCCTCGCCGCGCTGGCCGGACTGGCGGTGCTGCTGGCCGGCTGCGGCGGGGCTCGGGAGCTGAGCGTGGCGGGCGTGCCGGTGACCGGCGCCTCCGAAGGCCGGGTGGGTGACATCACGGTGGCCGACGCCCTGTTCACCTGGCAGGGCCCGATCGGGGACGGGACCGTCTACCAGCCGGGCGACACGGCCAGCGTGCGGGCGACGATCGTCAACGACGGTGCCGGCCCGGACCGGCTGGTGTCGGTGAGCAGCCCGATCGCGGGCGGCGGCGAGGTCGTCGGCCCGGCCACGATCCCCGCCAACCACGCCCTCGCCGCCGGGTACACCGGGCCGCTGGGCCCGATCACCCCGCCCGACACGACACCGATCGGGCTGCGGCTGACCGACCTGAACACGCCGATCCTGGCCGGTCTCAGCTACCCCGTCGAGTTCACCTTCGCCCACGCCGGCACGCTCCGGCTCCAGCTGCGGGTGGCCAACCCGGACGTGCCGGTCCCGGAGTGCCCGCTGCCGCCGGACGGGAAGATCCCGAGCACCTTCACCGCCCCCGTCGGCCGGGCCCCGGCGCCGCCCACGTCTCCCGCGCCGGACTGCTCCAGCCTGCGGTGAGTCACGTCCCCTCGACCGTCGCGTCGTAGAGGTAGGACCGGGTCTCGTACTCCGTGTAGAGGTCGTACTGGATGTAGGGAGCCCGCTCGGAGGGGGCCGAGGGATGGAACTGCCCCACGGTCCCGGTCACCCGCACCACCCGGCCCGCGGTGACCTGGACCGGCCGGGCCGTCACCACCAGCAGCGTGTTCTCCCCGTAGCCCCCGCCGGACAGCTCGAAGCTGCGCGGTCCCCGCACGTCGGCCACCGGGGCGCTGACCGTGACGGTCCGTCCGAGGTAGGCACCCTCGTAGAAGTACTGCTCGTGTGCTATCTCGGCGACGCTGACAGGCTGCTCCGCTCCGGCGGTGTCGCCGTCTCCGCAGGCGGCCACCACGGGCACGACGGCCAGCGCGCCGGCCAGCGCGCCGGCCAGCGCGCCGAGCGCGGTCAGCCGGCCGACCCCGCGCTTCGCGGACTCCCTTCGAACTCCCACGGCGCGGGATTACCCCTCACAACTTCCGGTACTCGCACCTCGGGTCGGTACTCGCACCTCGGGGCCGGGCGTCTCACATGGCTTCCTTGATGCCCCGGCGGATCAGCCAGACGTTGGCCGGCCAGGCGGTGGCGAACCCGATCACCATGCCGACGCCGTGGCGGAAGGACAGCTCGCGCGTCGGGGCGATGGCCAGGTACTGGAACACGATCCCCAGGCTGATCGCGGCGAGGTAGTCCCCGACGTCTTCGGCGAACAGCGCCTGCCCGGCGAGGGTGGCGGCCAGGTCGAAGACGGCCAAGTCGGCGACGATGTCGCCCAGGGTGCACCCCGCGCCGCAGTGGCTGACCCCGACCACGGTCGTCGCCCAGCCCGGCTTGTCCGGCGGGTCGCAGCGGCCGTGCTCGGCAGCCAGCGGCGGCTGCCGGGTCGCCCGAAGCGGCGATAGGCCCACACCGCGACGGGGCCGAAGTACAGGGCGGTCACCGGCCAGACCCAGATGCCGGCCGCAACCGAGGCCACCGACCGGACCCCCGCGCCACGATGCTGGTTCCCACCGTGCTCATGATCCATTGTCTCCCTTGGGGTTGTCGGTGGTGAGTTCGATCAGCCGTGCCACTTGGTCGATCAGGTGTTGGATCTCGGCGGACGTCGGTGTCAGGTCGTAGGCATGATGGTGGCAGGCGCTGCTGAGACCCCACCATGCCGTCGCAACGAGTTCCGCCACCGTGACCTCCCCCAGCACACGCAGGCTCACCAACTTGGAGCGCATGTTGACCCTTGGATCGGTGATCCCCCAGCCGCTGGACAGTCCGCGCACCGTGTCCTCCAGTGCCTGCCGGGCCAGGACGGCCGCGGCCCTGGCGGCTTGGGATCGAGGTACGGGGTGCCGCCCTGCGAGGACGGCGCGTGCGTGGCCGAGCAGGTCCACCGACGGACTGCCGTGGTTGCCTGTCATTTCTTGCCGGCCCGCAGATCCTGGACGAACCTCTCCACCTGACGCACGGCGTCTTGCGGATCGGTGATGAGTCCCTGGTGGACGCCCCTCTTGATCGTGTCGTAAGCCGGCTTGCGGTACGGCGCCTTTTTCAACCAGTGCCCGAGATCGGCCTGCGGGTCGCCATGCACGGCCAGCCCCAGCCGACTGGCCGTCGTGGTCGCGTTCTGCCAGGCCGTTTCGACGCTCACCCGGGTATCTCCGGCGCCGAGGCGGCTGGCGAAGTACAGGTCGCGGGCAGCTACCTCGGCCGCCATCCGGCACAGGCATGGCAGCACCCGTGCTCGCACGTCGGCCGGCATGTGGTCGTCCTTGACCAGTGCGAAGGCGTCGTCCAGGTAGCGCTGCGCGGGGTCCCGGCAGTCGGTGATGCTCACCACCGAGTTGGCGTCGCGGCAGACTTCCACAATCCGAGCGTTCAGCCCCAGTTGCCGGATGACCTGCGGCAACCTGTCGTCATGGGACAGCACGATCACTTGCCGGTACTTCGCGAGCTCGGTCAGGACCCGCACGAAGCCGTCGACCTTGGCGGGGTCCATTGCTTGGATCGGGTCGTCCAACACGATGAACCGGAACGGGCTGCCGGGCATGGTGGCCCGGGGCAGGAACAGCGCCAGTGCTAGTGCGTGCAGCTCTCCCTGGCTCATCACCCCCAGCGCCTGCGCCTCAGTCCCGTCCACGGTGGCGTGCAACTCGACATGCCGCCGGTTGCCCTGGCCTTTCAGTTCGATCCCACCGAGATCGACGTTGCTGTCCTGCCGTAGCGCCGCCCAAATCTCCCGTGCCTTCTTCTCGACGCTCTCCAGTCGTGCCTGACGCAGCTCCTTGGCCACGTCGACCATGAAACCGGCGGCGGACTGGCCCAGATTCACGATCGGGTTCTTGTCTGCCGCCGCCTTTGCCAGGCGCACCCACTCGGCGAGCCGCACGGCCAGCGGCGCCCAGGCGTCCTCACGCTCAGCCAGTAACCTGGCGGCTTCGTCGCGCATCGCGCCGATCGAAACGGCCAGCTGGCCGTGCACGGCAGCCAATTGTGCCGTCAGTCCTTCGTGGTCGGTGGGTAGCTCGCTCCACCGTTGCCAGACCGCGCGCACCGCGGGCACGGTCGTGAGGGCCGGGCGGCCGGGGGCAGTGGGCTGCGGAACCGACCGGATAAGGTCCACGGCCGCGCGGCGCGCCGTTTCCAGCGCCTGCCGTGCCTGCATCCGTCGGGTGATTTCGTCGCGTTCAGTGGCCAGTTCGTGTTCGGCGCGCGCCCGCCAGGCCGCATTGAGGTCGCCCGTCCCGCACACCGGGCACTTGCCGTCACCCTGGTGTCGGTGGAACGTCAACGCCTGCTGCAGCAGTTCGGCGCGGCGCTCGGCCTGTTCGACGGACACTGTGCCGGCCGCCACGAACGCCTGGTGCGCCTCCTGCAGATTCGACAGCACCGTGGTCACGTCCTCGGCGTTCGGAAAGGGCAGTTGGGTGAGGGCCTTCAACGCGGCCAGTTCGGCAGGTGGCTGCGCGGTGGTGCCGGTGGCCAGGGCCTGCGCCGCGTCGAGGTCCGGACTGTGCTTCCGTAGCAGGGCCAGGGCACTGGCCGCGCGCTCGTCCTCAACTCCGACCAGGTCGTCCTTCAGTGTCTTTGCGACTGCTTTGGCCTGTTTCTCCGGCTCTTGGAGTTCCTTCAGAGCGGTGTTGAGGCGTTTCTGGGCCTGTATGAAACGGTCGAGGCCGAGGATGGCGTCGAGCCGATCAAACAGGGTGCTCGGTGTCGCTTCCAGCAGGCCACCCAGCTCGTCGTAGGACAGGATCGGCCGGTAGATGGCGATGGCCTGCGCCCAACCGAGGCTGGCTGTCCCGTTCTCCCGGCCCTTGCCCGGCCGCTGTACCCAGGTCTTTGGGGCGTCGAGCTCGGCACCCTCGTCCCAGCGGACGCCAATCTTCGTGGTGCCCGCGTCCTCCTCGGCCAGTTCAACCGCGACCTCGCAAGGGGTGCCATCGTGCAGGTTGCGCCAGTGTTCGGACCACGTCTTCGCCTTCTTCGCATCCCAGCGGTAGGTGGTGCCGGTGACCGCAAGCTCCAGTCCCTCGCTGAAGCTGGACTTACCGGAGCCGTTGCGCCCAGCCACCACCGTCAGCCCGGCAGCGGGATGCAGCTCCAGTTTCGCCTCCCGCCCGATTCCCCGGAAACCGCGCACGGAGATCGACTTCAGGAACGCACCCACTGGCTCGGCAGCCGGCGCGACCTCGACGGCCCGAGGCCGGGTCGGTGGGGTGGTCCCCGGGGTGGTGGTCCCGTCCAACGCTGTCGCGAGTTCCGCGTCGCCTTCCATCGCGGCATATATGACGTACTTCGCATCCTCGGACAGCTCGAGGTCCCGGTCCAGCAGGTCGAGCACCTCGGCCAGCAGTTGCTGGTCCTCGTCGCGAGTTTGCAGGCTCATGGCCGTTTCCCTTCATAAGGTGAACACTTGGTGATCGTTTTGACGGTCGGATTCGTTACGTGCTCACCGTGGCGCCGCCTGGCACCCCAAGGGGGTTCGACTGCTGGACGATCGGCTGCGCCGGTTTTCTCCCCGGCGCGCGCACCGGCCTCCAGAATGTCTCGGCTTGTGGATCACCTATCAGGTGTGCAGCCGGGTCACGTTCTCGACCGGCGCCGAGGGGTTCACCGTGCACCTGGTTGTCGGAGCCCTCCACCCGCCGGACCAGGCGCGTGACCCTACGAGCGGATCGGGCGGCGGCTGCCAGAGATCCGCGAGTTGCTCGCCGTCCGCGACACCGGGCAATGCTCCTGCGGTCCAGCGCAGGGCTGGGGTCAGGCGCTGGTCGGGAGCGTCGCGAGGCGGGGTACGACGTCAGCCGGTGTGGGCAGGGCGGTGATCTCGGCTTGGACCTCGGCCGCGGCCTCGCGCAGGTGTGGGTTGTCGATCAGTTCGGTGAGCAGCGCGGCGGTGAGGTCGTCGGGCTGGGCGGTCAGGCCGACTCCGCGGGTGTGCACGGCCTGGCCGACCGGGCTGCGGAGGCCGGTGGGGACGACCAGTTGCGGGACTCCGGCGGCCAGTGCGGTCATCATGGTGCCTTCGCCGCCGTGGTGGATCAGGGCCGTGCAGCGGGCCAGCAGGGTGTTCAGGGGCATCCAGCCCAGCGAGCGCACGTTGTCCGGTGGTGGGGGCAGGGTGCTGGTGTCGACGTCGCCGAGGGCGAGCAGGAACTCCGCCGGCACGCTGGTGGCCACGGTGAGCAGGCGTGCCACCGGGTCGAGCCCGTCGGTGAGGGGTGCGGCGGTGCCGAGAGTGACCGCGATCTGGGGTCGGGTGCTCGGTGTCCCGCCTGGCAGGAGTGAGTCGGGCACGACAGTGCCGCCGTTGTAGGGGATGTAGCGCATGGGCCAGCCGGCAGGGGGCTCGGTGAGCATGCTGGGTGGTGCCACGTCGAGCATCACCCGCTGCCGGGGCAGGTCGGTGACGCCGTAACGGTCGAACGTGGCGGCCATGCGGTCACGCAGCAGCTCGTCCAGCCCGGTTCTGCGGACGATTCCGACGCCGTGGTCGACCAGCGGCACGCGCAGTTTCGCCGCTGCCAGCAGGCCGACGCTGCGGCCCACCACGAGATCGGGACGCCACCGGGTGGCGACCTCCAGTACACCGTCGGCGAGCAGCTCCGCGGACCGACCCAGGTGTCCGGCCGCGTCCCGCAGGTCCCGCAGTGGCTCGGGTGGGCGTGGACCGCCGCCGCGCGCGCGTGCGGCGATCGCGGCCCGGTAGTCCCACCCGGGTTTCACGTCGGCGACCGCCAGGCCGGCGTCGCGTACGGCCAGCGCCGGTCCGGTTGTGGCGAACAGCACCTCGTGCCCGGCGGCCCGCAGCGCCCAGGCCAGCGGCACCATCGGGAACGAGTGCCCGATCCCCGGGCCCGGTACCAGCAACACTCGCATCGGCGACGCTCCTTCGTGTGCCTGGCGTTGAGTGGACGCGGTCACGAATTCGGATGGTGGCGGTGGCCTCGGCCTGGTGTCTGCCCTGGTAGCGGCCGGATGGTTGGTCAGTTGGTGCGGTTGAACTCGACGACTGCGATGCTGAGCATCGCGACACCGAGGACCGCGACCAACCCGACCGAGGCGGCTACCGGGAGGTGCCAGCCGCCCCAGGTCACGCCGGGGTCGAGCGTGGCACGCGCGGTGGCGGACAGGGTGAGGTGGGTGAACACCACGTGGCGGATGGGGTCCACCGCATAGGTCAAGGGGTCGAGGCGGTTGAGCACCGCCAGCCAGGGAGGGAGGCCGGACAGCGGGAAGATGGCCCCGGAGATGAAGAACATCGGCATGATCAGCATCTGGGTGATCGCCATGAAGCTCTGGATCTGGGTGATCCGCACCGCGACCATGACCCCGAACGCGGTCAGCATGAACGACAGCAGCATTTGCAACCCGAGCACCGAAACGATCATGGTGGGTGTGTAGGGCACCCCGACCAGCCCCGCCACGGCGACCACCAGGACGCCCTGCAGGGCGGCGACGGTGGTGCCGCCGAGGCATTTGCCGATGATGATCGAGCCGCGGTGTACCGGGGCGACGAGCATCTCGCGCAGGAATCCGAACTCGCGGTCCCAGACGATGGAGGCGGCCGAGAACATCGCGGTGAACAGCACCGACATGGCCAGGATGCCCGGGTACATGAAGGTGCGCAGGCTCACCCCTCCGGTGGTCCGGTTGGTCAGGCTGGACAGCCCGGTGCCCAGCACGAACAGGAACGCGAACGGCTGGATCAGGGAGGTGACCATGCGCAGCCGGTCGTCGGTGAACCGGATCAACTCCCGCAACCAGACAACCTTGATCGCGCGCAGCTCCCCGGCGGCACTGTGGACCGGAACCCGAACCCCGACAACGCCGGTGGGCGCTGTGGCGGCGGGTACGGCGGTGGGTGCTGTGGCGGTGGGTGCTGTGGCGGGCGCGGGTGCGGTGGGTATGGTTTCGGCCACGGTTTACCTCCTGCGGGCGCGCAGCATGGGATTGGCGCGTAGCCGGTCGGCGGTGGAGGCCTCCGCTTCGCGGATGGTGGTGCCGGTGTAGCGCACGAACACGTCGTCCAGTGAGGGGCGGGCCACGTTCACCGACAGGATGGGCTGGTCGAGTTCGGCGAACAGTCGGGGCACGAACTGCTCACCACCCGCGACCGACACGGTCACCGCTCCGTCGACCAGGTGCGCCGGGACGTCGAACCGCTCGGCGACCTCGGCCAGCGCCCGTTCGTTGTCAGCGGTGCGGATGCTGACCCGGTCGGTGCCGATGCTGGCCTTCAGCGCCGAGGGGGTGCCCACGGCGATGATCCGGCCGTGGTCGATGATGGCGATCCGGTCGCAGTGCTCGGCCTCATCCATGTAGTGCGTGGTGAGAAAGATCGTGATGTCCTCGGCCTGCCTCAGCTCGCTGATGTAGGCCCAGATCGAGCGGCGGGTCTGCGGATCCAACCCCACCGTCGGCTCGTCCAGGAACAACACCCGCGGCGAGTGCAGCAGCCCGCGGGCGATCTCCAGGCGGCGTTTCATCCCGCCGGAGAACGTGGCGACCTTGCTCGACCGCCGCTCCCACAACCCCACCATGTCCAGCACCTGTCGCAACCGCGGAGCCAGCACGTTCCGGGGCACGCCATACAACTCGGCGTGCAACCGCAGGTTGCGTTCGGCGCTGAGGTACCCGTCGAGGGTCGTGTCCTGGAACACCAGCCCGATGTTGCGGCGCACCGCGTCACGCTCGCCGACCACGTCATACCCGGCCACCCGCGCGGACCCGCTGGTGGGCCGAACCAGGGTGCACAGTATGTTGATCGTGGTCGACTTCCCCGCCCCGTTCGGGCCCAGGAACCCGAAGACCTCACCTGGTGTGACGGTCAGGTCGATGCCGCCCACCGCCTCCACCGTGCCGTAGCGCTTGACCAGCCCGGCAACCTCGACAGCGGGCACCGCATCATTCATACACGCAGTATAAACACATCCTCGATGTAACAAGATGGTATGATCGTACCCGTGGCCGGTCTTCGGGAGCACAAGAAGCAGCGGACCCGCCAGCTCATCGCCGACACCGCGGCCCGGCTGTTCTGCGAGCGCGGCTTCGACGCGGTCACCGTGGACGAGGTGGCCCAAGCCGCCGAGGTGGCGCGCAAGACCGTCTTCAACTACTTCCCCACCAAAGAGGATCTGCTCCTCGACCGCGTCACCGAGAACGAGGGCGAACTGCTCCGGATCGTGCGCGAGCGGCCGGCCGGTGTCTCCCTGGTGACCGCGTTTCGGCGGCAGACGCTACGCCTGATCTGCGACCAGTGCCCACGACCCGGCGGACCCGGGCGGGTTCAACTGGTGGCCCTCGTCCACTCCAGCCCCACGCTGCAACGCGCGGTCCACGCCAGACGAGCCGCCCTGGTGCGCCTGCTGGCCGCCGAGATCGCCACTGCGACCGGGACCCCGGCACACGACCCGGTCGCCTTCACCGCCGCCTTCAGCCTGCTCGGCGCCTACCGCGCCCTCACCCACGAGCACGACCGCCGACGCGACGCCGGCCAGGCCCCCGCGGGCATCTTCCTGGCACTGCAAGCTGATGCCACCCGGGTCTTCGACCTCCTCGAGCGTGGCCTGGCCGACTACGCCACGGGCCGAGCGCCCGACCACACAGCCGACCATGAAACGACCGAGCAGCGACACCCCTGAACGCACCCGGCCCGACGGAGCTGATATCCGGGTGGGAGGTCGGTCAGAGGGTGTTCAGGTACAGCGTGTAGTGGTGGATGTCCGGGCTCGCCGGGTCGATGTGCATCTCGCCGCTCGCACCCGCGTAGGCCCCGGTTCCCCCGGTGATCGCGGCGTAGAACGGCGGCGGAGGGAACACCTCCTCGACGAACGTCTGAAACGAGATCGTGCCGTCCGGCAGCATCATGCTGACGTTGCAGAGGATGTAGTAGGTGCCGGTGTCCTCGATGCGCACCACCGTGCAGGCCCCGCCGTCAAATCCGATCTCCTCGCCGTCGGCGAACAGGGCGTGGGTGAACATGCTGCGGTCGCCGAGGTTCACCTCCGCGCTGCCGTTTTTGAATACCTCGCGCCGCACCGGCTTCGCGATGAGCTTGATGACCTTCGTGTCAGACATTCCCAGTCTCCTGCTCGTGGTCGTTTTCTCGTGGGTTGGGTCGTCGGATCGGGGCAGTGCGGGGACCGCACGAGCACTCATTGGCCGGTGATCCGCTCCAGCGCCGGGTCCCAGCTCGCGGGCGCGACCACACCGCGCCAGGCGACGTGCTGGTCAGGCCGCACCAGCACCAGGTCGTGCTGCCAGACCGACCGCACCGCGGGGTCGTCGAGGGGAAGATGCATGATCGGCACACCACGGCGCCGGGCCGCGTCGAGCACACCCTTGCCCGCCTGAGTGCCCGACATGTCGACGAGGGTGAAGCCGGTGCCGAGCCGGTCGAACACCGCGCCGGCGTCGGCAAGCCGGACCGAGGGCACACGCCCACCCGGCCAGGTGGTCGGGACGATCCGCCCCCACTCCCACGGCGGGGCCTCGCCGTCCTCGTGGCAGATCACCGGAGACCCGGCGTAGCGGTATCCGACGTGGATGCCCAGGTTGTCCATCTGGTACGTCTCGTGCGCCAGGAATCCGGCGAGCTGCTGCCGGGACGCGCCCCCGCCCACCAGGCGCGGGAAGCGCAGCCACACCTCCAGCAGGTTTGCGCACATCTCACGGTTGAACAACGCCACCGGGCGCCGCTCGGCCTGGTAGCTCTCCAGCAGTGCGGGACCCCCCCAGCCCGCCACCGCGCCCGCCAGCTTCCATCCCAGGTCCACAGCGTCCCCGATGCCGGTGTTCGCGCCGTGCCCGCCGGTCGGGTAGAGCTGGTGCGCCGCGTCCCCGGCGAGGAACACCCGCCCGGATCGGTAGGCATCGGACACGCCGAGACTGCCCTCCCACTCCACGACGCTGAGCACCTCGTCAACCCGGAAGTCCGCGCCGAGGTTGCGCCGCATCAGCCCCACCGGGTCCTCGGCGCGGGACTGCTCGTCGGCCAGAGGTACGGTGCCCGTCCAGGTGTCCTGCTCGTCCCGGGACACCAGGGTCAGCCCGCCCGCAGCCACCGTGAGGAATGCCCTGCCGTGCCTGCGCAGCACCGGATCGGTGCTGCGGAAGTACACGTCGCGGTGCTGAGTGGGCGGCCCGAGCCGACTCACCCCGACGCCGATCTGACGGCGCACCAGACTGCCCGCCCCGTCGCAGCCCACCAGGTAGTCGGCACGCAGCTCGTCCTGGACCCCTGTCCCGGTCTGTACCAGCACGGCGCGCACCCCGTCCGGCGCCTGCTCCAGCTCGCGCAGCGCCCAGCCGGGGCGGAAGCTCACCAGCGGCTCTGCCGCGACCCGTTCTCGCAGCACCTTCTCCAGCAGCGAGCCCTGCAGCCGCTGGTGCGCCTGGGCGGGCACCGTGCCGTCGTCCACCGACGCGATGCGCTCGGAGAGTTCCCGCACCGAGGCGTAGTGCCAGACCGCGATCGGCGGCTCGGCGAAGTCCCGGCTCCAGATGAAGGTGAACGGGTGCTCGGGCGCCACACCCCGGGCCCTGATCTCCGCATCCAGGTGCAGCCTGTGCAGCAGCTCCATACTGCGGCCGTTGAGATAGTCCATCTTCGGGTGCGGCGAGGTCGTCAGAGACCGGTCGACGAGCACGCTGGCGACCCCGTGGCACGCCAGTTCCAGCGCGAGCACGGCTCCGACCGGCCCCGCGCCGACGACCAGCACCGGCGGGTGGGCGGAGCACCCAGGACGGACGGACTCAGACACGGGCGGCCGCCTCCGTCAGGGGTGTCGGCGCGGGAGCGTCCGGCTCGCCCAGCAGGTGGCAGGCGTTGCGCCAGGTGATCTGGTGCCAGGTGGCCTCGTCGAGGTCGAGGCTGCGGAGCTTGGTCAGCTCGACGTCGGGGTGCTGCAGCGGGTACTCGGTGCCGAACAGCACCCGGTCCGAGCCGAGCCGCTGCACCGCGATCCTGACGACGCCCGTGTAGCAGCCGGACGTCTCGGCGAGGATGTTGCGGTGCGGCGCGACGACGGACAGCGAATAGAGGTCGATGCCGACGAAACCGCAGTGCCCGAGCACGAACGACACGCGAGGGAACGCCTCGGCGAGGGCCGCGAGATCGCCGGGCCCGCATCCGGGCCTGCCCAGGCAGACCACATACACCGGATGCCCCGCATCCTCGGCGATCCGGACCAGCTCGTGGGTGCGTTCGTCGGTGAGTGCCACGCCGTGCACGGCGGGGGAGATCTCCAGGCCGCGGAACCGGGCCGCCTGCTCGCGGTAGACCTGCGGGCCCCGGTGCGGGTTGCCGAAGAAGAACGGCACCAGCCTGCCGCCCGCCGCCGAGCAGCCGGTGAGCACGGCCTCGTTGTCCGCGTCCGCCTCGACGTGGCCGCCGCACATGATGTGAGTGGCCAGCCGGTCGAGGTCGATCACACCACCGGAGCACACCGCGGCTCGCCCGATCCCGGAACGGTCCATCGTGGTGAGCAGCCTGCCCACCGCCGCCTGGCCGGCGTCGAGCCGGGCATGGACATCGAACACCTGAGCGGTCATGCCGTCCTCACCCCGGCACGGACCATGCCCGTGGCGCGCCGGCCTGCCCGCTGGTGGCCTGCCCGCTGGCGGACCGGGCCAGTGCGGCGAGCACGGTCAGGGTGCCCACCGTGACGGCGCACCGCTGTGACGCGTAGTCCAGACACATCAGGTGCTGGGCCAGTGAGAAGTCGGCCACTGCGTCGGACACCAGGAACGGTTCGATGTCCCTGGTGAACGCGTCGCACGCGGTCATCAGGCAGCCAACGTTGGCGTAGACCCCGCAGATGATCAGCTGGTCGCAGCGGTTCCGGTGCAGGGCGTTGGCCAGCGTGGTGCCGTGGAACGCGCTGTAGCGCCACTTCGTGAGCACCACGTCCCGCGGTCCAGGGGCGAGCGGGGGGATGATCCGCCTGGCGTCGTCGTCGCCGCTCATGCCGGGGCCCCAGAAGTCGTGCAGCAGCCCGCGCTGGGCGCGGCTCATCCCGCCGGGCTGGGCGGTGTAGATCACCGGCATGCCGAGCGCGTCCGCGCGCTCCCGCAGCAGCCTGATGTTCTGCACAAGGTCGGTCACCGGGGCCTGCCCGGCCGGGAACGCGTCGACGAAGTACTGCTGCATGTCGTGGATGAGCAGCGCCGCACGCGAGGTGCCCGGCCGCCAGGTCACGTGGTCTGCCGCGAGTTGGGACTCGGCCGGCATCCGGTAGGGCTCGATCACGGGCAGTGTCATGTCCGGTTTCCTTCCCTGGTCGGACGGCGGCGGCGGGGGGTCAAGACCCAAGGGGCTCAGGCCCGCAACGCGGCGCCCCCGTCGACGTAGAGGTCCTGCATCGTGATGTGGCTGGCCCGGTCGGAGGCGAGGAAGAGCACAGCGTCGGCCACCTCCTCGGGCCGCGCGAGCTTCTGCAGCGGGATCCCGATCTTGTAGTGCTCCGGGGAGCCGTCGATGGTGGACTGCGGCCCCTGCCCGTCGGACCACATCGACCGCAACATGTCGGTGTCGGTGGAGCCGGGCGCCACGACGTTGCACCGGATCCCGATCGGCGCCAGCTCCAGCGCGAGGCAGTGGGTGAAGTGCGCGGCGGCCGCCTTGGACGCCGCGTAGGCGGACATCTCGGCGCGCGGCACCCCGGCGGCGTTGGAGGCGACGGTGACAATGCAGCCTTTGCCGCGGCTGGCCATCCGGCGTCCCACCGCTCGGCAACTGTGGAACACCCCGAAGGTGTTGACCGCGAACACCTCAACCCAGTCCTTGTCGGCGATGTCCAGCGCGCGGCCGGTGCGCAGCACACCCGCCACGTTGACCAGGATCGAGATGTCGCCGAGCTCCCCCTCGGCACGGTCCGCGGCCGCCTCCAGGGACGCCAGGTCCCGCACGTCGGCCGGGTAGCAGCCGTGGCGCGCCGGAGGCGGCAAGCCGGTGGTGGTGGTGGCCAATCCGGCAGGGTCGAGATCCACGGCCGCGACGCTGGCGCCGTGCCGGGCCAGCCCGTGCGCAACCGCCGCTCCGATCCCGCGCGCCGCGCCGGTCACCAGCGCGACCTTCCCTTCGATCCCCTCCATCACGTCCTCCTCCCCTGCGGCGTGCCTGCATTCATGCCGCCACCGCCGCCTCAGCGTCGTAGCCGTAGATCCACTCCTGGTCGCCGAGCGTTGCGTGCGCTGCCAGCACGGCGTCGCGGGTGCGCTGCTCGGGGCCGTCAGGAAGATGCAGAGCCGTGGTGTTCGCGCGGGCCGTCCGGTGCACCTGCGCGGTCCGCGGCTTGCGGGCGTTCTGGTACCGGGCCAATGCCGCCGGGATCGCGTCGAGGGACACCTCGCGCAGGCACGCGGCGAGCGCGAGCGCGTCCTCGATCGCCTGGTTCGCGCCCTGGGCGAGGAACGGGAGCATCGGATGCGCGGCATCACCGACCACCGTGGCCCGGTCCGTGCTCCATCGGGGCAGCGGCTCCCTGTCGTGCAGTGCCCAGCGGCCGAGGGCGTCCGCGGCCGAGGTCACCGCGCGGACCTCGGGATGCCAGTCGAGGTAGGCCGCCGCGAGATCGGCCGGGTCGCCCTGTGCCGACCAGGACTCCGCCGCCCAGTGCGGATCGGGGATCGTGGCAGCCAGGCTGATCCGGCGGCCGCCGTCGACCGGGTAGCAGACGCAGTGCCTGCCCGGGCCCAGCCACAGCACCACCTTCGGTTCCCGGAGCAGGAACGGCAGCCGGCCGGCGGGCAGCAGAGCCCGGTAGATGCACTGCCCCGAGTACCGCGGCTCGTCGCGGACCAGCAGGTCACGGACCCGGGAGTGGATGCCGTCCGCGCCGATGACCACGTCGGCGGTGACGCTGGACCCGTCGGCGAACTGCAACCGCACACCGTCGCACCGCTCCACGACAGCGGTGCAGCGCAGTCCGAGGTGCACGGTCCCCGCCGGGACCCGCTCCACCAGGCCGCGGTGCAGGTCCGCGCGTAGGACCGTGTAATACGGGGCGCCGAAGAGCTGCTCGCATGCCTGGCCGAGTGGAGTGCGACGCAGCACCGAGTTGTCGTCCCACCGGCGCATCTCGATCGCCCTCGGCCGGACCGCGGTCTCGCGCAGCCACTCACCCAGCCCGAGCCGGTGCAGCAGTCGCGCCGCGTTCGGCGCGACCTGCACCCCGGCCCCGACCTCGCCGAGCAGCCGGGCCTGCTCGAACACCTCGCAGCGCAGGCCGCTGTGGACCAGCGCCGCCGCCACGGTGAGACCGGCGATCCCGGCCCCTACCACGGCAACGCGAATCTGCTCCATGCCCACCTCGCAACCGACGCCTCACAGGAGAGGGACTCAGTAATAGAGAAGCGCTTTGCTCCAGTCCTCGTCGGCGCCGAACAGGCCCCTGGGCTTGACCACGTCGTGGGTCCTGGTGAGCACGTCGGTGGGGACCAGGCTCCCCGGCGCCAACCCGACGACATCGCTGCGCACCCCGAGCTGCTCGCCGATCCGCGCGGTGAGCGCGGCGACCGCGGCGTCCCGGTGCTGCTCGGCGACCTCGATCTGCACGGTCAGCACGTGCTCCTGCGCCCTGGCGCGCCAGAACAGCACGCCGTACCGGTCCGGGAGCCCGAAGACGATCTCTTCCAGCCGGTGCTCGGTGACCGGGATCCCGCCCACGGGGTAGCCGAGCGCGGCCCGGCCGAGCACCCGTACGGTGGGTAGCTGCCATCCGCAGTCGCAGTCGGAGTAGTCGAGCTCGACGGTGTCCTGCAGGTTGTAGCGGACCAGCGGCATGGCCTCCCGGTACAGGGTGGTGGCCACCAGCTCACCGCGTCCCTCGGTGCTCAGCCTGCCGGTCTCCGGGACGTACACCTCGAACACCACCCGGTCCGCCCACAGGTGCAGCCGCCCCGCCGGGCACTCGCCGGCCAGGCTGCCGGTCTCCGTGGAGCCGTACTCCTCGACCACCGGCACCCCCCAGAGCTGGCTGATCCGGCGGCGCCGGGGGATGCTCAGCGGCTCGCCCCCGACGAACAGCCCGCGCAGCGCGGGGAAGTCGGCCTGGGGGTCGAGCCCTGCTGCCCACGCTGCCGCCGCCCAGAGCAGGCATTCGGTCGGCACCGACCAGGTGATCGTCACCCTGAGGTCGCGCAGCACCCGCACCACCCGCGAGTACGGCGTCGCCAGTGACCGGTTGTCACCAGGCACCACGGTCGCCCCGCAGCGCCGGCCCGCGGCATGCGCGAGGTGGCCGGTGAGCAGCAGCGCGTACGGGGTGCGGACCAGGAACATGTCGGTCGGCAGGATCCCGATCGTCTTCCTGGCGAACCGCTCGACGAGGTCCACCCAATCCTGTGCGGTGTAGTAGGACGCCGTCGGCGTGCCCGCCGTCCCGCTGGACTCGTGGTAGGTGGCCAGCCGCTCCCTGTCGACCGCGAGCAGGCCGAAAGGGTAGTTGTCCCGCAGGTCCTGCTTGCTGGTCAGCGGCACCCCGTCGAGATCGTCCAGCGTGCTCGGCGGCGTCGCCGAGGCGAACCGGCTGCGGTAGAACGGCGAGCGGGCTGCCCAGGACAGCGACGTCGGCAATTGGCGCAGCTGCAGCTCGCGCAGCCGCTCGGGACCGTCCCACTGGCCGAGCTGGGGGAGTGGCCGCAGGGTCCGGGTCATCACGTGCTCCTCGTTTCTCACCAGGACGGTCATCGGCTCGGGGGGCTCATTGCTCGATGCAGAACTCGTCGATCGGATAGCCGACGTGGCGTTGCTCGGTGGGCAGGTAGCCGAGCATCGCGACGCCTGCGGTCAGCTCTGTCACGTTCAGCACCGCGCCGCCGGGGCCGAGCACCCGCACGTGCCAGTCGTCCTGCACGATGAGGTTCACCGCCAGGCCGGACGGGGCGACGGCGTCGATCGCGAGCAGCGGGCGGGTCTCGATCTTGACCCGGCCCACGGCCGCCATCCGGGTGCGTCCTGCCGAGTCGACGGCGAGCACCTTGCTGCCGGACCGCAGCTCGCTCAGGTAACTGGTGCGGCCGCCGCCCGCGAGCGTGTAGGAGTGCAGCGCCCCGGCGTTGACCCGGAACGGGCGGGTGGGCATGTAGGGCAGCGGGTGGGTCTCGCTGCAGCCCAGCACCATCCCGGTGGAGTGCGAGCCGACCAGGATCCCCTCGTCGGGACGGAAGTGGGTGCAGGTGTCCACACAGGCCCGTTCGCCCATCCCGACCCGGCGGATACCGGTGACCTCCAGCTCGACCAGCCGCAGGTCGGCAGGACGCTCGCTGGCAGCCGCCTTGAGGCTGGTGGCGTCGCCGACCGCGCGGGGCGCGAGCATCACGCCGTCCGAACCATGCTCCAGGACACCGAACACGATCTCGGCTTCCTCGATGTCGGCGACCGCGGTGATGATGCTGCCCTGTGCCTTGTCCGCGGCGGCGAGCACGATCTCCAACGGGATCTTGGTGGGGTCGCGGAACAGCAGCGCGGCCCAGCGCTCGGTCCTGGCCGCCTCACAGGCCAGCTCCAGGCTGGCCACGTCGGTGATCTCCACGAACCGTCCGAACTCGACGTCCGGGTGCGCCGCGGCCAGCTCGGCGCGGCGGGTGGAGACCAGTTCGTCAAGGAGCACGACGTCGGCCACCGAGAGGTCCTCGGGCAGTGTGGCCCCCTCGGGGAACAACACCTTCGTCGTGGTCGGCGGCAGCTTCTCGAGGTCGGCGAGATCGGCGGAGACGATGCCGTCCACCCGCTGGTGCACGGCCTCCTCGACGATCGCGGTTTTCAGGCCGTTGGCCTCTCGGATGTCCAGCCAGCAGAGCTTCACGGGTTTCTTCCCTACCAATGGTGGCGGATCGTGCGGTCGTGGTGGATCGGTGTGGTGTGTCAGCCGGGTGCGGGTCAGCCGGCTGCCACCGAGAGCTGTTCCGGGACGTACACCGGGGTCGGTTCCCGATGCACCAGGTCCGCGACCATGCGGGCGGTCGTGCCGGGGTCGGCGGACTGGAAGATGTTGCGGCCCATCGCCACCCCACCCGTCCCGCCGCGCAGCACGTCGGTGACGTAGCACCGCAGCTCGGCCGCCGTGGCCAGCGAGGGGCCACCCGCGATGATCACTGGGACCGGGCAGGCCCGGACGATGTCGGCCATCGCGGCCACCGAGCCCGGGGCCACGGTCTTGACGATGTCGGCGCCGAGGTCGGCGGCCAGGGTGACAGCGTGCGCGACCAGGTCGGGGTCGTGCGGGTCGCCGATCTGTGGGCCACGCGGGTACACCATGGCGAGCAGCGGCACGTTCCACCGCTCACAGGCCTCGGACACCGCGGCCATGTCCGCGATCTGGCGACCCTCGTCCAGCGCACCGAGATTGACGTGCACGCTCACCGCGTCGGCACCGATCCGCAGCGACTCCTCGACGCTGGCGACGAGGTACTTGGCATCCGGATCCACCGCGTGCACGGTGCTCGCCGAGAGGTGCACGATCAGCGAGGTCTCGGTGAACCACGCCGGGTCGACGTGCCGCAGGCTGCCCTTGTGCAGCACCACGGCGTCCACGCCGTTGGCCGCCAGGGCGCCGACCAGGCGGTTCAGTGTGCCGCCCGAGGTTATCGGGCCCGTGGTGACCGAGTGGTCCAGTGGCACCACCAGCATCCGCCGGCCGCCGTGCCGGTAGAGGCGCCGGAGCCGAACCTGGCGGGCAAACGTATAGTTGATCGGCATCCGCTGTCCTTTCCTCCATGTCAGGGCCGGTCCGCCGGCAGGCCGGTCCGCTCCTCATGCCGGTCCGCTCCTCGTGCCGGTCCGGCTGAATTCGTGCGGGCGTTGCCCACACCGGGCCGAGTCGGTCACGTCCAGTCCGAACTCGTCGTGCAGCAGCCGCACCGCGCCCAGCACGCGATCTGCCGGGATGACGACCGACGTGCGTATCTGAGAGGTCGAGAGCCAGCTCGTGGGGATAGCCGCCGCGCTCAGCGTCGAAAGCATCCTGGCGGTGTGCTCCGGGCGGTTGAGCAACCCCATTCCGATGAGTGAGAGCTTTCCGACGTCCTCATCGCAATGAATGGTGGCGTTCCATCCGGCCAGCGTGTCGCGGACCGTGGGAATTGCCACGTCGGCGTCCTTTCTGCGCATGGTGAAACCCATCCGGAACTCGTTCTCGTAAGGTCCGGACCGGGCCACCAGAGGACCGTATTTAAATTACTCACTTTTCTGGTCGGTTTCGTCCATCGATTTCTTGATGGTGTAGTTCCAGTCACCATGAAACTTGTGCTTGGTGAGGGGGATCAGCTTCATCTCCTGGTCGGTCACCTTGATCCCTTTCTCGTAGACGCCGTG
>JAVKSM010000016.1:0-36110 GCA_039583705.1 Pseudonocardiaceae bacterium
GGCGGTGGACAGGCCGACATGGTGCAGCGCGACCACCCAGTGGTGGTGGTGTCGGGCGAGCACCGGCACCAGCCGCTCGCCGCGTCCGGTGCCCAGCGCCGTCGCGCCGTGCAACGCGAACGCGACGTCGCTGCCCAGGGTGGCGCCCAGCACGCTCAGCTCGTCGCGGCTGACGTCCAGCCTCCACAGTGCCGCGAGGCCGACCAGGGCGGCTGCGGCGTCCGCGCTGCCACCGGCCATCCCACCCGCGACCGGGATCCCCTTGCGCAACCCCACCCTGATCAGCGGTTCGCGGCCGACCGATTCGGCCAGCGCCTGTACCGCGCGCCACGCGAGGTTGGAGGCGTCCGTCGGCACGGCCGCGGCGTCCTCCCCCGCCACCTCGACCCCGGGCTGCTCGGAGGGGCGCAGCGTCACCTCGTCGTGCAGGCTCAGCGCGTGGAACACGGTCACGAGGTCGTGGTAGCCGTCGGCGTCCGCCTCACCCACCGAGAGGTGCAAGTTGACCTTCGCCGGCACCCGGACGGTGACCGGCGGCGGGACGACAGCGTGCACCTACGCAGAGTACGTGCGACCCGCGTTCGCGGCGACGGCCGCGAACGCGGCCACCGTGAGCTGCTCCCCCCGGCTCGACGGGGCGATGCCGGCGGCCAGCAGCGCCCGCTCGGCGGCGGCGGGTGAGCCGGCCCAGCCGGCGAGCGCGCCGCGCAGGGCCTTGCGCCGCTGCCCGAACGCCGCGTCCACCACGGCGAACACCGCATCCCGGGGGGCCGCGGTCGGAGGCTCGCGGCGGGTGAAGGCGACGAGCTCGGAGTCCACGTTGGGCACCGGCCAGAACACCGCCCGCGGCACCGGGCCTGCCCGCCGGGCGGCGGCGTGCCAGGCGAGCTTGACGCTGGGCGCCCCGTAGCTCCGATCCCCGGGCGCCGCCGCCAACCGCTGCGCCACCTCGGCCTGCACCAGGACCAGACCGTGGCGCAGCGAGGGCAGCTCGGCCAGCAGGTGCAGGACGACGGGCACCGCGACGTTGTAGGGCAGGTTGGCCACCAGCGCGGTCGGCTCGGCGGGCAGGTCGGCCCGGCGCAACCGCAGCGCGTCGGCGCCCAGCACCGTCAGCCGGGCCGCGAGCCCGCCGGCCCGCTCGGCGACCGTGCGGGGCAGCAGCGCCGCGAGCGTGGGGTCGACCTCGACGGCGAGCACCGCCGCGACCGGGCGGGCGAGCAGCCCGAGGGTGAGCGAGCCGAGCCCCGGCCCGACCTCGAGCACGACGTCCTCATCGGCCAGATCGGCGTGCCGCACGATGCGGCGAACGGTGTTCGCGTCGTGCACGAAGTTCTGGCCCCACCGCTTGCTCGGACCCCACCCGGCGCCGGACCCGAGCGTGAGAGCCGCGGCGAGCGCGCGCACCTCGGCCGGCCCGAGCAGCCGGACGGCGTCGACGGAACCGGACGGCTCCGGACCAGGGCTCACCAGACGAGGTTAGGGCGTCAGCCGGGTAAGCACGGACGCTCGGCGCCGCGCTGGAGGCGCTCGGCATCCACCGACGCTGGGAGCTGATCGCGCGCTCGGATCTCAAGCGGGAGGCGGTTCCACCCCAGGCGGTTCCGTCCCGGGCATCTCACCGAGCCGGAAAGCCCGCTCGCCGTTTGCCGTCGTCGCCGTGGCGAGCTCGGCAACGGGCTGGCCGCGCAGCTCCGCGAGGTCCCGCAACGTGTAGGGCACGCAGTACGGCTCGTTGGGACGGCCGCGGAACGGGTGCGGCGTGAGGAACGGCGCGTCGGTCTCCACGAGGATCGCGTCGTCCGGGACCAGCCGCGCGGCCGCGCGCAGCGCGTGCGCGTTGCGGAAGGTCACCGTCCCGGCGAAGGACAGCAGGTAACCGGAGTCCAAGCAGCGCCGGGCCATCGCGGCGTCCCCGGAGAAGCAGTGGAAGACCACGGTGACCGTCGCTCCCTCGCGCTCCAGGATGGCCAGGACGTCGTCGTGCGCGTCCCGGTCGTGGATCACCAGCGGCTTGCCGGTCCGCTTGGCCAGGTCGATGTGCCAGGCGAAGGCTTCGCGCTGCGCCGCGCGGGGTGAGTAGTCCCAGTAGTAGTCCAGGCCGGTCTCACCGACGGCGACCACGCGCGGTTCCCGCACCAGCGCCTCGACCTCGGCCCGCTCCGGCGCCCCGAAGCGGGCGGTCCTCGTGGGATGCAACCCGACCGCGGCGACGACGCGATCGTCCCAGGTGGACGCCTCCACGACCCAGCGGGCCGAGGCGAGGTCGTCGGCGACCGTCACGGCCCTGGACACGCCCACCGCGGCCGCGCGGTCCATCATGGCCGCCACCTCGGCGGCCGTCCGCGCGCCGCAGGCGTCGAGGTGGGTGTGGGCGTCGACCACCGGCACCGGCAGCGGCTCCGGCGCGGGCGGCGGCTCCCCCCGACGGCTCACGTGCGCGCCTCGCTGCGCTCGGCACGCCCGCGAGCGGCGCTGCTGTGCCCGATGGTTCGCTCGCTCCGCTCGCTCACGCGGGCTGGATGGGTGCCCATGGCGGTCCGGTGTCAGCGAGCCCGGGGTCGAGCTTGGGGAACAACGGGGTGGGCTTGGCCAGCGGCCGCCCGACCTCGATGTCCACCCTGGACCAGCGGGCCTGCTCGGCGACGTAGTCCCCGGCCAACACCGGGTAGTCCGGGCCGCCTTCCTCCCTCACCTCCCTGATCTCCGGCTGGGCCGCCCACACCCCGGTGCCGCCCAGGGTTTCGTGCACCCGCTGCGCGGCATGCGGCAGGAACGGGGTGAGCAGCGTGTTGGCGTCACAGACCACCTGCAGGGCGGTGTGCAGCACGGTGTCGCGCCGCTCGGGGTCGTCCGCGCGCTTCCACGGCTCCTGCTCGGAGAGGTACTTGTTGGCCGCGCCGACCACCCGCATCGCCTCAGACACCGCCGCTTTGACGCGGGAGCGGGACAGGTGGCCGCCGACCACGCCGAAAGCCTCGTGCGACAACCCGAGCAGCTCCGCGTCGACCGGTTCGGGACGGCTCGGGGACGGCACCGACCCGACGGTGCGGTGCGCCATGGCGACCGAGCGGTTGACGAGGTTGCCCCATTCGTTGGCCAGTTCGAAGTTCACCCTGCGGACGAACTCCTCCCAGGTGAAGTCGGTGTCCTGGTTCTCCGGACCGGCCGCCGAGATGAAGTAGCGCAGGGTGTCCGGCCCGAACTCGCGCAGGAAGTCCCCCACGTAGATCACCGTGCCGCGGGAGGTCGAGAGCTTCGAGCCGGTCATCGTGAGGAACTCGCTGGCGACGATCTCGCCGGGCAGCTCGAGCTCGCCGAACGGGCCCGGCACCCCGGGCGGGTCACCCTTGCCGTTGTGCCCCAACAGGATCGCCGGCCAGATCTGGGAGTGGAAGGTGATGTTGTCCTTGCCCATGAAGTAGTACGACCGTGCCGAAGGGTCGCACCACCACTGCCGCCACGCGTCGGGGTCCCCGCTGCGGCGGGCCCATTCGACCGACGCCGACAGGTAGCCCATCACCGCGTCGAACCACACGTAGAGCCGTTTGAGCGGGTCGTCCCGCCAGCCGTCGAGCGGTACCGGCACGCCCCAGTCCAGGTCCCGGGTGATCGCCCGGGGACGCAGGTCGTCGAGCAGGTTGAGCGAGAAGCGCAGCACGTTGGGGCGCCAGTTGTCCTTGCCCTTGAGCCAGGTGCCCAGCGCGTCGGCGAACGCCGGCAGGTCGAGGAACAGGTGCTCGGTCTCGGTGAACACCGGAGTCTCGCCGTTGATCCGCGACCGGGGGTTGAGCAGGTCGACCGGGTCGAGCTGGTTGCCGCAGTTGTCACACTGGTCACCACGGGCGCTCTCGTAGCCGCAGATCGGGCAGGTGCCTTCGATGTAGCGGTCCGGCAGGGTGCGCCCGGTGGACGGGCTGATCGCGCCCAGCGCGGTCTTCCCGACGATGTAGCCGTTGCGGTACAGCGCAAGGAAGACCTGCTGCACCACCGCGCGGTGGTTGACCGTGGTGGTGCGGGTGAACAGGTCGTAGGACAGGCCGAGCCCGCGCAGGTCCCCGACGATCTGGCGGTTGTATTTGTCGACGAGCGCGCGGGGGGTGAGTCCCTCGGCGTCGGCCTGCACCTGGATCGGTGTGCCGTGCTCGTCGGTGCCGGAGATCATGAGCACCCGGTTGCCCACCATCCGCTGGTAGCGGGAGAACACGTCGGAGGGGACGCCGAAACCGGAGACGTGGCCGATGTGCCGAGGACCGTTGGCGTAGGGCCAGGCCACGGCGGTCAGCACGTTCGTGCTCATGGCGACCAGCCTATGGCCCGCCTCATGGCCCGCGGCGCCCGGCCACGTATGGTGGGCGGCTGTCATGGGCACCGATCGCAAAGCCGTCCTGTCGCCTCCGTCGGGTACCCGGGACTTCTTCGGCGAGGAGCTGCGCCGACGGCAAGCCGCGGTCAGCGTGATCGAACAGATCTTCCAGGCACACGGTTTCGACCCGCTCCAGACGCCCGCGTTCGAGCGGATCGACGTCCTCACCGGCAAGTACGGCGAGGACGAGAAGCTCATTTTCAAGATTGCGAAACGGGGCGCGAAGGCGGCGGGCGGGGAGGCCGACCTCGCCCTGCGCTATGACTTCACCGTGCCGCTGGCCCGTTTCGTGGCCGGGCACGGTGCGCTCGCCGCGCGGACCCTCCGCAGCTACCGCATCGGCCCGGTGTGGCGGGCGGACCGGCCGGCTCGCGGCCGGTTCCGGGAGTTCTTCCAGTGCGACGTCGACATCGTCGGCTCGGCGTCCCCGCTGGCCGACGCCGAGGTGCAGCTCGCCGTCGCCGAAGCGCTGCACACCCTCGGGCTGCCCGACTTCGCGATCCACCTGAACTCGCGGCGGGTGCTGGCCGGCCTGGTGCAGGCTTACGGCGTCCCGGACGTGCTGGGACACGCGTTCCTCGTCGCGATCGACAAGCTGGGTAAGGTCGGCGTCGACGGGGTGGTCGCGGAATTGGGCTCCCGTGGCGTCGACGACACCACGCTCGGCCGGCTGGCGGAGGATCTCCGCGACGAGGACCGGGCCCGTGCCGTCACCGGGCGCCTCGGGTGCTCCGAGGTCGGCCGGGAGGGGCTCGCGGAAGCCCGACGTGTCCAGGACCTCGTCGAGCCGTCGCTGCCCGCCGGTCACATCGTCTTCGACCCTTTCGTCGCGCGCGGGCTCGACTACTACACAGGTCCGGTCTTCGAGGTCTTCCACGAGGGCGCGGACAGCCTTCCGCTCAGCATCGCCTCGGGCGGCCGGTACGACGAGCTCGTCGGCGCGTTCTCCGGACGGCCCACGCCGGCCTGCGGCGGCTCGCTCGGGTTCGAGCGGATCCTGCCCCTGCTCGGGGACGGCGCGGCCACCTCCAGCGGTTCGCAGGTCCTCGTCACCGTGTGGGACGACGGCGCGGCGGGAGAGATGGTCGCGCTGGCTGGGGAGCTGCGGCGGCAGGGGATTCGCACGGAGGTCTCCCTCGCCCCGGGTGGCCTCGGCGGCCAGTTGCGGTATGCGACGCAGCGCGGCATCCCGGTAGGCGTCATCCGCGGGCCGGCCGAGCGCGACGCCGGGACGGTGACGGTCAAGGACCTCGCGACCGGCGCCCAGACCACCGGACCGTGCGGCGGCGTCGTCGGCCTGGTGCGCGCCGCGTTGGGCTCCCCCTGAAGCCCCCTGAAACCCAGCCACGCCAGAACCCGGTGAGCCGCCACCACAGAACGCACAGAACCCGGTAAGCGGCCCGCCGTTAGGACCCGGCGGGCCGCTCACCGCACCTCACCGACTGGCCGCCGGCGCGGCGGTGCGAGCCGGTCTCCGCCGTGGCCCCGGCGCGGCACCCGACTACCGTACTGTGACCGCGGGTTCGACGGCGCCGAGACCGGCAGCGGCGCAGGCGGCGGCAGCCGGGAGTTCCTCGGCGACCTGCCCCCTCCTCGTCAGCGCGCGGTGGGCGCGCGGCGGGCACACTGGTCGGTGTGACCCGGCCGTCCCCATCCCGGCTCCCGAGCGACCTACCGCACCCCCGGCGGCGGCTGTCGTCGGCGGCCCGGCGGGGCGAGCTGCTCGACGCCGCGCTGCGGGAGTTCGGCAGCCGGGGCTACTACCTGACCCAGATGGAGCACGTCGCGGCCACGGCCGGGGTCAGCAAGGCGTTGGTCTACCAGCACTTCCCCAGCAAGGAGGAGCTGTTCGCCGCGGTCACCGAACAGGTCGTGGACGGTTTCGTGCGGCGGCTGCCCGAGGTGCTCGGTGACGGCGGGAACGCGCTCGCGGCCTGGCGGGGCGTGGTCCGGCTGCTGTGCGACCTGGTGACCGAGCGCCCGGAGGCGTGGGCGCTCGTCGTGCGCCACCTGGACAACCCCGAGGTGGGGGCGCCGCTGCGCACCCTGCGGGAACACATCGGTGCGATCTTCGCGACGCTCCTGGCCAGCTTCTACGCTCCCGACCCCCCGATCGCGGTGCCGTCGGACGAGGAGGTCCTCAGGCATGCCCGGCTGCTGGTCCCGCTGCTCGTCGGCGGCCTGCAGGGGCTGCTGTCGTGGTGGCTGGACCATCCGGAGGTGTCGCGGGCCGAGGTGGAGGCGCGGGCGGTCGAGTTCGGCTGGCTGGGCCTGGACCGGATTCGCCGCGGGGAGCGGCTTCGCCTTGCTAGTGACTGACGTGTCAGTTATCTTAGGCCAGGCTCACTCGTCGAGAAAGGGCTGCCACAGTGCTCAAGACCAGCCTGAAGCCCAGGACCAGCCATTCCGATCGTGAGGCCACGGCGCGACGGTTGCTGCTGACCTCGGCCAGGCACTCCTTCGACCCGGCCGTCGAGCTGGACTGGGACGCCCCGCTCGCGCCGGGCCGCTACTTCATCTGCCCGCACCGCAGCTCCCTCTACCGCACGCCGCTCTGGGAGCGGATGAGTGAGCAGCAACGGATCGAGCTCACCAAGCACGAGGTGGCCAGCCTCTACAGCCTGGGCATCTGGTTCGAGGCGATCCTCATGCAGATGCTCGTCCGGCACGTCTACGACTGCGACCCGGGCAGCGCGCATGCCCGGTACGCCTGGACCGAGATCGCCGACGAGTGCCGGCACTCGACGATGTTCTCCCGGATGGCGGAGAAGTTCGACGCTACGGGGTACGGCCCCGACGCCCTCGTGCACCAACTGGGGCGGTTGTTCAAGACGATCTCGAACGGCACCCTGACCTTCGCCGGGGCGCTCTACGTCGAGGAGATCCTCGACGTGCTGCAACGCGAACTGGTGGCGGACGAGTCGCTGCAGCCGCTGACCCGGGACGTGTCCCGGATCCACGTCGTCGAGGAGGCCCGCCACATCCGCTACGCCCGGGAGGAGCTACAGCGGCAGCAGGCCCGGCTGTGCCCGCCGCAGCGGGCGTACAGCCGCCTGGTGCTGGCCATCGTGGCCTACTTCGCCACCACCCGGCTCATCGACCCGAAGGTGTACGCGGCGGCCGGGCTGGACGTCGGCGAGGCCGTCGCGGCGGCTGCCGCCAACCCGCACTGGCGGGAGACCAAGCGGTTCGCCGCCCGCAAGGTCGTCGCGTTCTTCACCGAGGTCGGGCTCATCGCCGGCCCGGGCAGACTCCTCTGGCGTCGCGCCGGAGTGCTGTGAGCCCGGCTCCCAGCACTCCGGCGTGGCGCCTCAGAGGCTGATGCGGTGGGCGAGCCAGGCCAGGGCCAGCGGGTATCGGTGCCCGACGCCGCAGTGGGTGCCGTCGAACAGCTCGACGTGCAGCCGCTGCTCGGGCAGGCCCAGCTCCCGCAGCACGCGGGCCATCGCCAGCGCGCCGAGCTCGAGGAACCACTCGTCGCGGGTACCGCCGTCCAGCCACACCGCCCGCAGGCCGCGCAACGCCTCGGCGTGCCGCGGCGCCATCCGCACCGGGTCCCAGTCCAGCCACCGCTGCCACACGTCGGCGCGCAGCTCGCCGGTGGTGGTGTCGAAGGGCAGCACCGGCGTACCGCCGTCGGCGGAGAACGCCGCCGCGCAGCCGAGCAGCATGGCGAGCAGCTCGTCGCCCTCCCGGGTGAAGCCGGCCCGGGAGTGGAAGTCCTCCAGCCAGGCCCAGATGTCGCCGTCGTGCTCCCGCAGCGCGCGGACCGCCTTGCCGAACTCCGGGATGTAGCACAGCTCGTAGAGCGCGTCGCCGGCGTGGCTGGCCAGCGCACCGAACAGGTCGGGGCGCAGCATCGGGGTGACCAGGGCACCGAACCCGCCGCTGGAGTGCCCGCTGATCCCCCGGTGCGCCGGCGCGTCCAGCGTCCGGTACTCCTCGTCCACGAAGGACACGATCTCCTCGCACAGGTAGGAGTGGTAGCGGCCGGTGCCCGACGAGTCGACGAACTGGCTGCCGCCGTAGCCGGTCCAGCCGTCGACATAGACGACGATCACCGGCGGCGCCTCGCCGCGGGCGAACAGCGCGTCGGCTGTCTCCGGGAACGGCTGGCGGAACGGGTCCCGGTTGCGCCACATCGTCAGGTGTCCGAAGTAACCCTGGAGCACGTACACCGACGGGTAGCGCCGGTCGGGCTCGGCATCGTAACCGGGCGGCGTGTAGATCCACAGCGGACGCTGCGACGGGTCGCCCATCGGGTTGTCACGCAGCAGCTCGCTGTCGACGACGTGCTCATCGAGCCGGCCGGCGAGGTCGGCGGACCAGGGCAGCATGAACGCCATTGAAGCCGAAGCTGTCCCCGACGCCGGAGGTGGTCATGGACGTGTTGAGCAGCCGGGTGCTGGTCCGCCCGACCGACCCGGAGACGAGTCGGGCCTTCTACCGCGACCTGCTCGGGCTGGCGGTGTACCGACAGTTCGACGGTGGCACGGTGTTCTTCCTCGGCGGGGGGTTCCTCGAGGTGTCGGGACGCTCCGACGAGGAAGGACACAGCGTCGCGTCCGGGGTCGAGCTGTGGGTGCAGGTGCGCGACCTGGCCACGACCCGCAGGGAGCTGGCCGACGCCGGGGTGACGGTGCTGCGGGAGCCGCGGCGCGAGCCGTGGGGCCTGGACGAGATGTGGATCACCGACCCGGACGGGCTGCGCATCGCGGTGGTCGAGGTCCCACCGGAGCACCCGCTGCGCCGCCGGTAACCCGGATCCCGGCTGCCGGCGGCCCGGATCCCGGCCCGCCGGCAGCAACTAGGCTCTCCTCGGGGACCGACGAGGGAGGTCGCTGGCGTGGCCCAGGACATCGTCCCGGTGCAGCTCTCGCTCACCGCAGGCGACCTGGTGACCCTGTGGGCGCCCGGCTGGCGCGAGGACGGCGAGGAGTGGGAAGCCTTCCTCGGCCACGGTGCGGCGCTCTACGCCTTTCCTGAGGTCGCCCAGCTCGCCGCGTTCGTCCGCACCTCCGACGGGCACGACCTGACCGACCACCCCGCCTGGCACGTGGTGCCCGAGCTCTCGGTCGCCGAGCTCACCCCGGAGGAGACGCACCGCTACGACGTCGTCGGCGTCCCCGAGCTGGCCGCCGCCGAGCCGGACGTGTGGGCCCTCGGCGAGCTGGCCGAGGTCGTCGGCATCCTCGGCTCGCTGGCCGACGTCTGCGACCTGCCGGTCGTGCACGAGGTGCTCGAATCGGCCGAGGGGTTCGGGCTGCTGCCCGGCGGGATGGCGCCGTTCTCGGGCCGCGAGGGCCATCGGCGGTGGAACGAGCTGGCCGCCCTCGTCGCGCGGCGGTGGGACGAGGTGCTCGACGCCCTCGACGCGCTCGTGCGCACCCCGGAGTTGGACGCAGCCGCGCTGGCCGCGGCGCGCGCCGAGGTCGAGACCGCCGCAGCCGAAGCGGGGACCACCGAAGCGGGGACCACCGAAGCGCGACCGGCCGGGGCCACCCTGGACGCCGACTTCTGGGCTGCCGTCGGCATCGACCCGATCTCCGTTACCACCTCCGACGGTGAATACCTCACGTTGCGCTGCTACCTCGACGAGGATCCGCTCTTCCTCGGCTCGGACGGCCGTATCGAGGTGTTCGGTTCGGGTCGGGCGCTCGCCCGCTGGCTGGCCGGCGAGGGCCGCGACGGGCACGACCTCGCGACGGTGTCCACCTGGCCGGACGTGGTGGGGCGGGCCGGCGCCGGCGAGCTCGAGGTCACCGTCAGCGAGGACAACCGCTATGTGCTGTCCGGGGTGGCCGACGACCTGGCAGCCGGGCCGGAGTCGACGGACCCGGCGCAGTTGGAGCTGGCCGTCGAGCTGGTCACCGACGCCGGGGACTGGGCCGGCGATCCGCGGCCGCACGAGGCGCTGGCACCCACCCAGCGCCTCGGATGGTTGGTGTCGTTCGTGCTCCGTCCGAGCCCCACCCGACTCATCCCGAGCCCGCCGTTCACCGAGGAGGTCGACGCCTGGCGGGCGCTGGAGAACGCCTTCACCGACCGGCTGCGCCGGCACTAGGGGCCTGTCTCCAGTTGACGAAGGCCGCGTCGATGGCGGACGGGTCGTCGCCCCGGCCGCTGTCGGCGGTCTGGCCCCCGGTCGGATCGAAGGACAGCGGGCGGCAGCGCCGGTCTGCGGCGAGGTGGATCTTGCTGGTCAGGCCGCCGCGTCGTGGTGGGCCCGGGCCACCGTGGAATCCACGCTGACCAAGGGCAGGTCCGCCCACCCGCGTCGGGGCGCCTCGGCGATCACCCCGGCATTGGCGCTCGTCACGGCACCGCTACCCTCCTGCCCAACCCGCCCTCCAGGCGATCAACCTCACCGAACGAAAGGCTGCCTGCCTTGAGCGAGACCAGCAGCCCGTCCCTCTCGTTCGACCGCATGCGCACCATGCTCATGCGCGCCGCCGAGATCCGCGACAGCGAGCAGCAGCAGGTATTCGATTCCCTCGACGAGATCCACGCCCGGCTCGCGACCCTCGACACCCTGGGCAGCATGCGGAAACGGCTGTCCGAGGTTCCCGACCGCACCGAGCTTCGGCAGCTCGCGCAGCGGCTGGACGAGGCGGTCGCCAAAATGGACGCCCAGGACAGCGTGTTGGCCGCGATCGGCCGGGCGGTGGAAGCGGTGACCGAATCGCTCATCGCGAAGCTGTCCACCCCGCTGGCCCAGCTCGACGGCCGCCTCGACGGTGTTGCCGGCCGCTTCGAGGGTGTCGCGGGCCGGATGGACGGGCTGGAGGACCGGCTCTCCGGGGTGCACAAGCGGCTCGACGACCTCGACCACCGGCTGGACCGGCACGAGCTGCGGATCGACGCCCTGCCGAACGCGGTCGGCGGACCGCTGCGGGAACGGTTCGACGGGCTGGACGCGGCCGTCACCGCGTTGCAGCCGGCCATCGGAGCCAGCCGGGACACGCTCGACGGACGGATCGACGCTGTCGCCACCCGCCTGGACGAGGTGGCCGCCCGGATCGGCGCGGTGGAGGACGGCATCGGCGGCCGGATCGGCGACCTCGCGGGCGCCCTTGAGCAGGGGCTCGGCAGGCTGGACGGTCTGCTGGCCCGCCGGCCGGACAACGACTCGGTGGCCCGCCTGACCCGGCAGGCCAACCAGGACTCCGAGCGGCGCATGGGCGCCCAGCTCGACGAGGCGATGGCCACCTTCGCCGAGCTGATCCTGGGCCGCGGTGGCACGCCGAATCCCCCGGTCCCGGCGCCCCGCCCGGCCACCCGCCGCACCCGCAACAAGGTGGGGGCTGCGCCCGACAGCGAGCAGAACTCCGACCCGTCGCCGCCTGAGTAACCTCGCGGGTACCGTCTCCTCCCGTGCTCCGGCCTTTCGCAGCGGTGATCGCGCTGCTGGTCGCGGTGGGTGTGGGACCGGTGGGTGTGGGGGCCGGGCCGGCCGTGGCGGCGCCAGCGCCCACCCCGGCCCCGGTGGTCGCCACCCCCGGCCCGTCCTCCTGCCCGGACCGGCTGACCCCCGGACCGCCGGTGGACACCTCCGAGAAGCCGGTGCCGGGGCAGGCCGTCCCGCCGCCGCTGCCGGTGCCCGACCCCCCGGTCGGCGGTCCCCGGATGGGCGAGTGTGGGCTGGTGCTGCCGTCCGGCTCGCCACCCCTGCCGTCCGGCCTCACCTCGTCGGCGTGGCTGCTGGCCGACCTGGACACCGGAGCGGTGCTGGCCGCCAAGGATCCCCACGGCCGCTACCGCCCGGCCTCGTTGCTCAAGACACTCACGGCGTATGTCGTGCTGCACCAGCTCGACATGGACACGGTCGTCACCGGAACCCAGGCCGACGCGGACCAGGAAGGCACCCGCGTCGGGATCGGGCCGGGCGGCCGGTACACGGTGCGCCAGTTGGTCTACGGGCTGTTGCTGCACTCGGGCAACGACATCGCCTACGCCCTGGCCATGCAGCTCGGCGGGGTGAAGCCGACGCTGGCGGCGATGGACGCCGCCGCGGCCGACCTCGGCGCGCTGGACACCCGCGCGGCGACGCCGTCCGGCCTCGACGGCCCGGGGATGTCCACCTCCGCGTTCGACCTGGCGACGATCTTCCGCGCCGACATGCGGCTGCCGGTGTTCGCCGATGCCGTGCACACCGAGCACATCATGTTCCCCGGGTACGGCGACAAACCGGCTTTCGACGTCGCGAACGACAACAAGCTGCTCTACAACTACCCGGGCGCACTGGGCGGCAAGACGGGGTTCACCGACGACGCCCGCCACACGTTCGTCTCCGCGGCGCAGCGCGACGGCCGGCGCCTGGTGGTGGTGCTCATGCACGGCGAGCAGTACCCGGTCCCGATCTGGCGGCAGGGCGCCCGGCTGCTGGACTACGGCTTCGCGCTGCCCCCCGACGCCGCGGTGGGCCAACTGCCCGACCCCACCGCCCCGGCCACCCCGCAGGGCGCGGCCGGCAGCCCCGCGCTGGCCGCGGGCGAGGTGCCGGGGCAGGTCACCCGGTCGGCGCCGGCCGCCGCGCACACCTCGCTCGTCCTGCCCAGCGTGCTCGCCGGTCTGGCACTGCTCGCGGTGTTGCTCACGGCCGCGCTGCGCCGCCGCCACCCGTCGTCGTAGGGGGCTGGCGGCTCTCCGCTACGGTGCGCACTCGTGAGCTGCCTCCACCGCCGTTACCCACGGCGCACCCTCGTCGGTCTGCTCGGCGTGGGGCTCGCGGCCCTGGTCAGCGGATGCACCGGCAGTTCCCGGCTCGCCGGCACGGCACTCCCCGCCCGGGCGGTGCCGGTACCCCCCGAACCGTCGCCTCCCGCCCCGGCACCCCCTCCCCCGTCGCCTCTCCCGGCGCCACCGGCGGCGGCGACGGGGCGGCTGTTCGAGGAGCTGTCGCACGGCCCGACCGGCACCCGCCAGATCGCGCTCACCGTCGACGACGGCGACTGCGCGGACTGCGTCGCCGGCTACGTCGACTTCGTCGCGCGCAGCGGCATCCACCTGACCTTCAGCCCGAACGGGATCTACAACCACGAGTGGGCGCCGCACGCCACCACGCTGCGCCCGCTCATCGAGCGCGGCCAGGTCCAGATCATGAACCACACCTTCACCCACCGTGACCTCACCCGGATGGCGCCGGAGGCGGTGCGCGCCGAGTTGGAGCGCAACGACGACTGGGTGTCGCGCACCTTCGGCATCACGACCCGGCCCTACTACCGCCCGCCCTTCGGCTTCCACAACCCGACGGTCGACGGGCTGGCCGCGAGCTCCGGCTTCGACCGCGTCGTGATGTGGAACGGTTCCTACGGCGACTCCCATCTGATCCCGCCACAGCTCCTTCTCGGGCTTGCGCAGCGGTACCTCCAACCAGGAGTGATCATGATCGGGCACGCCAACCACCCGACCGTGCTCGGGCTGTTCGACCAGATCACCGCGCTCATCGTGGAGCGGGCGCTGCAGCCCGTCACGCTCGACGAGATGTTCGGCACCCACCGCAGCGCCTGACCGGACCGGACCGTCAGCGCCGCCGACGGGCTGCGCCACGTCCCCGGCCAGGACCGCTCACGGCGCAGGCGGCAAGAACCCGATCTTCCCGTGGACGTCGCGCAGCGTCGAGTCGGCGACCTCGCCGGCCCGCCGGGCGCCGCGGGCCAGCACGGCGTCCAGTTCCGCCGGGTCGTCCAGGTAGACGTGGACCCGCTGGCGCACCGGAGCGACGAACTCGACGAAAGCCGTGGCGACCTCCTTCTTGAGCTCGCCGTAGCCGCGCCCGGAGAAGTCGCCCTCCAGGTCGGCCAGCTTGCGGTCGGTCAGCGCCGAGAGGATCACCAGCAGGTTGCTCACCCCGGGCTTGGCCGCCGCGTCGTAGCGCACCTCGCTGCCCGGGTCGGTGACGGCGGAGCGGATCTTCTTCGCGGACCCCGCCGGGTCGTCGAGCAGGTTGAGGCAGCCGGGGCCGGGCAGGCTCTTGCTCATCTGCTTCTCCGGCGTCTGCAGGTCGTAGATCTTCGCCGCGTCGAGGAGGATGTGCGGCTCGGGCACGGTGAGCGTCGTGCCGTAGCGGGAGTTGAAGCGCTGCGCGAGGTCCCGGGTGAGCTCGAGGTGCTGTCGCTGGTCCTCCCCCACCGGCACCCGGTCGGCCGCGTAGAGCAGGATGTCGGCGGCCTGCAGCACCGGATAGGTGAAAAGGCCCACCGTGGTGCGGTCGGCCCCCTGGCGGGTCGACTTGTCCTTGAACTGGGTCATCCGACTGGCCTCGCCGAACCCCGTCAGGCAGCCGAGCACCCATGCCAGTCGGGCGTGCGCGGTGACGTGGGACTGCACGAACAGCGTGCAGCGGTCCGGATCCAGGCCCAGGGCCAGCAGTTGCGCCGCAGCCGCCCGGGTGCGCTGGCGCAGCGCCTCCGGATCCTGCTCGACGGTGAGGGCGTGCAGGTCCGCGACGAAGTAGAAGGCGTCTGCCTGCTCCTGCAGCGCCACCCACTGCCGAACCGCGCCCAGGTAGTTGCCGAGGTGGAAGGAGTCGGCGGTGGGCTGGATGCCGGAGAGGACGCGGACCATGGGGCCATTCTCGCAGGCGACCGTCCGGCACCGTCGCAAAGCGACCGTCCGGCACCGTCGCAAAGCGACCGTCCGGCACCGTCGCAAAGCGCCCGGCGTATCTCTCCCGCTTCCCCGCTTCTCTGACTCGGGTGTGCGGGTCACGACGCCCGCGGGAGGTTTGCGATGGACTGGACGAGATGTCCCGACCCCGGGTGCGGCGCCCTCGCCGAGGTGCAGTGGCGCAGCGACGTGCTCGCCGGGGACGAGGCGGTCGAGGTCGCCAAGGTGTGGTGTGTGAACCGCCACCACTTCCTGCTGCCGAGCGCGATGCTGCCGGCGGCCCTCGAGGCGCCGCCAGCCGAGCAGCGCGGCCGGCGGGCCGTGACAGCGCCGCAGGACCCGACCCGGGACCGGCTGGAGATCGAAACCGGGGGTTGGACCGCAGCCGGGCAGGGGTTTCCGGCACCTGGGCCAGGGTAGGGGAGCACCATGGGGCACCGAGACGAAGAGCGGGCCGAGCACCCGGGCTGGGCGGAGAACGCCCCGGTGGCGGGTGGTATCGAGACGGCACTGACGCAACTCGACGAGGAGTTGACCGCCGAGTGGACGACGTGCCCTGATCCCGGGTGCGGGGCGCTCGCCGACGTGCGGTACAGCAGCGTGTCCGACCAGGACGGTGTGGTCGAGGTCGCCAAGGTGTGGTGTGCGGGCTCGCACTGGTTCCTGCTGCCGAGCGAGTTGCTCCTGCCGCCCGCGCAGGCACCGCCACCGGCGCGGCGCGGTCGGCGGGCTGCGGTGAACCCGCAGCCGGACCGCGGCACGTAGCGCCGGCACATAGAGCGCCGAGCCTGACAGCCCGATGACCGGTCGGCTGGTCGTCATGGGCTCCGGGGAGACCGCCCCCACGATGGCCGAGGTCCACCGGGCGGTGCTGCGCGCCGCCGGGGACCCTCCCGTGCCGCTGCTGGACACGCCCTACGGGTTCCAGGAGAACGCCGACGAGATCACCGTCTGGGCGCAGGGACTCGACGTGCTCGGCGCGCTGACCGGGCTGTGCGCCGCGGTCATACCGCACTATGACAACGCCGAGGGCGGCACCCACGACACCCGGTTCTGCTACCTCGGCGAGCGCCGGTTGCGGGCACTGGAAGCGAGCCTGCCGGCCGACGTGCACGTCATAGGGGTGGACGAGCACACGGCGTTGGTGCTGGACCTGGGAGTGCCTGGTCTCCCTGGCGGCTCGGCGTCGGTGCTGGGACGCGGCGGGGTGACGGTGCGGGTCGCGGGCGCCTCCCGCACGCTGCCCCGGGGACCGTCGTCCCGATCACCGCACTCTCCGCCACCGCACTTTCCGCCACCGCGCCGGGCGGCGCCCCGGGCGCCGCGCTGATCTCGCGCTCGACGGCGCCGGGACGGCCGGAAACGGAGGCCGCTGGCAGCAGCCCGCCGGTGACGCCGACGGTGCCGGCGAGGCGGTGCTCGGGTTGGAGGAGGCGTTGCGGGACTGGTCGGCCGACCCGACGCAGTCCGACGACGCCGACCACGCGCGCCGGGTGCTGCGGGGGATGGTGCTCACGCTGGCGGGCGTCGCCCGCGACGGTTTGGCCGACCCCCGCCACGCCCAGGCCACCCCGTCCATCTCGACCGGCGTTGTCGTCAATGCCGAGTACGGTGCCGCGCATGCCTGCTGAGATTGCCGATGTCGAGGCTTGCTGCCGGGCTGATGGCCAGCTTGCGTTGCTGCCGGTGCCGGTGGTCGCGGCCGGCGGTGCGGTTCACGCAGTCGACCTGGCGGCTGAGCATGGTGAGGTGTTCACTAGGCAGTGGGTTGTTGAGCTAATCCTGGACCTGGTCGGCTACACGGCCGAGCAAGACTTGGCTGTGCTGGTCGCGGTCGAACCCGCGTGCGGACGCGGCGCGTTCCTCGGTCCGCTTGTGGCCCGCCTCAGCGCCTCATGCCGGCGTCGCGGTCGGACGATCGCGGACGGTGCTGACGCGGTGCAGGCGTTCGACCTGCTGCCGCGCAACATCGAGGCGGCCCGCCGGCTGGTCACCCGCATCCTCGGGGATGATGGTTGGCCGCAAGACGAGGTGCATGCGGTGGTGCCGAAGTGGATTCAGGAGGCTGATTACTTGCTTCGCCCACCGCAGGCGGCAACCGCTGATATAGTTGTGGGAAACCCACCGTACATCCGGTTGGAGGACGTGCCGGAGACAAGGATGCGGACGTACCGCCGGTCGTGCCCGACTATGATCGGACGCAGCGACATCTACGTCGGCTTTTTCGATAAAGCGCTGAAGTCGCTGAAACCGGACGGCCGGGTCGGCTTTATCTGCGCGGACCGGTGGATGCGTAACCAATATGGCCGCCAGCTGCGTGGTCTCGTGGCCGACGGCTACAGCCTCGATGTCGCGATCAGCATGCATGACGTCGACGCCTTCGACACTCAGGTCTCGGCCTACCCGGGCGTCACGATCCTCTCGCGTCGGGCACAGCAGAGCGTGATCGTGGCGGACACGACCGCCGAGTTCGGCGGCGCTGACGCCGCCGAACTCACCCGGTACACACAGGATACGACGGCGGCCACGGTCAAGACCTCCAGGTATGAAGTCTCGCGGCTGCCGCGCTGGTTCTGCGGTGAGAGCTCCTGGCCGAGCGGGAGCCCGGCGCGGTTGTCGATGATTGAGTACCTCACCGACAGCTTCCCTCCGCTGGAGGACCGGGGCACCCGCACCAAGGTCGGCATAGGTGTCGCCACCGGCGCCGATACCGTGTTCATCACACGGGATGCCGCGGTGGCCGAGCCGGAACGTCTGTTGCCGCTGGCGATGGTGTCGGATATCGCCTCGGGTAGAATGCGCTGGTCAGGGCACTATCTCGTCAACCCCTGGGACGAGCAGGGCCTTGTCCGGCTCGTCGACCACCCGCGGCTTTTCGCGTACTTCAAGAAGCACGCCGAGGTGCTCAGGAAGCGCCACGTCGCGCGCCGACAGCCCGAGCGGTGGTATCGGACGATCGACCGGGTAGCTCCGCGGCTCACAGGCACGCCGAAGCTACTCATCCCCGATATGCGCATGGCCATGCACCCCGTGCTGGACGAGGGCACCTGCTACCCGCACCACAATCTCTATGTCATCACCTCTCATGCGTGGGACCTGAGGGTTCTCGGCGGTCTGCTGCTCTCCCGCGTCGCCACGGCCTTCGTGGAGGCATTCTGCGTCAAAATGCGCGGGAGAACCCTGCGCTTCCAGGCGCAGTACCTCCGCCGTATTCGGGTGCCGCGGATCGCCGACGTCACACCCGAGGATTGCACCGCGCTGGCTGCTGCGTTCGACCAGCGTGACGTGGACGCAGCCACAGACTGCGCCCTGCGCCTGTACCGACTCGACAACCTCCCGGAGTAAGCGATTCCTATCTCGCCCGAAGCCTTCGAGCGCGCCGTCAAGAGTTATTGGACCGTCCGCGATGCTCAGGCCGCCAAACAACTCGCCAGCGGAAACGTCGACGCCGGGCTGCGTGGTGCGGTCACCGGCGGCGGCCACCTCGATGGTATCGCGGAACTGTTGGAGGAAGTGTTCATCGCTGCGGGCTTCGCCCGCGCACAGATCCTGCGCCGGGCGCGGGTCGAGCTCCCAGGTTACTACCGGCCGACGAAGAAGTGGGACATCGTCGTTGTCTCCGCCCAGCGGCTGATAGCAGCCATCGAGTTGAAATCGCAGGTCGGCCCATCCTTCGGCAACAACTTCAACAATCGGATCGAGGAGGCCATCGGCAACGCTGTCGACGTCTGGCGCGCCTATGAGGAAGGTACCTTCGGCTCGGTCCGGCCATGGCTGGGCTACGTGTTGTACGACGCAGCGTGCTTTGTCACCTCCACTCGGGACCAGACAGCAACATCTACCAACCCGACCAGGATCTGTCGTTTTCGGCCTTCACCGCAGCTATCGCAGGCCGCGCGGCTTACATCAAAGCACTCGACAGTTAACCGCTGCGGCCGCGACCTCCGCCGCTCACGCCCAGCCCGGGACGTTGCTGGTCATCAACACCATCACCACGCCGGAAACCGGCAGTGGCCAGACCAGCGCGCGGATCGACGCCCAAGCACTCAGCGCGACCGTCACGATGCGATCCGAGTGGGATCCGGCCACCCGGACCAGACCACCCACCGACGGTGGTACCTCGACGACGGCAGCACCGCGACCGACCTCATCCGCCGACGCGTCATCTCCCCCGCCGAGCTCGCCGAACTCCTGGCGGTCGTGAACGTCACTCGCATGACCACCCGCGCCGGCCGCGCCGGTGCCGTTGCCTGCGTCGCCGGGTCCCGCCCCCGGTAGCAGCGGCGTCACCCGCAACTGCTGCCGGCGACCGGCCGCAGGAACACCGAGGCCACCCAGCGCCCGGCGGTCAGCTCGCGGTACCCGTTCTGCGTCACGGACTCGGCGGCGACGACCTGGCCCGATCGCAGCGTGTCGATCACAGGCTGGCTGGCGGCTGGACCGGCGCGGACGTTGACGGAGTTGGTCGTGACCTGTACCTGGCACCCCCCGGTGCCACCCCCACTCGGGTGGTCGTGGCTCCACACCACGGCGGCGAGCACGACGGCGGCGCCGGCGATCCAGAACCAACGCGACTTCAGCAGCACCTGAGCACCCTCTCCGCGGCCACCCAGCGCCTTGGGCAGCAACCCCGACCAGTCCACCACCTGCTGACCGGCGGCCGGTCGACCCTTCCCGAGCCTGACGGTGCCCTTGCGGTCGCGAAACCACCAGACCAGAGGACTCTTGGCCACGGTTGCGAGGGTACGAGTCACGCCGTCACGAGGACATCATCACTTTCCGCAACCGCTCCCCGAGGGCGTCGAAGAACTCCTCGGTGGACAGGAACGGCGCGTCGCGCCCGATGAGCAACGCCAGGTCCCTGGTCATCCGGCCGCTCTCGACGGTCTCGACGCACACCCGCTCCAACTCCTCGGCGAAGTCGCCGACCGCCGGTGTCCGGTCCAGCTTGCCGCGGTGCGCCAGGGCACGGGTCCATGCGAAGATCGACGCGATCGGGTTGGTCGACGTCGACTCGCCGGCCTGGTGCCGCCGGAAGTGGCGCGTGACGGTGCCGTGCGCGGCCTCGGCCTCCACGACCCTGCCGTCCGGGGTCATGAGCACGCTGGTCATGAGCCCGAGCGAGCCGAACCCCTGGGCGATCGAGTCCGACTGCACGTCGCCGTCGTAGTTCTTGCACGCCCAGACGTAGCCACCCTCCCACTTGAGCGCGGCGGCCACCATGTCGTCGATGAGCCGGTGCTCGTAGGTCAGGTCCTTGCGCTCGAAGTCGGCCTTGAATTCGGCTTCGTAGATCCCGGCGAAGACGTCCTTGAACATCCCGTCGTAGGCCTTGAGGATCGTGTTCTTCGTCGACATGTACAGCGGGAGCCCGCGGTCCAGGGCGTAGCGGAACGAGGCGCGGGCGAAGTCTTCGATGGACCGGCGGTAGTTGTACATGCCCAGTGCCACACCGCCGCCGTCCGGGAACTCGGCGACCTCGACCTCGAACGGGGCTCCGCCGTCGGACGGGGTGTAGATGATCGTCACCCTGCCCGGGCCGGGCACCGTGAAGTCGCTGGCGCGGTACTGGTCGCCGTGCGCGTGGCGGCCGATGATGATCGGCTTGGTCCAGCTCGGCACGAGCCGCGGGATGTTGCTCATGACGATCGGCTCGCGGAAGATCACACCGCCGAGGATGTTGCGGATCGTGCCGTTGGGCGAGCGCCACATCTTCTTCAGGCCGAACTCCTCGACCCGGGCCTCGTCGGGAGTGATCGTCGCACATTTCACGCCGACGCCGTGGCGCTCGATGGCCTCCGCGGCGTCGACCGTGACCTGGTCGTCGGTGGCGTCCCGGTGCTCGATGCCCAGGTCGTAGTAGTCGAGGGTGACATCGAGGTAGGGATGGATCAGCTTGTCCTTGATGAGCTGCCAGATGACCCGGGTCATCTCGTCGCCGTCGAGCTCGACGACGGTTCCCTCTACCTTGATCTTGCTCACTGCGGCGGGCTCCTCTCGGCGGCGTGTCAGAGATCCTGGACGTCGGCCTGCTTGGAGCGCACCGCCCCGGCGGCCTCCCGCAGCGCCGCCAGCTCGGAGTCGGTCAGGTCGCGCTCGACGACCCTGCGCACGCCCTCGCGCCCGATCTCGGCGGTGACGCCGAGGTAGACCCCGCTGATGCCGTACTCGCCGTCGACCCAGGCGCACACCGGCATGACGGCGCCGGAGTCCTCGATGACGGCGCGCGCCATCCGCGCCGCCGCGGCGCTCGGGGCGTAGTAGGCCGAACCGGTCTTGAGCAGTCCGATGACCTCGGCCCCGCCGTTGCGGGTGCGCTCGACGAGCTCGTCGATCCTCGCCTGCTCGATCAGTTCGGCCAGCGGCTTGCCGTCGACGGTGCACGCACTGGGCACGGGCACCATCGTGTCGCCGTGCGAGCCCAGCGTCAGGGTCTGCACGCTGCCGACCGGCACCTCGAGGGTCTCGGCGACGAAGTGGGTGAACCGCGCGGTGTCGAGCATGCCCGCCTGGCCCATCACCCGGCGCTTGTCGAACCCGGTGGCGAGCTGGGTGAGCGCGGTCATCTCGTCCAGCGGGTTGGACACCACGATGACGACTGAGTCCGGTGCCTGCCGGGCGACGTTCTCGGCGACCTGGCGCACGATCGTCGCGTTGCTCTCGATGAGGTCCATGCGGCTCATTCCCGGCTTGCGCGGCAGCCCGGCTGTGATCACCACGACGTCGGCGCCCGCGATGGCCTGGTAGCCCTCGCCCGACTCGGCGGTCGTCGCCCCGACGATCCTGGTCTCGAAACCCTCGATGGGGCGGGACTGGTTCATGTCCAGCGCCAGGCCCTCCGGGCGACCCTCGATGATGTCGGTGAGCACCACGGTGTCGAGGATGTCGTACTCCGCCAACCGCTGGGCCGTGGTCGAGCCGTAGAAGCCGGCCCCGACGACGGCCACCTTGCCCGAACGTGCCACTGCGGATCCTCCCTGGTAGACGGCGGGACAGACGTCCCCAGCACGGTATTGCACCGCCTCAGTGGCTGCTCAGCGGGCCACCGGTGATGGTCAACGAGACCAGCAGCACGACCACGCCGAGGACGCCATAACAGCCGATGTCGGCGGTGCGGCCGCGGATCGCGAGCAGCCCCACCCGGTCCTGGGGGAGCAGCGCACGCAGGCCGGCGCCCAGCAGCAGCGCCAGCCCGAGCCAGGCCGTACCCTCCCGCCAGTGCTGGAATGCGATCCGGCCGAAGCCCACCGCGACCACGGTGAGGACCAGCGCGAACGGCAGGTGTTCGGCCATCCACCCGCTGCGCGGCCCGGTCGTCCGGACCCCTCGGGCATGACCATGACGTCGCCGCCGGCCATCGGCGGGAACGTCACCTTCACCGCTGCCGATGCTCACCCCGACAAGCTCCGTTCGGCGCGCTCCACCACGTTGGACAGCAGCATCGCCCGCGTCATCGGACCGATCCCGCCAGGCACCGGCGCGAGGAAAGCGGCCACGTTGCGCACGTCCGGGTGGACGTCGCCGACCAGGCCGTGCTCGGTGCGCGTGATCCCGACGTCGACCACCACCGCACCCGGCGCCACCATGTCCGCGGTGACCAGACCCGGGACACCGGCCGCCGCCACCACGACGTCCGCCCGCCGCGTCTCGGCGGTGAGATCCTTGGTACCGGTGTGGCAGAGCGTCACGGTGGCGTTCTCGGAGCGCCGGGTGAGCAGCAGCCCCAGGGGCCGCCCGACGGTGACGCCACGGCCGATGAGGGTCACGCGCGCACCCGCCAGCGGCACGCCGTAGCGCCGCAGCAGCTCGACGATGCCGCGGGGGGTGCACGGCAGCGGCCCCGGTTCGCCGAGCACCAGCCGCCCGAGGTTGACCGGGTGCAGCCCGTCGGCGTCCTTGCCCGGATCCATCCTGGTCAGCAACGCAGCGGCGGCGAGCTGCGGCGGGAGCGGCAACTGGATGATGTAGCCGGTGCACGCCGGGTCGGCATTGAGCTCGTCGACCACGGCCTCCACCTCGGCCTGGCTGACGTCGCCGGGCAGGTCGCGGCGGATCGAGGTGATCCCGACCCGGGCGCAGTCGGCGTGCTTGCCGCGGACGTAGGCCACGGAGCCGGGGTCGCCGCCGACGAGCACGGTGGCCAGCCCAGGGGTGAGACCGCGGACCGCGAGCGCCGCGACCCGCTCGCGCAGCTCCGCGAGCACCGCGTCGTGGGCCGTCTTGCCGTCCAGGATCGTCGCGCTCACGACCGCATCCTCTCAGCTCGGCCGCAACGGGTGGGACGCGCCACCGGACCGGGCGTCACCGGAAGTCCCGGGACGTCGAGGGAATCCGGAGCTCAAGGCGTTCCAGCCGGTCGGCCATCAGGTTGACCACCCCCTCGGCCCGTTCCAGCCGGCCCCGTACCAGCAGGGCGGCGCTGGAGCGGGCCGTTCTGCGATACCGGCTCCACAGGCCCTGCGAGCAGATGACGTCGAGCATCCCGGTCTCGTCCTCGAGGTTGAGGAAGGTGACGCCGCCGGCCGTCGCGGGCCGCTGCCGGTGTGTCACCACCCCACCGACGAGTATCCGGCTGCCGGAGGCCACCTCCGAAAGCCCGGCCACCGGCACCGCGCCGAGCCCGTCCAGCCGGGCCCGGAGGTATTCGACGGGGTGGGTGTCCGGCGACAGCCCGACCGCCCACACGTCGGCCACGGTGAGCTCCACCGTGCTCATCCCCGGCAGCGCGGGAGCGTGCAGCCCCACCGCCGTCCCCGCCAGCAGCTCCCGTCGCTCGGCGGCCACCGTGCCCGCCGCCCACAGCGCCTCACGCCGGCGCAGGCCGAAGCAACCGAACGCGCCGGCGGTGGCCAGTGCCTCCGCCTGCGGCACCGACAGCCCCACCCGGCGGGCCAAGTCGGTCATGTCGCGGTACGCGCCGCGCGCCGCGCGCTCGGACTCGATCGCCGACGCCAGCCCGGCACCGACCGTGCGCACCGCGGCCAGCCCGAGCCGTACCGCCTGGCCACCGGCGCTGTCCGCCGCCGGTTCCACACTCGCCTCGGCCAGGCTGGCGTTGACGTCAGGGCCGCGCACCAGGACGCCGTGGCGGCGGGCGTCGGCCACCAGCGACTGCGGGGAGTAGAAACCCATCGGCTGTGCCCGCAGCAGGGCGGCGCAGAACGCCGCCGGGTAGTAGTGCTTGAACCAGGCGCTGTGGTAGACCAGCGAGGCGAAACTGATCGAGTGGCTCTCCGGGAAGCCGAAGTTGGCGAAGGCGAGCAGTTTCTCGAAGATCCGATCGGCCAACGCACCGGTGATCCCGTTGCGCGCCATCCCGTCGTAGAACCGGCCGCGCAGCCGCTCCATGCGGGCCACCGAGCGCTTGGCGCTCATCGCCCGGCGCAGCTCGTCGGCCTCGGCGGCGGTGAAGCCAGCGACGTCCACGGCGATCTGCATGAGCTGCTCCTGGAACAGCGGGACGCCCAGCGTCTTGGCCAGGGCGTTGCGCAGCAGCGGGTGGTCGTAGCTGATCGGCTCGTGGCCGTTGCGGCGCCGGATGTAGGGGTGCACCGAGCCGCCCTGGATCGGCCCGGGACGGATCAGCGCCACCTCGACGACGAGGTCGTAGAACTCCCGCGGTCGCAGCCGGGGCAGGGTCGCCATCTGGGCCCGGGACTCCACCTGGAACACCCCGACCGAGTCGGCCCGGGCAAGCATCGCGTAGACGTCCGGGTCGGTCATGGGGAGCTGCGCGAGGTCGACGCGACGGCCGTGGTGGTCGGCCACGAGGTCGACGGCGTAGTGCAGCGCGGCGAGCATGCCGAGCCCGAGCAGGTCGAACTTGACCAGGCCGACGGCCGCGCAGTCGTCTTTGTCCCACTGCACCACGCTGCGGTCGGCCATCCGAGCCCACTCCACCGGCACCACCTCGGACACCGGTCGATCGCAGATCACCATGCCGCCGGAGTGGATTCCGAGGTGGCGGGGGAAGCCGGCCAGCTCGTCAGCCAGCTCGACGACCTCGGCGGGGATGTCCGTGTCGGTGCCGCCGCCGGCCAGCGGACCCCAGCGGTCGACCTGCTTGCTCCACGTGTCCTGCTGACCGGTGGCGAAGCCCAGCGCCTTGGCCACGTCGCGCACCGCTGAGCGCGGCCGGTAGGTGACGACGTTGGCCACCTGGGCGGCCCGGCCCCGGCCATAGGTCCGATAGACGTACTGGATGACCTCCTCCCGGCGGTCGGACTCGATGTCCAGGTCGATGTCCGGGTAGCCGTCGCGGGCCGGGGACAGGAACCGCTCGAAGAGCAGGTCATGGGCGACGGCGTCGACATTAGTGATCTTCAACGCGTAGCAGACCGCGGAGTTGGCCGCCGAACCCCGGCCCTGGCAGAGGATCCCCCGCTCCCGGCAGAAACGGGCGATGTCGTAGACGATGAGGAAGTAACCGGGAAACCCCTTGGACTCGATGATCGCCAGCTCCCGCTCGACCGTCGCCACGGCCCGCGGGTTCTCGGCGAAGCTGCCGTAGCGCTGCGCCATTCCGCGGTAGGTCAGCTCGCGCAGCCAACCGGCCTCGGTGTGCCCGGCGGGGACGTCGCACGGCGGCAGCCCGGGAGCGACCAGGTGCAGGGCGAACGCGCACTCCAGACCCAGCGTGGCGGCCCGCTCCACCGCGCCGGGATAGCGGAGGAAGCGACGCGCCATCTCGGCCCCGGAACGCAGGTGCGCGGTAGCCGCTGGCGGCAACCAACCCTCGGCGTCGTCCAGGCTGCGGCGGGCCCGGACCGCGGCCAGCGCCGTGGCCAGCCGGCGACGGGCCGGGGTGGCGTAGTGCACGCCGTTGGTTGCGACGGTCGGCAGGCCGGTGTCGTGCGCCAGCGCGGCCAGCGCGTCGTTTCGCTCGGTGTCGGTGGGCAGGCCGGCCTCGTTGAGCTCCACCGCGACGTGCTCGACACCGAACAGCTCGACCAGCCTTCGCAGCTCGCGCGCGGCGGCGTCCGGGCCGCCGTGGCGCAGCGCCCGGCGCACGGCTCCCTTGCGGCAGCCGGTGAGCACCAGGGCGTTCCCCCGCAGGTCGGCCGCGACCTGTGTGAGGTCGTAGACCGGTCGGCCCTTCTCCCCGCCGGCGAGCTGAGCGGCGCTGATCGTGCGGCACAGCCCGCGGTACCCGTCGGGACCGCGAGCCAGCACGAGCAGGTGCTCACCCTGCGGGTCGGGGACGCCGTTCTGCGGCGCGGACAGCCCCAGGCTCAGCTCGGCGCCGAACACGGTCCGAACCCCGAGCTCGGCGGCGGCCTCGGCGAAGCGCACCACGCCGTACATCCCGTCGTGGTCGGTGAGCGCCACAGCCTCGAGGCCGAGCCGGAAAGCCTCCTCGACGAGCTCCTCGGGATGGCTGGCACCGTCGAGGAAGCTGAAGTTGGAGTGACAGTGCAACTCGGCGTAGGGCACGCGGGGCTCCGACCCGGCCGGTCCCCAGGCACCAGGGAGACCCGAGTCCTCGGTGGGCGGGGTGGCCCCGTACCCCCCCGGACCCCGATCCTGCAGGCCGTCACCCTCAGCCGGACGCCCGGACAGCACCCGCTCGATCTCCGACCACCGCAGCGGTGGGTTGCCCCACCCCATCTCGCTCCTCTCCATGCCGGCCGGTCGTATCCGACTCGAGCCCATGCCGGCCGGTCGTACCGACTCGGGCCGAACCGCCGGCTCAGCCGGATCAGTCGTAGCTGCCGTCCACCGCCCACCTTCCGTCGCGGTAGGCGAGCAGCAGCCCACCGTCGGGAACCACGACCTGCATCCAGGTGCCCGCGCCGGGAGCCCGCGCGTCCCACCACCGCCCGTCCACCGGCCACGGGCCCGCCCAGGCGAGCACCGGGACGGGCGCGGCCCCCGCGACCGCCACCCGGACCGGGGGACAGGTGAGCAGGTAGCGGTCGGTGACACCCACCGCGGAACCCGCTCCGTCGAGTACGGCGGCCGGCAGCGGGCGGGGTGGCACTGTGGCCGGCGATGGCGCCGGCAACCGACCCGGCCACGGTGGAACCGGGTCACGGGCGGGCGCCCGCTCCTCCCCCCACGGCACCAGGCACACCCGCTCCCGCGGATCCCGACCGCCTCCGAGCACCGCGGTGACCACGGCCTCCGGCCCGAGCATGGCCTGCACCCGCACCAGTGCCCGCGCGGCCCGCTCGTCGGCTGCCCCGACGTCGCCCCACAGGCCGAGCTGCAGCGCACCGGCGTCGACGACCTCCTCCGGCACCAACCGCAGCACCGCCACCGGCCCGGTGCCACCGCGGGCGAGCCAGGCGTCGAGCTGCCAGCGCACCCGGTCAGCGGTGGCCTCCGGCGTGAGCGGCTCGGCGCACCGCCACACCCGGGCCAGCTCCCGCCCGTCGCCGGTCTGGGCGTGGACCCCGAGCCGGGTGCAGGCCAACCCGTGACCGGCCAGCGCGACGTGCAGTCGCTCGGCCAACCCGCGCGCGACGAACGCGGCGGTGTCGACCCGGTCGACCGGCGGGTCGAGCATCTCGCGGACCCCGAGGTCGTCGGGCGGCCGGCGTCGGGCAGGTGGCCGTGGGTCGAGCCCCCTGGCCAGCCGGTGCGCCAGCACGGCGTCAGCGTCGAATCGGGAGGCCACGTCGGAGGCTGGGAGCGCGGCGAAGGACCCCAGGGTGCGCAACCCGAGCCGGCGCAGCAGGCTGACCAGCTCACCCCGGCCCGCTCCGGGTTCGGTGTCCAGCTCGGCGACCGGCAGCGGGGCGAGGAACGCGGCGGCTTCCCCCGGCGGCACGAGGCTGCCGCGGCGGGCGGCCAGCATGGCTGTGAAGAGCCCGTCGGCCACCCCCGCCTGACACGCCACACCGGCCCGGCGCCTCACCTGGTCGACCAGCCGTTCCGCGGTGGCCGCCTCGCCGCCGAAGTACCTGGCAGGACCGCGGACGGCCAGCGCCACCAGACCGGGCCGTACCACCTCGACGCCGGGGGCCAGTTCCTCCACCGCGGCGGCCACCGGCTCGAACAGCCGGGCATCCCGGTCGGGCTCGTCGGCGAACACGGCGAGCTCCGGACAGCGGCCCTGCGCCTCCCGGCGTCGCAGCCCGCGGCGCACCCCCTCGGCCCGGGCGGTCGCGGAGCAGGCCACCAGCCGGTTCGCGGCGGCGACGGCGACCGGTTGGTGCGGCGGCAGCCCGGCGGCCGTGGTCGCGGCCACCACCGGCCAGTCGGGGCACCACAGTGCCAGGATGCGGACCGGGCCACTCATCCGACCGCCTCCCGCAGCGGCGGGGGTCCGGCCGACGCCGCGGGGTTGACCGGCATCGCGGGGTTGACCGGCATCGCGGGGTTGACCGGCATCGCGGGATTGACCGGCACAGCCTCCGCGCCGGCGGCCGAGACCGTGCCGTCGACCGCGGGCAGCAGCAGCTCGACCGACCGTTCCCGGGCAGCCGCACCGCGGCCGGTGGCCTGGACCACCACCTCCCGCGCGCGTAGCCGACCGGCACCGGACGCCGGACCGTGCCAGGCGCGGGGCAGGCAGGTGAGTTCGATGTCGGCTCCCGGCCAGCCCCCGAGCGGAAGCAGCACCGCGCCGCGCTGCCGGACCCGGCCGGCCAGCCGACGCCGGTCGCCGACCGACAGTCGCCGCGCTCCGGCGACGGCCACCAGGTCCATCCCGTCGACCAGCGCCGCGGCCACCCCCGCCAGTTGGGAGCCGGGCTCCGGGACCAGCGCCAGCCGCTGCAGGGCGACCCCTGCCTCGGCAGCGGCCAGCACGCCGAGCCCGGGCAGCCCGACGACCGCGCACCAGGACCCCTCCCGGGACGCCGCGCTGAGCACCGCGAGCAGCAGGGACGTGGCGCCACGGACCGAGACCGTCGACCCTCGCCGCAACCCACACTCCGGCAGCAGCGGTGCCAGCGGCGCGACCACCGGTAGCACGTCAGCCCGGGCCTGGCCGGCCGGCCCGTTCGCCAGCTCCGCCGCCCGTGTCACGCCGCGGACCAGCCGCAACGCACCTGTCATGCCATGCCTCCCTCGCTGACCAGCTATCGGCAGCCGCTGCGGGGAAGGCAGCACCTATCGAACCTGTGTTCGAGTGATGACTCTACCCGGGTGCTCCGACACGTCAAGCCCGCGGCCGGCCCGACCAGCGCCTGGGAACCCGCCGAGCTGTCCCGGCGGGTTGACGAGGCGAGTCACGCGGCATGCGCGCTGAGCTCGCGCATCGCGGCCGTGCGCAGCAGCTCATGCGCGCCATCCGCACCGCTCAGGCCGTCGACTGTGGACGGTTCGGCCCGGATCACGCCGAGCAGCAGGTGCCAGCCGAGGATCTCCTTGTGACCGTGCCAAATCGCTTCGCGCAACGCGCACTCCAAGGACTTCTTGGCGGCCTTGGCGAACGGGATGTGGCCGCCGCGCCATCGCTTGGGTGGCTGGTCCAGCGCGCCCTGGCCGAAGTGTGACTCCACCGAGGCACGCACCTGGTCAATGTCGATGCCCAGGCTGGCCAGCGCGTCAGCGTCCAGCACCGGGCCGCTGTCTCGCGCCACTCGCCTTCGCAAGTCAGCTATTGGGCATCCGAGGTCGGCGAAGGCGGCCGCCACCACCAGGTCGTTCGACGCCAACGCGAGCAGGATGTGGCCGGGCTCGATCTGCTCGCTGCGCAGCTCCCGCGCCTCTTCCTGGGCAATCACTACCACGCGCCGCGCGTCCTTGCTGAACCGCTCGAACATCTCCAGCACCCCCTAACCGATGTCTCGATGCTTCTTGTGTACGGCCTGCCGGGTGACCCCCAGCACGGTCGCGATCTCCTGCCATGACCAACCGGACCGCCGCGCGTTCGCGACCTGCAGCGCCTCCAAGCGCTCGGCCGAGTCCCGCAACGCGCGCACCGAGCGCAGGCCCATCTCCGGGTCGGGGCTGGCCGCTCGGTCTGCCAGCACGGTGACGGGCACGTCCGCGCGTTCCCCGATCTGGGTGAGGTGCCAGCGCGGATCGCCAGGACAACCTCGAGGCCGCGGTCGCGCGGGTGCTGCAGGGCCGGGGCCGGGCGGAGGGCGAGATCGGCCGGTTCCGCTGCCGCCACCTCGTCCCGATCGGGTCGCTGGCCGAGCTGGGCGAGCGCCTGGTGCAGGCGAGCGTGCTTGACGACCCGTCACCTGCCGAGACGGCAGCAGCGGGTCGGGATGGGGTTCGCCGCCGAACGCACTGTGTTGCGAGCGCGCCCGCCCCGCCGCCGGACACGTCGTCCACGGCCCGCAGCGCGGCACCGACGCCTCACTGCTGCGCCGGCTCGAACTCGCCGCACACCAGGTTCGCGAGCTGGATGCCGACAACAAGCGGCTGCGCCACGCCCTCGCTGAAGCCCTCGGCGCGCGCCGCATCCAGCCCAACCCGCCCCTGCCTCGACACGCCGAGTCCTCGCATCTCCCCGGCAATCTGACCTTCCATGATCGGGTCCACGAGCTCGCTCCCTGATCGACCGGGGACATCGACCACCTTATGCCCTGCCCAGCCCGAGCCAGGTCTGCACACGTCGTTGCCCGACGTCGTCACGGGCCCGTTCTCGTTAATCTCTGACGAGATCCGGGCTATGATCGCGTGCCGGACAAGGGATGGAGCCCTGCATGTTGATCCGCTTTGAGGTCGCCAACTTCCGATCGGTGCTCAACCCAGTCGAGCTGTCGATGGTTGCCGTCGACCGCGACAGGGTCGAGGCCCGCCCGGTGCCGAATCTGGGTGAGAGCCTGCTTCCGGTGGCCGCCGTCTACGGCCCGAACGCCTCCGGCAAGTCGAACGTGATCGCCGCGTTGACGTGGTTGCACACAGCGGTGCGCAACTCTCTACGCCTGTGGGACGAGGAGGTGCCCGTCGAGCCGTTCGCGTTCACCGGCGGGCAGGACCGGCCGTCGGAGTTCGCCGTCGAATGCACTGTCGGTGGGGTGCGGTTTGAGTACGTCGTCGAACTCGACCGACAGGCGGTTCGATACGAGGGCCTGTTCCACTACCCGGAGAAGAAGCGGCGGCGGATCTTCGAACGTGAGGGCAACGAGCTCGTCCTGCAGCGGGGGCTGGGCAGGCTGTCCGGCACGCGCGAACTCCTCACACCGCGCGCGTTGGCGCTGTCGATCGCGCGGCGCTTCGAAGAACCCCTGATATCGGACTTCACCCGCCGCCTGCTCGCGGCCCAGACTCTCGGCCCGCGGATGTCGCGGCGTCCCCCCGTGCTCGAGTGGACTCGTCCGACTTGGCGCTGGTTCGACGAGCGTCCCGATCGCGACCAGCTCACCCTCCCGGACCTCGACGAGCCGTACGATTCTGAGCAGGACTATCGGAAGCGGGCATTGGCCCTGCTCCAGCTCGCTGATCTCGGGGTCGACGACGTCATGATAGACCGGCAGGAGGTCGTGTTCACCAGTTCCGATGCGGAGTCTGGACGAACCGGAACACCGCGCCGTGTGCGCTTCGTCCACCGCACCGCCGCTGGGCCGGTGCCGCTCGATCTCACCGAGGAATCCGAGGGCACGCGCACCTGGTACCGACTGATCGGGCCGCTGCTGCACGCGCTGCAAACCGGCTCGCTCCTGCTGTTCGATGAGCTCGACGCGAGCCTGCACCCCACCCTGTCCGCGGAGTTGATCCGGCTATTCCACGATCCGGCGACCAACCCGCAGGGCGCGCAACTGGTGTTCACGTCGCACGATACGAGCCTGCTCAACCACCTCAACCGCGACGAAGTCTGGCTGACCGAGAAGACCGAGGACGGCATGACCCGGCTCGGCGCCTTGGCCGAGTTCGCCGGCGAGCGGGTGCGGAGGTCGCAGAACCTGGAGCGGGCATACCTGCACGGCCGGTTCGGCGCCCTCCCCGACGTCGACCGAACGGATGTCCTGCGCGCACTCGGGCTGATCGGCTGACCGATGCCCAGACGGACCCGGGCGAAGGACCTGCGGAGGAGGACCGAGGTCAAGCCGGAGCGGCGGACGGTCATCGTGTTCTGCGAGGGCGAGGCCTCGGAACCCGACTACCTTAATGGGCTGAAACGACTCCCCGGCATCGCCGACAACACGGCGGTCGCCATCGAGATCGACCCGACGCAGGGCGTACCGCTGACGCTGGTGAAGCGGGCGATCGAGCGGAGCCGCGATAATGAGGTCGACGAGTGCTGGTGCGTCTTCGATGTCGAGTGGCCACAGCACCACCCGAAACTGGCAGAGGCCCGCCGGCTAGCGGCGTGCCACGGCATCGGTCTGGCCGTCTCTAACCCATGCTTCGAGCTGTGGCTGATCCTCCACCTAGACGAGCAGACAGGCTTCCTCACCACGGCTGAGGCGGAACAGCGCAGCCGCGGACTCGACGGGAGGACCGGCAAGCGAATCGATCCCGCTCGCTACCTTGAGCATCGCCGTACGGCCGCCGTACGTGCCGTTGCGCTGGCACAGCGGCACGCCGGTAACGGCACGGCGTTCCCGGACGACAATCCCTCGTCGACGATGAGCGATCTGCTCGTGATGATCGAACCCGACACGCTCATCGCGTCGGATATAGCACCTCGTGGCCCCAGACCATCCCTATGACCGGATAGTTGCCACAGCGGCGGCGTACCGGTACGTCCCGCACGTCAGGCAGGCGGGCTCAGTGGGCGAAGTGCCGGGTACCGGTCAGGTAGAGCGGGACGCCGGCGGCGGCCGCGGCAGCCGTCACCTCGGGGTCGCGCACCGAGCCGCCCGGCTGCACCACCGCGCGGACCCCGGCCGCCAGCAGCACCTCCAAGCCGTCCGGGAACGGGAAGTACGCGTCCGACGCGGCCACCGCGCCGCAAGCCCGCTCTCCCGCCCGTGCCACGGCCAGCCGGGCGGCGTCCACCCGGTTGACCTGTCCCATGCCCACCCCGACGCTCGCCCCGTCGCGGGCCAGCAGGATGGCGTTGGACCGCACCGCGCGGCAGGCCCGCCAGGCGAAGCTCAAATCGGCCATGGTGGCACGGTCGACACCGGACCCGGAAGCCAGCGTCCACGCCGCCGGGTCGTCCCCCGCGGCGTCGATCGCGTCGGCCTGCTGCAGCAGCAGCCCCCCACTCACCGCCCGCGACTCGGGCCCGCCCCGCCCCGGGGGCGCGGCAACCAGGATGCGCACGTTCTTCCTGCGCGTCAGCACGTCCAGCGCGCCGTCCGCGTAGGACGGCGCGACGACGACCTCGGTGAAGACTTCGGCGACCTGCTCGGCCATCGCGACGCTCACCTCCCGGTTGGCCGCGATCACACCGCCGTACGCGCTCCCCGGGTCGCATGCGTGTGCCTTGCGGTACGCGTCGGCGACGTCCACGTCGGACAGCGCGATGCCACACGGGTTGGCGTGCTTGACGATCGCGACGCACGCGGCGTCGTGGTCGTGCGCGGCCCGCCACGCGGCGTCGGCGTCGACGTAGTTGTTGTAGGACATCTCCTTGCCATGGAACTGCTCCGCGCCGGCCAGGCCGGCCATCCCGGCAACGCCGGCCACCCCCGCGACGCGGACCACCCCGGCACCCGAGACGTACAGCGCGGCGGCTTGGTGCGGGTTCTCGCCGTAGCGCAGCACGCGGTGCCGCCGCCAGGTGGCGCCGAGCCAGGACGGGAACGGGCTCTCCGGATCGGGAGCCAGCATGCTGGTCATCCAGGAGGCGACCGCGACGTCGTAGGTGGCGGTGTGGCGGAACGCCTCGGCCGCCAGCCGCTGCCGCTCGGTCAGCGTGAACCCGCCGTCGACCACCCGCTCCAGCACCCAACCGTAGCGGGCCGGGTCGGTGACCACGGCGACGCAGGCGTGGTTCTTCGCCGCGGCCCGGACCATCGCCGGACCGCCGACGTCGATCTGCTCGATGCACTCCTCGGGCGAGGCGCCGGAGGCCACCGTGTCGGGAAACGGATACAGGTTGGACACCAGCAGGTCGAACGGGACCATGCCGAGCGACTTGAGGGCTTCGGCGTGCTCCGGGCGGCGCAGGTCGGCGAGCAGCCCCGCGTGCACGCCGGGATGCAACGTCTTGACCCGCCCTTCGAGACATTCCGGGAACCCGGTGAGCTCTTCCACGGCCGTCACCGGAATCCCGGCGGCGGCGACCAGCCGCGCGGTCGAGCCCGTGGCGACGATCTCGACCCCGGCTGCGTGCAGCCCGCTGGTCAACTTCGCCAGCCCGGCTTTGTCATAAACGGAGAGCAACGCCCGCCGCACGGCTCGACGCTCGCTCGACGTCCGCCCGGCCGATGTCCGCTCACTCGATGCCCGCCCGGCCGATGTCCGCTCATTCAATGTCACGGGATGCTCACCTCTCGTCCGCCGACAGTCGCGCCATGGCAGGCGAGCGCGGCAACGGTGTCCACCAGAAGCCGCCGCTCCACCGTCTTGATCCGTTCGTGCAGCACCGCCTCGGTGTCCCCGGAGCGCACCGCAACCGTCCGCTGCGCCAGCACCGGGCCGCTGTCCACCCCGGCGTCCACGAGGTGCACGGTCGCCCCGGTGACCTTGACCCCGTAGGCCAGGGTGTCGCGCACCGGGTGCGGCCCGGGGAACGCGGGCAGCAGCGCCGGGTGGGTGTTGATTATGCGGCTGGGGAAACGGGCGAGGAACTCCGGTCCGAGGAGCCGCCCGAACCCGGCGGAGACGATGAGGTCGGGCCGGTGGGCCTCGACCGCGTCGGCCAACGCCCGGTCCCACCGCGCCCGGTCGGGGAAGCTCGCCGGGGCGACGGTGAAGGCGGGCACGCCGTGGCGGCGCGCCCGTTGCAGCCCTTCGATGCCGTCCCGGTCGGAACCGATGGCGACCACGGTGGCGGGGTAGTCCCGGTCGGCTGCGGCGTCCAGCAGGGACTGCACCAGCGTGCCGGAGCCGGAGACGAGGACGACGACGCGAGCCGGCACGGGGAGCCGGATGCGGTAAACCGGGTTCGGCGTACTCAGCGGGCGACTCCCTGCGGCGCTCGGTGCGGGCACCGACCAGCCTAAACAATCTCCCAGCGGAGCCCGCCCGGAGGTCAAGCGCCGCCCGCAGGGCGCCTTCAAGCCGGGCGAGGGTCGCCGGCCCAGCTCGTCACAGCCGATCTCTTTCCTGGCCCTGAAGACTGCCGGCACGGTGGCCCTTTTGTACACTTCCCGAATGGCGGAGACCGCATCGTTGTCGACATACGCCACATGAGCGCCATGAATAACAGACCTCGCGACCTCGTGGACGTTCGGACTTGTCAGAATGCCACTTCCCAGATCCACGAATTGATCGATCTCCTTGCGCGCAAGGTACCTCACTACGCGCACCAGGAATTTCCTGTTCGCCCAGGGCAACCTGGCGTACATAGGGCACTGCCGAAAGTACCTTTTCGGCTGCTTCCCGGTCGGCCTGGAAGTTGTCTTTACCGCCCAGGTGATAGTGCGTGTGCTGTGCCCCGAAGTGCAGTCACTACTACTCGGTGGGCCCGGTTTTCCCCGGCTCCCTCGGTCGTCTGGACGTCGTCTCCACGGGGGGACGACGCGGCGGCAGCGACGACGCGAGCGCCACGACGGCGCCGGGGACGGCGAGCCACGCCCCGACGGCGAGCGCCACCAGCAGGCCGGACAGCCGCACCGGGTCGAACGGCCCGCCGCCCAGCCGGCCGCCGACCATCCCGGCCAGCACCCCACAGGCCAGCGCGGCCGATCCGGCGGCGACCGCCACCGCCACCAGCCGCTGCCTGAGCTCGGGGTGCTGCCACACACAGCTCCAGCCGACCAGGGTGCCGACCGCGAGCGGCAACGCGAACACGACCACTCCCCACGACGGCGGCGCGGACTGCGGCAGCGCGGCGAGCACCGGCACCGGAGGCACCCGACCGGGGACGAATCCCAGCGGTGACGCGCGCAGCGCGCCGATGCCGAAGCCGGGACCCACCGCCCACGCCAGCGCAGCGACCACGGTGTTGGGCAGGTAGGCCGCGGACAGCAGGGTCAGCCCGAGCCCACTGCCGGCGTCCGGTGTGAAGCGCCTCAGCATGTCGTGTGCCGTCCCGGCCGCGACGAGCAGGCTTCCGAACGCCAGCAACGACCCGGTTGCCAGCAGCCCCGCCAGCGCCTGGCTCCCGGCTCGCGCTCCGGTGCCCACGGCCGCCGGCAGCCGGGCCACCAGCGCGGCGCTCACCCCGCAGGGG
>JAVKSM010000017.1:0-35952 GCA_039583705.1 Pseudonocardiaceae bacterium
ATCCACACCACCGCGGGCAGGCTCGCCGACCTCTACCGGCGCACCGACGAGGCGGTCCACGCCGGGTCGGCCCGGGCCGTGGCCAGGCAGCACGCCCGCGGCAAGATGACGGCGCGCGAGCGCATCGACGCGCTGCTCGACCCGGGTTCCTTCGTCGAGTTGGACGAGCTGGCCCGGCACCGCTCGACGAACTTCGGGCAGGACCGCAACCGCCCCTACGGCGACGGGGTGGTGACCGGCTACGGCACGGTCGACGGGCGCCAGGTGTGCGTGTTCAGCCAGGACGTCACGGTCTTCGGCGGCAGCCTCGGGGAGGTGTACGGCGAGAAGATCGTCAAGGTCATGGACCTGGCACTCAGGACCGGCTGCCCGATCGTCGGGATAAACGAGGGCGGCGGGGCCCGGATCCAGGAGGGCGTGGTCTCCCTCGGTCTCTACGGCGAGATCTTCCTGCGCAACACCCACGCCTCCGGGGTCGTCCCCCAGATCTCGCTGATCATGGGTGCGAACGCCGGCGGCCACGTCTACTCACCGGCGCTCACCGACTTCACGATCATGGTCGACGGGACGTCGCAGATGTTCATCACGGGACCGGACGTGATCAAGACAGTGACCGGCGAGGATGTCGGCTTCGAGGAGCTCGGCGGCGGCCGCACCCACAACACGAGGTCCGGCAACGCCCACTACCTCGGCGCCGACGAGAAGGACGCGATCTCCTACGTCAAGGAGCTGCTGGGCTTCCTGCCGTCCAACAACCTCTCCGACCCGCCGGTCTTCGACGTGCCGTCGCTGTCGACGGTCCCGGTGGCGGACACGGTCACCGGCTCCGACCGAGAGCTCGACGAGATCGTGCCGGACTCGGCCAACCAGCCCTACGACATGCACGAGGTGATCGCGCGGGTGGTGGACGACGCCGAGTTCCTCGAGGTCCACCACCTGTTCGCGCCCAACATCATCGTCGGCTTCGGGCGGGTCGAGGGCCGCAGCGTCGGGGTCGTCGCCAACCAGCCCACCCAGCTCGCCGGGTGCCTGGACATCGACGCCAGCGAGAAGGCCGCCCGCTTCGTGCGGACCTGCGACGCGTTCAACGTCCCGGTGCTCACGTTCGTCGACGTCCCCGGTTTCCTGCCGGGCACCGACCAGGAATGGAGCGGCATCATCCGCCGCGGCGCCAAGCTCATCTACGCCTACGCCGAGGCGACGGTCCCCAAGGTCACCGTGATCACTCGCAAGGCTTACGGCGGCGCGTACGACGTCATGGGCTCCAAGCACCTCGGCGCCGACGTCAACCTGGCGTGGCCGACCGCGCAGATCGCGGTCATGGGCGCCTCGGGCGCGGTGAACATCCTCCACCGCAGGACGCTCGCCGAGGCCGCCGAGCGCGGTGAGGACGTCGCGGCGTTGCGGTCGAAGCTCCAGCAGGACTACGAGGACACGCTCGCCAACCCCTACGTCGCCGCCGAGCGGGGCTACGTCGACTCGGTGATCCCCCCGTCGTACACCCGGGCGTACCTGGCCCGCGCGCTGCGGATGCTCGCCACCAAGCGGGCGACCCTGCCCGCCAAGAAGCACGGGAACATCCCGCTGTGAGAGCCGCCGGCGGGGAGCGGCCCGTGCTGCGGGCGATCCGCGGTGACGCGTCCGACGAGGAGCTCGCGGCGCTTCTCGTCGTGCTCGCCGCCGCGGCGGGGTCCGGGCCGGCACAGCCCGGGCCGCCCCGCCGGTCGGCCTGGGCGGACCGCGCCGCGCAGGTCCGGGCACCGCGCCAGCCTGGACCCGGGGCCTGGCAGGCCTCCGCATGGCCCCGCTGAGGCCCCGCTCCGCGCCCGTGCGCCTGGTCCTCGCCTCCGCCTCGCCCGGCCGCCTCGCCGTGCTGCGCGCCGCGGGCGTCGACCCGGTGGTGGAGGTGTCCGGGGTGGACGAGGACGCCGTCGCCGCCGCGCTGCCGGACCCGACCCCGACCGAGCTGGTGACCGCCCTGGCCGCGGCGAAGGCACGGGCTGTCGTCGAGCGGGTCAGCGCGCGCTGCCCCGACGCGGTCGTCGTCGGGTGCGACTCGCTGCTGGTCCTCGACGGTTCGACGATCGGCAAGCCGGGCACGGTGGCGCGTGCCAGGCAGCGTTGGTCGCGGCTGGCCGGACGCAGCGGCGAACTGGTGACCGGCCACGCCGCGCTCCGGCTCGACGGCGGCGTGCCGACCCGCACCGCCGAGGGTCACGCCACCACCGTCGTCCGGTTCGCCGAGCCGACCCCGCACGAGTTGGAGGCCTACCTCGCCACGGGCGAACCGCTCGACGTCGCGGGTGCCTTCACCCTCGACGGGCTGGGCGGCTGGTTCGTCGAGACCATCGACGGGCATCCCTCGAACGTGGTCGGGCTCAGCCTGCCGCTCACCCGGCGGCTGCTTGCCCGGGTCGGGGTCGACGTGACCGACCTGTGGCGGCCGGTCGCACCTGACTAGAGTCGGCGTCATGCCCCCCACACCCGACACCGATCCGAAGTTCACAGAATACGCGCACCCGGAGCGCCTGGTGACGACGACCTGGCTCGCAGAACATGCCGACGATCCGGGCATCGTCATCGTGGAGTCCGACGAGGACGTGCTGCTCTACGACACCGGGCACATCCCCGGCGCAGTCAAGGTCGACTGGCACACCGAGCTCAACGACCCGGTGACCCGCGACTACGTCGACGGCGCCAGGTTCGCCGAGCTGATGTCCGCCAAGGGGATCAGCCGCGACACCACGGTCGTGGTCTACGGCGACAAGAACAACTGGTGGGCCGCCTACGCCCTGTGGGTGTTCACGCTCTTCGGGCACCCCGACGCCCGGCTGCTGGACGGCGGCCGCGCCAAGTGGATCGCCGAGGACCGACCGATGACGACCGAGGCGCCGGCGCGCGAGCGATCCGACTATCCCGTGGTCGAGCGCGACGACTCGGCGATCCGGGCGTTCCGGGACGAGGTCCTCGCCCACCTGGGCAAGCCGTTGGTCGACGTCCGCTCACCGGGCGAGTACACCGGCGAGCTGCTGCACATGCCGGACTACCCGCAGGAGGGCGCGGTGCGCGGCGGTCACATCCCGGGCGCGGCGAGCGTGCCGTGGGCCCGGGCGGCGGCCGCGGACGCCACGTTCCGTCCCCGCGCCGAGCTGGAGGCGATCTACGCGGGCGAGGCCGGGCTCTCGCCGGACGACGACGTGGTGGTCTACTGCCGCATCGGCGAGCGCTCCAGCCACACCTGGTTCGTGCTCACCCACCTCCTCGGTTACCCCACGGTGCGCAACTACGACGGCTCGTGGACCGAGTGGGGCAACACCGTGCGGGTGCCGATCGCGACCGGGAGCGAGCCGGGGCGGGTACCCGGGTCGCCATGAGCACGCTGCCGCCGAAGCTGACGGAGCTGGTCGAGGACTTCGAGGCGGTCGGCCCTTCCGACCGGCTGCAGTTGCTGTTGGAGCTCTCCCGCGAGCTGCCGGAGCTGCCGGAGCGGTTCCTGGACCACCGGGAGGAGATGGAGCAGGTCCCGGAGTGCCAGACGCCGTTGTTCCTGGCCGTCGAGGTGGCGCCGGACCGGGAACGCCGGGTGCGGTTGTTCTTCGCCGCGCCCGCCGAATCACCGACGACGCGCGGCTTCGCCTCGATCATGGCGACCGGGCTGGACGGCGAGCCGGCGGCCGACGTGCTCGCGGTGCCGGACGACTTCTACGTCCGACTCGGGCTCGCGGAAGCGGTCAGCCCGCTGCGGCTGCGGGGCATGGCCGCGATGCTGTCGAGGATCAAGCGCCAGGTCCGCGACCGCAGCGCACCCTGAGGCCAGCCGCCAGGTGCCGCTCTAGACTCCGCCCACGCTCCCGGACCGCACTCCGGTCCACAGCCCACGCCGCGCCGAGGAGGCCGCAGGTGCCCCAGCCCCACCCGACGACCCTGCGCAAGGTGCTGATCGCCAACCGTGGGGAGATCGCCGTGCGGGTCGCCCGCGCCTGCCGGGACGCCGGGCTGAGCAGCGTGGCCGTGTACGCCGAACCGGACCGTGACGCCCCGTTCGTCCGGATGGCCGACGAAGCGTTCGCGTTGGGCGGTACCACCGCGGGCGAGTCCTACCTGAACCTCGGCAAGATCGTCGAGGTTGCCGCCAGGGCCGGCGCCGACACGGTCCACCCCGGCTACGGGTTCCTGTCGGAGAACGCCGACTTCGCCCAGGCGGTGCTCGACGCCGGGCTCACGTGGGTCGGTCCGACGCCGCGGACGATCCGCGACCTCGGCGACAAGGTCACCGCACGCAAGATCGCCGAGCGGGCGGGCGCCCCGCTGGTGCCAGGGACGAGGGATCCGGTGTCCGGCGCCGAGGAGGTACGCGCGTTCGCCGCGGCACACGGCCTGCCTGTCGCGATCAAGGCGGCGTTCGGCGGCGGCGGGCGTGGCCTCAAGGTGGCACGCGAGCTGGCCGAGATCGCCGAGCTGTACGAGTCGGCGGTGCGCGAGGCCGTGTCCGCGTTCGGCCGCGGCGAGTGCTTCGTCGAGCGGTACCTCGACCGGCCCCGCCACGTCGAGGCCCAGGTGCTCGCCGACACCCACGGCAACGTCGTCGTCGTCGGTACCCGGGACTGTTCGCTGCAGCGGCGGCACCAGAAGCTCGTCGAGGAGGCACCGGCGCCGTTTCTGACCGACGAGCAGCGCCGCATGGTCCACGAGAGCGCCAGGGCGATCTGCGTCGAGTCCGGCTACCAGGGAGCGGGCACCGTGGAGTTCCTCGTCGGCCAGGACGGGACGGTCTCTTTCTTGGAGGTGAACACCCGCCTGCAGGTGGAGCACCCGGTGTCGGAGGAGACCACGGGCATCGACCTGGTCCGCGAGCAGTTCCGGATCGCCGCCGGGGAGAAGCTGCGCTTCGACTCCGACCCGCAGCCGCGCGGGCACGCCATCGAGTTCCGCATCAACGGTGAGGACGCCGGACGGGGCTTCCTGCCGGCCCCGGGCACGGTGACGCGGTGGGTGCCGCCGTCCGGACCCGGGGTGCGGGTGGACGCCGGAGTGGAGAGCGGCACGGTGGTCGGCGGCGCCTTCGACTCGCTGCTGGCCAAGCTCATCGTCGTCGGGGAGGACCGGACGCAGGCCCTGGCGCGCTCCCGGCGGGCGCTGGCCGAGATCGTCGCCGAGGGGATCGCGACGGTCATCCCGTTCCACCGCGCCGTGGTGGACGACCCCGCCTTCGCCGCCGCGGACGAGGAGCACTTCAGGGTGCACACCCGGTGGATCGAGACCGAGTTCGACAACCAGATCCCGCCGTTTCCCGAAGCCGTCGGCGTGGCGGCGGACGGGGCGCCGCGGCGGACGGTCGTCGTCGAGGTCGGCGGCCGGCGGTTGGAGGTCTCACTGCCCGGTGACCTGGTCTTGGGCGGCGGGACGGCCACAACGGCCACCACGGCCAGCCGTGCGCCGGCCCGGCGGCGCGGTGGCGGCCGCCGCGCCGCCACCTCCGGCGACGCGGTCACGGCTCCGATGCGGGGAACCGTCGTCAAGGTCGCGGTGGCCGACGGGGACCCGGTGACGGCTGGTGACCTCGTGGTCGTCGTCGAGGCCATGAAGATGGAGAACCCGGTGCGGGCACACAAGGGCGGCACGGTCACCGGGCTGTCCGCCCACCCGGGCTCCCCGGTCACCCAGGGCGCGGTCATCTGCGAGATCAAGGACTGAGGGACTGGCCCGGTGAGCCACGCAGGTCCGCCGCGTGAGAAAGAACGCGACATGATGAGCCCGCCACCCAGACCGTCGGCAGGGGGGATGCCATGAAGCAACCTGTCACCCGCATCCAGGCACGCAACTTCCGCTCGCTCGCCGATGTCGACATCGGGCTCTCGCCACTCAGCGTCCTCATCGGACCGAACGGGTCCGGGAAGACCAACGTGCTCAACGTGTTGCGCTTCCTCGCCATGATGGTGCGGTTCGACCTCGCGGCCGCTCTGGAGCGTTGGAACGGCTTCGACCACATCCAGCGACAGTCCGAAAAGCCCGGGCCCGTACGCCTCATCATCGAAGGCGCCATCACCCCCAACGCCAGCGCCACCGCACCGGACCGCTACGAGTTGCGGCTCAGGCGTTCCGGACGCTCGATCTCGCGGGAGGAGGAGTTCACGTTCAAGCGGACGGGGGGCCGGGGGCGCCGGATCACCGTGAGCGGTGACGTCGTGACGATCTCCGAAGGAGAGGACACCTTCTCCCGCAACCTCGCCAGCAAGCAGACGACCGGCCTGGCGACCCTCCCCAAACTGTCCGACGAGGAAGGCGGGCTGGGCATCCGCGGCTTCACCGAGTTCCTCTCCGAGATCCGGGTGCTCGAACCGGATGTGGAGGCGGCGCGTCGGCCGACCCGGCAGTACGACTCGCGCCTCGCTGCCGATGCGAGCAACCTCGCCGATGCCCTGGCCCGCATCCAGCGCGGTGACGAGGACTCATGGGAGCTGCTCAAGGCGGAGCTGGCGCGGTGCCTACCCGGCCTCCGTGACGTGCAACTCGTCCCGGTCGGCGGCGCGGCTCGTTCGGTCAGCGTCCAGATCCACGAGCACGGCGTCGCCAAACCGATCGAACTGGCCGACGCCTCCTACGGCACTGTTCGCCTGCTGGCGCTGCTCACGGCACTGCACGAGCCCGACCCGCCGCCGTTCACCGCCATCGAGGAGATCGATCACGGGCTGCACCCGTACGCGATGGACGTGCTGCTCGAACGGCTCCGGGCGGCCAGCCGCCGCACCCAGATCCTCGCCGCGACACACTCGCCAACCCTCGTGAACCGGCTCCGGCCCGAGGAGATCATCGTGTGCGACCGGGATCCGGCAACCGGCGCCTCCGTCATCCCCGCGACGACCGCCGCGGAGATCTCCCGGGCCGTCCGCGAGTCCGCCTACGACCCTGGCGAGCTGTGGTTCTCCGGCGCGCTCCGCGGAGTCCCGGCGTGACGAGAACTTCCGGCACGGTGCTCGTCTTCGGCGAGAGCATCAACGACTCGGCCAGCATCCACAAGCTGCTGATCGCGGCCAACGCCGCGCTCGACGGCCGGGTCAAGGCCCTGCCCCGGCCGATCTCGCTGAACAGGCACGCCAAGTGGCCCGCAGTGCGCAACTGGGTCGACGAACTGCACCGCGCCATCCGTGGGTTCGAGGCCACCGGTCAGAGCATTGCCGCCGTCGTCGTCCATCGAGACGCTGACGGTCACGACCCCGACGGGCGCATCCACACCGACCTCGCCCGTCAGATCGCGCAGACCGGCGGGCTCCCGGTCGTCCCGGTGCAGGAGATCGAGGCATGGTGGTTCCTGTTCCCGCAAGCCGTCGAGGCGGTGCGCCCCCGGGTCTGGCGCGGCAAGCTCCCCCGCACCGCAAGGGACGTGGAGCTCATCGACCGGCCGAAGGAGAGGTTGCAGCAGCTCACCCGTACCACGGGAGCGCCGGAGTACTCCGAGGCCGACTCCCCCGCAATCGCGGAGAAGATCCGCGCGTTGAGGCCGGCTCGCGTCGGCAGCTCGCTTTCCTACGATCGGCTCGTCGCAACCGCGAGGGGGATCCGATGAGCCCGCCGCTGGCCTCCCAGCGGTTCGGGTTGTCCCGGTAACCAGGGGCTGAGGACTGCTCGGATTACCTACCATGGGCTGGTGAGCCAACCCGCCCCGGAGCTGCGCATCGGGAACGCCGAGCGCGCGTCGGCGATGAAGGCGCTGGACGAGCACATGTCGGCCGGGCGCTTGAGCATCGACGAGTACGGCGACCGGACCGCCGCCGCCTCGACCGCGACGACCCGCTCCGAGCTCGTCGCGTTGTTCAGCGACCTACCGGCCCCGCACCCGGTGCTTCCCGACCCGACGGCTGTCGGGGGGTGGCTGCCGGACCGAGCGGGGTCCGCGACCCCGGCGACCCCGGCGACCTACCCGGACCGACCGGTGTTCGGGCGGTGGGGGCCGCGGCTGGTCGCCCTCACGCCGCTGGTCGCGGTCGCACTGTTCTTCGCCACCAGCGGGCTCTGGCACTTCTCGTGGGTGTTCTTCCTGCTGGTCCCGGCCGTGGGAACCCTCGTCCACGGTGGCCGGCGCGACCGTCGCCACCGTCGCTACCGTCGGATGTACCGCCGCGAGCTGGATTAGGCTGCCACGTCACACCGCCCGGCGGGGCGCACCGTCGCGGACGCCGGGTCAGGGATATGGTCCCGGCCGTGGAGCTCGACCCGAGGTGCCCCGCGGTGTTCCTCCCGGCCGATCCGCCACGCGCCGGCCGGCTCGCGCTCTACGGCGACGGCGCCGGCCCGGACCGGGTCGAGCTGGTCGTCCGCGCCGGACGGACGCTGCGCCGCCAACCGGTACCCGCGCGCCTGATACCGATCGCGGCCGCCCTCCCCGCGCTGCTGACGGTCCCCGTCACGGACTCCGACCCGGCGCTGGCGGCGTGGGCGACCGCAGCCACCGCCGGCGTCGGGCTGGTCGCCCGCGGCCGGCTGTTGCCCGCCGTGACGCCCAAGGGGTACGACGCGTGGCGGGCCGGGCCGATGGAGGCGGCCGACGCCGCGTGGCTCGCCCAGTTGGCCGCGGTCATGCCGGCCACGGCGCACGCACTGCCGGTCGCCGACGCCCGACCACTGCGGATCCGCGCCCCGGAGGCGCTTGTCCGGGCGCTGTGGGACGCCATCGCCGACGTCATGGTGCGCACCGCGGCCGCCGAGGCATCGGTGGCAGTGCCCGCATTCGCCGCCGCCACGCCCACCCGCGTGAACGGGCTGGCCGATTGGCTCGCCGAGACCGACCGGGGCCTGGCTGCCGGCGCCCGGATCGAGCTGCGGATCGAGCCGCCCACGAAGCCCGACGAGCCGTTCGCCGGGGTGCTGCAGCTGCGCAGCGTCGCCGACCCCAGCCTGGTCTGTGAGGCCGCCGACCTGTGGCAGGCGCCCGCCGCGGTGCTCGCCCGGCTCGGCGCGCAGGCCGAGGCCGACCTGCTGCTCGCGCTGCGCCGGGGCGCGCGCGCCTGGCCGCGGCTGCAACCCGTGCTGCGAGCCGCCACCCCGACCGAGGTGATGCTCGACGACGACGCGCTCGCCGACCTGCTGTCCTCCGGAGCCGAAGCGCTGGGCGGCGCCGGGATCGAGGTGCTGTGGCCGGCCGAGCTGCTCGGCGAGGGCCCCAAGCTGCGCGCCACCGCCGTCACCCCGGCCCCGCCGGGTGCGGCCGCTCCGGTGTTCTCACTCGATCAGTTGCTCGAGTTCCGCTGGCAGTTGACGATGGACGGCGAGTTGCTGACCGAGGACGAGGTCGCCGCGCTGGCCGATGCCAAGCGCCCGCTGGTGCGGCTGCGCGGGCGCTGGATCCGGGTGGATGCCGACCTGCTGGAGCGGCTGAGCCGGCGTCGCTCCCGGCGGGTCACGGGCATCCAGGCGCTCGCGGCCGCCCTGACCGGGTCACTGGTGGTCGACGGTGAGGACGTCGAGTTCCGGCCGGACAAGCCGCTGGCCGAGCTGACCGCGCGGCTGGCCGACGCGCCGTCGTCCGTGGTGGACCCGCCGGACGGCCTGCACGCGACACTGCGCCCCTACCAGCTGCGCGGCCTGGGGTGGCTGGCGCAGATGTGCGCGCTGGGCCTCGGCGGCTGCCTCGCCGACGACATGGGGCTGGGCAAGACCGTGCAGCTCATCGCGCTGCACCTGCACCGGCGTCCGCTGGGAGCCGGCCCGACGCTCGTGGTGTGCCCTACCTCGCTGCTGGGGAACTGGCAGCGCGAGCTGGCCCGCTTCGCCCCGGACGTGCCGGTGCGGCGCTACCACGGCGGGGACCGGCACCTGGAGGACGTGGCGCCCGACGAGGTGGTCCTGGTGAGCTACGGCGTGGTGCGCCGGGACCGCCCGAAGCTGGCGGAGATCGGCTGGGGGCTGGTCGTCGCCGACGAGGCGCAGCACGCCAAGAACCCGCTGTCGCGCACGGCGCGGGAGCTGCGGGCGCTGCCGGCTCCGGCGCGGGTGGCCCTGACCGGAACTCCGGTGGAGAACCGCCTCTCCGAGCTGTGGTCCACGTTGGACTGGACGACGCCCGGGCTGCTCGGCCCGCTGTCGTCCTTCCACCGGGCCGTCGCCATCCCCGTCGAGCGTTATCGCGACCCGGACGCGACCGCGGCGCTGGCGCGCCTGGTCCGGCCGTTCCTGCTACGGCGGCGCAAGACCGACCCGGGCATCGCGCCGGAGCTGCCGGCCAAGACCGAGACGGACCGGGTGGTGCCGCTGACCGCCGAGCAGGCGACCCTGTACGAGGCGGTCGTGCGCGAGACGCTCGCCCTGATCGAGGAGAGCGAGGGCATCGCCCGCCGCGGGCTGGTACTCGGGCTGCTGACCGCCCTCAAGCAGATCTGCAACCACCCCGCGCAGTACCTGCACCAGGGCGGCCCGTTGATGGGTCGCTCCGGCAAGCTCGCCGCGCTGCGGGAGCTGCTGGACGTGATCGTCGACGAAGGCGAGTCGGTGCTGGTGTTCAGCCAGTACGTGGCGATGTGCCGGCTCATCGAGGAGCACCTGACCGCATGCGGCCGGTCAGTGCTGTTCCTGCACGGCGGGCTGTCGCCGAGTCGCCGCGAGCAGATGGTCGAGCGGTTCCAGTCCGGCGTCGCTCCGGTGTTCCTGCTGTCGCTCAAGGCCGGCGGCCTCGGGCTCAACCTCACCCGAGCCACCCACGTGATCCACTACGACCGCTGGTGGAACCCAGCGGTCGAGGACCAGGCGACCGACCGCGCCTACCGGATCGGGCAGGACCGCCCGGTTCAGGTGCACCGGCTGGTCACCGAGGGCACGGTCGAGGACCGCATCGCCACGCTGCTGGCCGCCAAGCGGGAGCTGGCGGACGCCGTGGTCGGAACCGGCGAGGGGTGGATCACCGAGCTGTCGGACGCCGAGCTGGCCGACCTGGTGCGCTTGGGGTCGGCGTCGTGAGCGGGCGTGGGTTCGGCGCGACCTGGTGGGGCCGGGCGTGGGTGACCGCGCTGGAGCAGCGCGCCCAGCTGGACCCCAACCGGCTGCCCCGCGGTCGGGCGTATGCCCGCAGCGGCATGGTGGACGAGCTGACGGTCGACCCTGGACTGGTGCGCGCGCAGGTGCAGGGCAGCCGGAGCGCGCCCTACCAGGTCACGGTTCGGGTGCGGCAGTTCGGCGCCGACGAGTGGGACCGCGTGCTCGACGCGGTCACCGCGCGGCTCGGGCACGCCGCGGCGCTGCTGGACGGCGAGCTGTCCCCGGAGATCGTCGATGACGTGCGCGGTGCCGGCCTGGACCTGCTGCCTGGCGCCGGGGAGCTGCAGCCGCGCTGCTCCTGCCCGGACTCGGCCGACCCGTGCAAGCACGCCGCCGCGGTGTGTTACCTGGTCGCCGACGCCCTGGACACCGACCCGTTCGCGCTGCTCGCGCTGCGCGGTCGGGACCGCGAGGAGGTGCTCGCCGGGCTGCGGGTGCGCCGCAGGTCCGGCACCGATGCCGGGCTCGGGTCGGCACCCGCGCCCGAGGACGACGACGTCCCGGCCCGAGCCGCTTTCGACCGGCCTCCCGCCGCGCTGCCGGCACCCCCGCTGCCCCCGCCGCGGCCCGGCCGCCCGGCCGTACTGCCGCTCGATCCGCCAGCCGGATGCGGCGTGCGCCGCGAGGATCTGGTGGCGCTGGCCGCGGACGCGGCCGCTCGATGCTGGGAGCTGGCGGTCGGGACCGGCGACGGCGGGTTGACGCTGGACGCGACCGAAGATCTCGCGCGGCGCGCGGCGGCGGAGCTCGGTCGCCCCGGCTTCGTCGTCCTGGCCGCGGTGTCGGGCATCCCGTCCAGGGTGCTGGCGCGCGACGCGATTGCCTGGCGCCACGGTGGCCGGGGCGGCCTGGCCGCGCTGCGGGAGAGCTGGCAGCCCGATCCCGAGGCGCTCGCCGAAGGCCGGGCCGCCTTCGACCGCGCCGCCGGCCCCGGCCCGACCCGCGGCTGGCGCAACCGGCTCACCCGGGGCGGGGTGCAGCTACGGCTGGGCGTCGACGGGCTGTGGTACCGGCTCGTCCGTTCCGGCGACGAGTGGGAGCTCGACGCCGCCCCCCACCCCGACCCGCTCGCGCTGCTCAGCGCGGGCCTGCCCGGATCAGTCGGTCGGCCGGTCGGGTGGTCCTCCCCCCTCCATGTTCGATGATCTCGTCCTCGTGCTCCCGGTAGAACTCGCCCATGCGCTTGATGGCGGTCTGAGCTCCCATATCTCGTTCGGAGCCTCGATGAGCCCAGGATACGTCGTGTGGTCGCCACGCTCAACGCGGTGTGATCGGCCATCTCACTGTCCTGGTCCCAGGTGAGGGTCTTAACCAGACCCGCGGGTATGCCCGCCACCGGGCCGATCAATTATCGGTCATTCGCGCTCAAGTGGCGGCGAGGAGAAGCTTAACGCGGACCTTGTCGGCATCGGGGTGGTGTAGATCGTCGAGGATAGCAAGAGCCTGCTGCCAAGTGACGCGTGCCGCTTCGCGGCCCGCGGCGGAGTATTGGGTTTCACCAAGGTGGACGAGCGTGGTGGCTTGGTGATACCGGTTGCCGAGTTCTCGCCACCTGTCGATGGCTTGCTGATAGTAGGCGAAGGCATGAAGATGGTTGCCGAGGTTGTGGTGAATGTAGCCGAGGCTATCCCAGGTGCCGCCCTCGCAGAGACGCTCGCCGATCTCGTGGCATAGGGCGAGAGCTTGTTCACAGAACATGAGGGCCTGTTGATGACTTCCGAGCAGGGTGTGGTAGCAGCCGATGGCGTTACATCAAGCATTCGGAGTTTCCCCTCGGCTGGGCTGTCCCGCTCGTCGTGCTGGCGTTCAAGGGGTCAGGCTGCGGGATCCCCAACCGGACGGGGGCGAACCCGGCGGCGGTGAACGCCTCGGTCAGCTTCGACGCGGAGAACGACGTCAGCTCCACGGTGGTGGTGTGCAAGCTGGTCCCGGCAGGGTCGCGGTAGTCGAACTCGATGTGCAACTGATTGCCGTCGCGGTGCTGGCGGCGCCGCCGGAGCATCGCACCTCCGGCCTGCGCGGGGTCGAACCAGCGGTCGGCAACCGCACTCGGTGCTGGCGGGCCGCGTGGGGTATCGCCGGTCCAGCCAGGTGCTGCCCGCACACTACGGTGGCGTTTCACCGGCAGTTTCCCATCCTCGTCGACGAAAGCGCCGGTCACCGCACCGGCTCGGCGACCTCGGGGCGGGCCTCCGGGGCGGCCGAGCGCAGCGCGTCGGCGGCCCAGTCGTCCGGCTGTGCCTGCGAGCCCCGCTCGGCGGCCACCCGGGCGCAGTACACGTCGACCTCGCGGTCCACGCGCCGACCGTCCCAGCCGAGTACCTCGGCCATGAGCTCGGCCACCGGGCGCGCGGCGTCCACGCCGCGGTGGGGGTACTCGGTGGAGATCCGGGTGCGGCGGGTGAGCACATCCTCCAGGTGCAGCGCCGCCTCGTGACTCGCGGCGTGCACCACCTCCACCCACAGGTAGTCCGGTGCCGCGCTGACCGGCACCAGCAGCTCCGGCCGGCCGTCGGCAAGCGCCAGCACCTGGCTCAACATCGAGCCGTAGCGGTCGAGCAGGTGCCGCACCCGGTACGGGTGCAGGCCGTACCGGGTGCCGAGCCGGTCGGTCTGGTTGACCAGGGCGTGGTAACCGTCGGCGCCCAGCAGCGGCACTCGGTCCGTGATCGAGGGCGCGACCCGGGTGGGCACGTCGGACACGGCCGCCTCGACCGCGTCGGCGGCCATCAGCCGGTAGGTCGTGTACTTGCCGCCCGCGATCGCCACCATGCCGGGCGCGACCCTGGCCACGGCGTGCTCCCTGGACAGCTTCGAGGTCAGATCGCTCTCCCCGGCGAGCAGCGGCCGCAGGCCGGCGTAGACGCCCTCGATGTCGCGGTGGGTCAGCGGGGTGACGAGGACGGCGTTGAGCCGGTCGAGCAGGTAGTCGACGTCGGACCGGGTCGCGGCCGGGTGGGCGAGGTCGAGGTGCCAGTCGGTGTCGGTGGTGCCGATGATCCAGTGACCTAACCACGGGATGACGAAGAGCACCGAGGTCTCGGTGCGCAGGATGAGCCCGGAGTCCGCCGCGATGCGGTCACGCGGCACGACGACATGCACGCCCTTGGAGGCCCGCACCCGGAACCGGCCGCGGCTGCCGGACAACCGTTGCAGCTCGTCGGTCCACACCCCGGTGCAGTTGATCACTGCGTGCGCCCGGACGTCGGTCTCGGCACCGTTCTCGACGTCGCGCACCCGGACCCCCGCGACCCGGTCGACTTCCCGGGTGAACCCGACGACCTGGGTGGAGGTCCGTACCACCGCGCCGTACTGCGCGGCGGTGCGGGCCACGGTCAGGGTGTGGCGGGCGTCATCGGTGATCGCGTCGTGGTAACGCACGGCGCCGACCAGGGCGTCCCGCCGCAGCGCGGGTGCCATCCGCAACGCCCCGGCCCGGGTCAGTTGCTGGTGGCGAGGCAGGCTGCGGGCTCCGCCGATCGCGTCGTACAGCGTCAGCCCGAGTGTGACGTAGGGCCGTTCCCAGCCGCGGTGGCGCAGCGGATAGAGGAAGCTCACCGGCTTGACAAGGTGGGGGGCGATGCGGGTGAGCATGAGCTCGCGTTCGGCCAGCGCCTCGCGCACCAGCCCGAACTCCAGTTGCTCCAGGTAGCGCAGGCCGCCGTGAATGAGCTTGGAGCTGCGGCTCGACGTCCCCGACGCCAGGTCGCGAGCCTCCACCAGCGCGACCCGCAGCCCGCGGGTGGCGGCGTCCAGCGCCGAGCCCGCCCCCACCACGCCGCCACCGATGACGACCACGTCGAAGTGCTCGTCAGTCAGCCGCCGCCAGGCGTCCTCCCGCTCGGCAGGTCCCAGCCGGCCGGGCACCCCAGCCAGCGCCTCTGCGACCACGCCGGCCACGCTACCGTCACCCCCCGGGGAGAACCGGTGCTTTGGCCGAGCTCGTGGCCCCGGCTCGCCGTCGCTCCCGGCCGTGGTCAGCGCGGCTCACCGGAAATGCCTGACTACGCTGTCCGCCGTGCCGCTCTACGCCGCCTACGGGTCCAACATGGATCCGTCACAGATGATGGAGCGTGCTCCGCACTCACCGATGGCCGGCACGGGCTGGCTCGTGGGCTGGCGGTTGACGTTCGGCGGCGAGGACCTCGGCTGGGAGGGCGCGCTTGCGACCGTCGTCGAGGATCCCGGCTCATCGGTGTTCGTCGTGCTCTACGACGTCAGCCCCGAGGATGCCGCCATGCTGGACCGCTGGGAGGGCGGCGAGCTCGGGCTGCACAAGAAGCTGCGGCTGCGGGTGCACACCCTGGAAGGTTCGGCGCTCGCGTGGCTCTACGTACTGGACGCCTACGAGGGCGGCCTGCCCTCCGCGCGCTACCTCGGGGTGATGGCTGACGCAGCCGAAGCCGCGGGCGCGCCTGCGGACTACGTGCGGGCACTGCGGACCCGCCCCTGCCACAATGTGTGGCCCTTAGAGTAGGGCCAACCACCGACTCTCTCAGCGTCCGATCGGGCAGAGATTCCTGCCCTCATGCGCCGGGCTGTGGAGTCGTACGGGCATCTCCCGGCCTTGTACCATGCCGGGATGGCCAGCTTTCAGTTGCATACCGTCGGATCACGCTCTCTCCGCGCAGCAGCCAGCACAGCCGACGAGGCCCGGGCATTACGGCGACTGCCCGGCAATCGGGTGGTCACGGGCCTGCTGCGCCAGCCCGAGGTGGGACGCGCGAAAGCGGTTGCGTCGCTCGGGCCAGCGGTGATGCTTGGCTTACAGCGAATGGCGGGAAATAGGGCGGTGGCGGGTCTTGTCGCCTCGTCGAGGGCGGATCCGGCTCCCCAGGAACCGGCCGCGCTCGCGACGGTTGACCAGGATCGGACCGCCGCCGCGGCGCATCCCAGTGAGGCTGTCACGATCGCAGCCATCGGTTCTGACCTCATGAAGGGCGTCGCCGGAGGCATGCATGACGGTGAAGCCGCCAAAGAGCACCTTGGCAAGCGGTTCTCGTCCCTCTTCGCCATCTGGGCGACGGGCAGCAGGCAGACGATCTACGGGACCGCCCTGCCCCACCGCTCGCCCTCGCAGCCGGTCGGCCGTCCACGCTAGGCGTCGTCCACCCTAGGCCAGGGCGGTGAGGGCGGCGTGCACGAGCGTGCGGACACCGACCGGCAGCGCGCGCTCGTCGAGGTCGAAGGAAGGCTGGTGCAGATCCTTCATGGGCCCCTGGCCGGACCACACGCCCAGCCGGCCCATCGCGCCCCGCACGTGCTCCAGGTACCACCCGAAGTCCTCGCCGCCGCTGGACTGGGCGGTGTCGGCGGCGCCGTCGGGACCGGCGGCAGCCACTGCGGCGTTCTGGAGCACGGCGGCCGAGGCTACGTCGTTGACCACCGGCGGCACACCCCGCTGATGCTCGAGCACGTAGCCGACGCCGGTCGGGGCGAGCAGTGCGTCGACCAGGGAGCGGACGAGCGGCTCCAGCTCCGCCCACGTCGCGTGGTCCCCGGTGCGCAGCGTGCCCCGGAGCACACCGTGCTGCGGGATGGCGTTGGCCGCCGCGCCCGCCTCCACGGCACCCCAGACGAGGACGGTGCCCGAGCGCGGATCGATGCGGCGGTTGAGCAGGGTCGGCAACCCGGTGATCACCGTCCCCAGCGCGTGCACCAGGTCGGCGGTGAGGTGGGGCCGCGCGGTGTGACCTCCCGGGGAGGTGAGCCGCAGCTCGAGCATGTCGGCCGCAGAGGTGATCGGGCCGGCTCTGGTGCCGACGCGTCCGACGGCGAGCCGGGGGTCGCAGTGCAGGGCGAAGATCTGCTCCACGCCGTCGAGACCGTTGGCCGCGACGACATCGAGAGCCCCGCCCGGCTGCACCTCCTCGGCCGGCTGGAAGATCAGCCGCACCACACCGGGAAGCGCCGGGGCGCAGGCCAGCGCCAACCCCGCGGCCAGCAGCATTGCCGTGTGCGCATCGTGCCCGCAGGCATGCGAGACCCCGTCCACAGTGGACGCATACGGGGCCGCGGAACGCTCCGGCAGCGGCAGCGCGTCCAAGTCGGCCCGCAAGGCGACGCACCGGACGCCGCTGCCGAGATCGCACAGCAGCCCCGAGCCGCCGGGCAGTACTCGCGGCTCGAGGCCAGCGGCGGTGAGGACGGAGCTGACGAAAGCGGTCGTCCCCTGCTCGCGGTTGGCGAGCTCCGGGTGGGAGTGCAGCCGTCGGCGCCAGGTCACCAGCTCCGACAGATGCGTCGACAGCCAACGGTCCAGCCAGCCGGGACCGCGACCGGCACCCAGGTCGGTCAGCGGGGACTGGGGCGGCGCGGACGTCGTCAGCTCCGGAAGGGTGTGGTGAAGCAGGGTCACCGCGCCTCCCTCCGGGCGGGACGGCGGGTGGCCCACGTCGCTCGCATATCGCCATAGTGCATCACCCGGTCGGACGCTTGCGCGACGTGCCGGACCGCCCAGAGATCACGTCGCCGAAGGGCCGGCCTCTTGCTGCGGACGGTGTGAGGAGCCTCACAAAGCCGGCGAGCGCCTTCGGGGCCCGCGAACGGCGTGGTACGTGCGGGTAAAGTGGGGTACGCGCCGGTAAAGGTGGATCGGAGGTCCATCAGCCCAGAAGGCCTCACAAGGTGTCGTTGGGCACGTAGCAGCCCCAGACCTCGCGCAGCGCATGGCACACCTCGCCGATGGTCGCCCTGGCGGCCAGCGCGTGTTTGAGGGGGTACAGCACGTTGTCGGTGCCTTCGGCGGCCCGCCGCAGGCCGTCCAGCCCCGCGGCCACGTCCGAGGCGGACCGCGCCGCGCGCAGCCGCGCCAGCCGTTGCCGCTGCGCGTGCTCGATCTCCGGGTCGACCCGCAGCGGCTCGTACGGATCCTCGGCGTCGGTGCGGTACCGGTTGACCCCGACCACGACCCGCTCCCCCGAATCGATCTCGTGGGCGGTGGCGTAGGCGGTCTTCTCGATCTCGGTCTTCTGGAATCCCTGCTCGATCGCGGCCACCGCGCCGCCGCGCTTGGCCACCTCTGCGAACAGCTCCAGCACCCTCGACTCCACCTCGTCGGTCATCGCCTCGACGGCGTAGGAGCCCGCGAACGGGTCCACGGTGGACGTCAGGTCGGTCTCGTAGGCGAGCACCTGCTGGGTGCGCACCGCCAACCGGGCGGCTTTCTCGGTTGGCAGCGCGATGGCCTCGTCGTAGGCATTGGTATGCAACGACTGGGTGCCGCCCAGGATCGCGGCCATGGCCTGCGTGGTGATTCGGATGATATTGACCTCGGGCTGCTGCGCGGTGAGCTGGACCCCCGCCGTCTGGGTGTGGAACCGCAGCATCTGCGACCTGGGGTCCCGGGCGCCGAACTCCTCGCGCATGATCCTTGCCCAGATCCGCCGCGCCGCCCGGAACTTCGCGATCTCCTCCAGCAACGTCGTGCGCGCGACGAAGAAGAACGACAGCCGCGGGGCGAAGTCGTCGACGGCCAGGCCGGCGCTGGTCACGGCTCGCACGTACTCGACGGCGTTGGCCAGCGTGAACGCCACCTCCTGAGCGGGGTTCGCGCCAGCTTCGGCCATGTGGTAGCCGGAGATCGAGATGGTGTTCCAGCGCGGGATCTCGGCGTGGCAGTAACCGAAGATGTCGCTGGCGAGCCGCAGTGACTCGGCGGGCGGGTAGATGTAGGTGCCGCGGGCGATGTACTCCTTGAGCACGTCGTTCTGGATCGTGCCGGTCAGCTCCGAGCCGGCCACCCCGTGCTCCTCGGCGACGAGCTGGTAGAGCAGCAGCAGCACGGCGGCCGGCGCGTTGATCGTCATTGAGGTGGACACCCGGTCCAGCGGGATGCCCTCGAAAAGCGTCCGCATGTCCTCGATGGAGTCGATGGCCACGCCGACCTTGCCGACCTCGCCGAAGGCCAACGGGTCGTCGGAGTCCAGGCCCATCTGGGTCGGCAGGTCGAAGGCCACCGACAGCCCGGTGCTGCCGGCTTCGATGAGCTGGTGGTAGCGGCGGTTGGAGTCGGTCGCGGTGCCGAAGCCGGCGTACTGCCGCATCGTCCAGGGGCGCTGCGTGTACATCGTCGGGTAGACGCCCCGGGTGAACGGGTACTCACCGGGCGCCCCGAGCCGCCCGGCCAGCCCGTCGGCAACCGCTTCCGGGCCATAGACCGCCGGCACCTCGAACCCGGACTCTGCTCTCCGGGTCGTCTCACGCACGGTTCGACTCCCGTGCTCTCCGGGTCGTCTCACGCACGGTTCGACTCCTGGGGCCGCCCCGACTGGCCCATCCGGTGCCCTCCTGTCTGCCGTCGAGGCTCCCGCCGATGGCGGACATGGACAATGTGGCCGTGCCCACGCGAAGCCAGGACGGGGATCCCCGCCGTATCGCCGGACGCTACCGGGTACTCGGCGAACTCGGCAGCGGAGCGATGGGTACCGTGTGGTCGGCCTACGACGAGGTGCTGCGTCGCCCCGTCGCGGTCAAGGAGGTGCGCGCCCCCGCCGGGTTCCCGGCGGCTGAGGCGGCCGCGCTGCGGGAGCGGACGCTGCGCGAGGCCAGGGCCACCGCCGTGCTCTCCCATCCCAACGTCGTCACGCTCTACGACGTCGTGCAGGTGGGCGGCGAGCCCTTCGTCGTCATGGAGCTCGTGCCCTCGCGCAGCCTGGCGGCACTCATCGGCGAGCGTGGCCGGCTCGGCGCCGACGACGCTGCCGCGGTGGGCACCGCCGTGGCCGCCGCCCTCGCGACCGCGCACCGCGCTGGGATCACTCACCGCGACGTCAAGCCGGGCAACGTCCTCGTCGGCGAGGACGGGCGGATCAAGCTCACGGACTTCGGCATCGCGCGCAACACCGCCGAGGTGACGATGACCGCGACCGGGCTGGTGCTGGGCTCGCCGGCCTACATCGCGCCAGAGGTCGCCGCCGGCCGGGAGGTGAGCGCGGCGGCCGACCTGTGGGGCCTGGGCGCGACACTGTTCGCCGCCGTCGAGGGACACCCCCCTTATGACGCCGGCGATCCCGTGGCGACCGTGGCCGCCGTGGTGCACGGGAGGGTGCCGCGCCCTTCGGGCGGCGGCCCGCTGGCAGGGGTCATCGTCGGCCTCATGGTCAAACAGCCCCACCGGCGGCTGCCACTGGACGAGGTGCGCCGGCGGCTGCGTCCGCTGCTCGCCGACCCCGACAGCCCGCTGTTGCCCGAGCCGCCGGTGCTCGGTCCCATCCCCTGGCGCTCGGCCGCACCCCCGCCATCCCGGGGCCTGGCCTCCCGGGACCTGGCGTCCCGACACCCGCCAGCCCCGGCCCAGCCGTCCCAGAACCCGCCAGCCCAGGGTCTGGCGTCTCCGGGTCTGGCCGGCACTGGGCCCCGTCCGCTGGCCGCCGATCCCGGACCGCTGCCGTTCCCGCTGCCACCGTCGGGTGCTGCCGGCGTCGCGGCCGCCCGGAGCCGGGGGCCCGGGCTGCGCGCGCTGCTCGGAGCCTTGGTGCTCGTCGCCGTCGCCACGGGTGGGACCGGCGGTTACTGGCTCACCCGGCAGCTCGCCGGGGAGCCGGCGGCTCCGGTGGGGACCGCATCGGCCGGGCGGCAGTGGCAGCGCCACGTCGACTCCCCGCAGGCCTACGGGCCGGACGCCCTGGGTTTCGGCATGGTTGTGCCAGCCGGGTGGCGGGAGTTCCGGCTGCCGGACGCCGATGGTGCGGTCACGGTCCGGTTCGTCTCGCCAGACGGCGGCAGCGAGCTGCGCGTGGACCGGGAGGCCGGCTGGTACCCCGGCTCCGACCTGGCCGACCTCGTCGCCCAGCTCACCGGGCCAGGCGCGGCGCGCCGCCTCGGAGTGGCCGACGTCGAGCGCCTCAGCGCGCCGCGAGTGGTCGGAGCGCCGGTGACCGGGGGCCGGGGGCAGCCCCAGCAGCTCAGCTACCGCACCCGTGACGCCTACGGGGTCGTGCGGACGACGGTGGCCCGGCTCGTGCCTGCCGGTGACGACCTGTGGGTGCTGCGGTTGACGGTGCCCGGGGCGGGCGACGCGGCCGAGGGGCTGTTCTCGACGATCGCGGACAGCTTCACCCCAGCCACCTAGGCTCACGCTGGTGAGCAACCCCACGGCCGCTCCCGAGTTCGATCCGTCGGGGGCGGCGCGGGCGGCCGCCGACGCGCTGGCCCGGGTGAGCGGCGTGTCCCGACACGACGTGGCCGTGGTGCTCGGATCCGGCTGGCGGACGGCGGCGGACGCCTTCGGGTCCGGCGAGCTTGAGATCCCGATGACCGAGCTGCCCGGCTTCGCCGCGCCGGCGGTCCCGGGGCACCCCGGAACGGTCCGCTCCGTGCCCGTCGGAAGCCGGCGGGTGCTCGTGCTGCGCGGCCGTACCCATCTCTACGAGGGGCACGGCACCGCGCAGGTCGTGCACGGCGTCCGGGTCGGGCTCGCCGCAGGGGCAGCCGTCGTCGTGCTCACCAACGCGGCCGGCGGCATCCGGGACGGGCTCGCCGTCGGGCAGCCCGTCATGATCACCGACCACCTCAACCTCACCGGCGGTTCGCCACTGGTCGGCCCCCGGTTCGTCGACCTCACGGGGGCCTACTCGCCGCGGCTGCGCGAGCTGGCCCGCCGGCTGGACCCGTCGCTGGCAGAGGGGGTCTACGCCGGGCTGGCCGGGCCACACTTCGAGACCCCGGCCGAGATCCGGATGTTGCGCGACCTGGGCGCCGACCTGGTAGGAATGTCGACCGTGCTGGAGACGATCGCGGCCCGGGCGGCGGGGGCCGAGGTGTTCGGGCTGTCGCTGGTGACCAACCTGGCCGCCGGCATGACCGGCGAACCCATCGACCCCCTCAGCGTGCCCGACGTCGCCCGGGCATCCGCCGGGCGGATGGGCGAGCTGCTGCGCGCGCTCGTGACGGCCCTGTGAGCAACGACCCAGCGCTGTCCAGCACGACCGTGGTGCCGGCCTGACCGTCCGCGCTCATGAGCGGCGGAGCCGAATCGCGGCCTCGTAGAGCTCCCGTTTGGGCAGGCCGTACTCGACGGCGACCGTGGCGACGGCGTCCTTGAGGCGCTCACCGCCGGCCACCCGGGCGAGCACCTCCGGCACCAGGTCCGCCACCGGCGGCGGCTCGGCGGGAACCGCCCCGGCGAGCACGACGGTGACCTCGCCGCGCACCGGTCCCTGCGCCGCCCAGGACGCGAGCGCGGCGAGCGAGTCCCGCCGGATCTCCTCGTGGGCCTTCGTCAGCTCCCGGCACACCACCGCGCGGCGCTGCCCGCCGAGCACCTCGACGGCGTCGGCCAGCAGTTCGGCCAACCGGTGCGGCGCCTCGAACAGCACGAGCGTACGGGGCTCCGCGGCGAGGCCGGCGAGCCAGCGCCGGCGCGGCCCCGACCGGCGCGGCGCGAACCCCTCGAAGCAGAACCGGTCGACCGGCAGCCCGGACACCGCCAGCGCGGTGGTCACCGCCGAGGGGCCAGGCAGGCAGGTCACCGGCAGGCCAGCCGCGATGCAGGCGGTCACCAGCCGGCTACCGGGGTCGGACACCAGCGGCATCCCGGCGTCGGTGACCAGCAGCACGGTCGAGCCGGCCGCCACCGCGCCGAGCAGTCCCGGCAGCCGCGCCGCCTCCACCGCGTCGTAGCAGCTCACCACCCGGCCGGTCACCGACACGCCCAGCGCCGCCGCCAGCGACCGCAGCCGACGGGTGTCCTCGGCGGCCACGACGTCGGCCGACCCCAGCGCTGCCACCAGCCGCGGCGAGGCGTCGCGGGCGTCGCCCAGCGGGGTCGCCGCCAGCACCAGCATCCCCCGACCCAACCCGTCCGCCACGCGGGGCAGCCTACGATCGGAGCCTGTGACGGCTCTGGCGCCGGCACCGATCGCCGGGCGTGACACGTCAACGACGCCGGCAGTATCGCTGTCGCAGCCTTTCAGCACACCGCCGGCCGACCGGCTGCGCGGCTGGCTCGTTGCCGTGAGCCTCACCGCGGTGGCCGGGGTGCTGCGGTTCATCAACCTCGGCTACCCGACCGACCACGGCACGCCGGTCTTCGACGAGAAGCACTACGTGCCACAAGCGTGGCAGATGCTGCGCAACGGCGGCATCGAGGACAACCCGGGCTATGAGCTGACCGTGCACCCGCCGTTGGCCAAGCAGCTCATGGCGATGGGAGAGTGGCTGTTCGGATACGACAGCGTCGGCTGGCGGGTGGCCTCGGCGCTGGCCGGCACGTTGTGCGTGCTGCTGGTCATCCGGATCGCCCGGCGGATGACCCGCTCCACGCTGCTCGGCGCCGTCGCCGGGGTGCTGCTGACCTGCGACGGGCTCAGCCAGGTGCAGTCCCGGATGGGGATGCTCGACATCTTCCTCGCCTTCTTCGTGCTGGCCGCGTTCAGCGCGCTGCTCGTGGACCGCGACCAGGTGCGCGGCCGGCTCGCGGTGGCGTTCGCGGAGGCCCGGGTCGGCGACTCCCCCTACGGCCCGCAGCTCGGGGTGCGCTGGTGGCGGCTGGGCACCGGGGTCCTGCTGGGGCTGGCCTGCGGGGTGAAGTGGGACGGCACGTTCTTCCTCGCCGGCTTCGCGCTGCTCACCCTGCTGTGGGACGCGACCGCCCGGCGCACCGTGGGCGTCAGGCGGCCCTGGGTCGGCACGATTCGGCGCGACCTGGCACCGGCGCTGTGGGCGCTGGCCGTCGTGCCGGTGCTGGCCTACCTGGCGACCTGGTGGGCCTGGTTCGGCAGCGAGACCGGCGTCGACCGGCACGTCGTCGGCACCCGGGTCGGCACCGGCGGCCCCTGGTCCTGGATCCCCGCCCCGCTGCGGGCATTGTGGTACTACAGCGGCAACGTCCTGAGCTTCCACGAGCACCTGCTCACGCCGAAGGACCACCCGCACCCGTGGGAGTCCAAGCCGTGGACCTGGCCGATGGGGCTGCGGCCGATGCTCTACTACTACGAGTCGGGCGCCGCCGCCGCCGGCTGTGGCCAGGGTGACTGTGTCAGCGCGGTGATGCTCGTCGGCACGCCGGCGATGTGGTGGGGGGCGTTCCCGGTGCTGGGGTGGACGATCTGGCGTTCGGTCACCAGGTTCGACTGGCGGTTCGCCGCGGTGCTGCTGGCCTACGCCGCCGGCTTCCTGCCGTGGTTCCTCAACATCGACCGGCAGATGTACTACTTCTACATGACGCCGCTTGCGCCGTTCCTCGTGCTGGCGATCACACTCGTGCTCGGCGACGTCCTCGGACCGATCCGCGCGGGCGCCGAACGCCGCGGCACCGGCTTGCTCGTCGTGGCGTTCTACATCGGCCTCGTCGTGGCGAACTTCGCCTGGCTGTGGCCGATTCTCGTCGGCTCGTCGATCACGCCGCAGCAGTGGAACGCCGAGCTCTGGCTGCCGTCCTGGCGCTGACCCCGGCTGCCGTCCCGGCGCGCGGCACCCCTCGCCCGGTACGGTCGCAGCCGTGGCACGACTGCCCTACCTTCGTGCGGAGGACGCTCCGACCGCGGTGGCGGTCGAGCTGGCTCGGCTGCCACCGCTGCACATCTTCGGACTGCTGGCCCACGCCGAAACCGTGTTCGGCCCGTGGGTGCGCTTCGGCCGGGCGCTTCTCACCGACCTGGCCCTCGACCCCGCGCTGCGCGAGCTGGCGATCCTGGAGGTCGGGCGGCTGGCCGCGGGCTACGAGTGGGACCAGCACGTCCCGATCGCCCTCGCCGCCGGCGTGCGCCGCGAGCAGGTCGAGGCGGTCGAGCGCGGCGAGCACCACGCGGCGTGCCTGACCGCGGGGCAGCGCGCGGTGCTGGAGTTCACCGCGGCGCTGGTGGCCGGTGAGGTCGACGAGGCGACGTGGCAGGCGCTCCGGGTTCGGCTCGGCGAGCGCGAGGTGGTGGAGCTCGCGCTGACCGCGGGCCATTACCTCATGCTCGCCCGGGTCATGACCGCGCTGCGCATCGACCCCGAGCCACCCGCCGCCTGCGGCCGGGGGTGACCGGCAGGCTCCGGGAACAAGCGATCGGGGGGCCTCGATGCTACCGAGGCCCCCCGATCGTTACTGCCGGGTTGGTGAATCGGTCACCGCGGACTGAGCGGTGTCAGGAGCTGATCCACCGGGGACAGCAGGGGTTGGACCGGTGCCAGCGGTGCGGCTGGTGCCTGCGGTGTGGCAGGTCCCAGCGGCGTGCTCGGCAGCAGTCCGGCTGTCGGCAGCGGGAGTGCCGGCAGCAACGGCGTCACCAGTGGCAGCGGCGCCAGTAGGGCAGGTGCCAGGGGGGCGGCGGGCAGCAGCCCGCTCGCGCCGGGCACCATGGGCTGGCTCAGGGTCTGGACGGCCTTGATCTGGCTGGGGTTCAGCACCTTGAGCAGCAACGGGCTGTTGTCGATCCCCGCGGCGTGGTTCTCGATCGCGCCGACATCGGTCAGGACGTTGGCGATGTCACTGCGGATCGGGCCCGCCACACCGACGATCGCGTCGGCCTGACCGGACGCCGTCTTCACCTCACCGTTGATCACCTTCACGTTGTCGAAGATCCCGGTGAAGCTCGAGTTGATCCCGTGCACCGACGTGTTGATCGGACCGACGTTGTTGGTGATCGAGCCCACGGTAGCGCCGATCGTGGTCACGTTCCCGTTGATCGCCCCAGCCGTGGTGTTGATCTTACCGGCGGTGTCGTTGATCGACCTTGCGGTGCTGTCGATGCTGCCGGCGGCGGCGATCACCTTGTTGATCTGGCCGGTCAGGGGTCGGGCCGCCTGGTTGATGGCCGCGGCCTTCTGGCCGATCTGCCCGGCGACCGGCAGCAGGGCGACGGAGCCCCGGATCGGCGTGAGCTCACTGTTGATGATGTTCACCCGGCGGTCGATCGTCCCAGCGTTGGTGAGGGTGTTGGTGAGCAGGACCACCGCCGTGAGTGCCCAGGCGACGACGAAGATCAGCACGAGCGCCGGCAGGATGCCTACCTTGGACAGTCGCATCGTTCTCCTCCCACCCCTAGCACGGGGTCGCCGTGAGCGCACCCAGGATCAGCAGCACCGGCGACTCGCAGATGCCGGTCAGGTGTCCGTTGACCGCCACGAGCCCGGCGTCGATGCTGTGGGTGTCGGATTGGGCAGGCACCAGGGAGGCGTTGATCGTCGCCACCTTGGCGGCGATGCCGCCGGTGCCCGCGGTCTCGGGCCGCTCCGCCGACTCCAGGGTGCCGTCGATCCCGTTCGCCAGGCTCAAGACGTTCTTGAGGATGTTGGACGTGTCGGTCAGCGAGCCGGTGATCGTCTTGACGTTGTTGGACGCCGTGACGAGCTTGGCCGAGGTGTCGGACAGCGAACCGGAGGTGTTCTTCAACGACCCGTCCACGGTCGCCAGCGACCCGTGGATCGACGACAGCGCCGAGACGATCTGGTCGGCCTGTCCGGGGATCGGCTTCAGGGCGGTGTCGATGCTGCCGAGGCTGCCGTTGATCGACGACAGGTAGCTCGGCAGCGGCTGGGCGTTGCCCTGGACGTTGGTCACCGCGGTGTTCGCCTCGCCGAGCCCGCTGTTGATCGACGACAGGGCGTTGGAGATCGCGATCAGGAACCCGATCACCACGAGCACGACGAGTGCCCCGACGGCCACCCAGATCCACATCCAGGAGGCCCAACTGGGGGGACCGGCCTTACCCACGCGGGGTTCGGTGGCAGGGCCGCGTCTGGCTGCAAGCGTTGCCATAGTCCTTCCCTCCTAGCAGTCGCCACCGCTGCCGCCGGCGGCGAGCAGCTTCTTGGCCAGACAACCCGACTCGTGACGGGCCTGCCCCGCCTGCCCCAGGATGTCGCCGGTGTCGGCCTTGATGGCCTGCGCGACGGTGACCGTCTGGGCGAGACCGGCGTCGATGTTGTGCGCGTCGGTGTTGATGCGCTGCGCCACGTTGAGGATCGCGGCCGCGGTGGTGTCGATCCCCCGCGCGGTGCCGTTGATCGACATCGCGTCAGCGTCGATCGTCCCGGCGTTCGCGTTGATGCTCGTGGCGCTGCTGTTGATCGTGCTGGCGGTGCTGTTGATCGTGCTGGCGGAGCTGTTGATCGACTTCGCGAGCCCGTCGATGCCCTGGGCCAGGTTCACGATCGTCGTCAGTTTCCCATTCAGTGGCTGCGCGCTGTTCAGGATCGATCCAGCGGTCTTGTTGGTGCGGTTCAACTGGACGATCGAGTCGGTCGACGCGTTGATGCCGCGGCCTGAGGTCGCGATCGAGGCCGCCTTCGCGTTGATCTGCGTGGCCAGCACCGCCGTGCGGATGAGGAACGCAAGCGCCACCGCTGCCGCTATCACGACGACGACCAAGATCACTGTGCTGGCCAGGTTGAAGCGACGTATTACCTGCCGTGTGGGGAACCGCCGTCTCGTGTCAGGCAACTCGACCACCCTTCCTCGTGCCTTGCTCGGGTGTAACGGGAAGCGTGGGAGGGCCCGCGCCAGACTCTCCCGGGTACCGCAACGGGTGATTACGGTAGGGAGATACTGGCAGATGGGCAGATCACAGCCAAGAACCAAACCCCCCCTCGGCGAAATGCCGCCGCTGGTGCTACCCTCCGTCGCAACAGGCGCACTCGTGGGACCACGATCGGGTGGGTACCTCACGTTCGTGGAGGGAAAATGTTTCGGAGCGTGACGCTCTCCTGGTCCATGTTCCGTAACGTTTGCGTCACGGTGGCCCGCTGACCGTGTGCTGTGATCTTCGGTCGGTTCTTCTCGGGGGCGGGGCGGGGCACACCTGCCTGCGCCACTGCGCCCGGACGCCACGTTCCCGCCAGAGCCGGGTGAACGAGCCCGCGGGCGGCCCGTGCCGGGAGACCGATGTGTATCATGGGTCACACCAGGGGGCGGACCAGACCGGACTGCGAGGGCACATGGGCGCCTACAGCCTTCCCGACCTGCCGTACGGGTACGACGCTCTCGAGCCCCACATCGACGCCCGGACCGTGGAGCTCCACCACAGCGAGCACCACCGCAGCTACGTCGAGCGGCTCAACGTAGCCATGGAGGCCACGGAGGATCTCCGCACCGCCGGCCAGCAGCCGGTGGAGGATCTGCTGTGGCACATCGGCAAGGTCGCCGAGGAGTCCCGCAACGCGGTGCGCAGCTTCGGCGGCGGCCACGCGAACCACAGCCAGTTCTGGACGATCCTGACCGGTGAGGGCAGCGAGCCCGGCGGCGCCCTCGCGACGCACCTGGACGAGGAGTTCGGCTCGTTCACGGCGTTCCGGCGGCGGTTCGAGGACGTCGCCACCCGGCACGTGGGCAGTGGCTGGGTGTGGCTGGTGCGCTCGCGCAACCGGCTGGTCGTCTACAGCCTGCCCAACGAGGACTCGCCGCTGACCGCGGAGGAGGTCCCGATCGTCGGCCTCGACCTGTGGGAACACGCCTACTACCTGCGCTACCCGGCCCGCCGGCGCGACTACGTCGAGGCGTTCTGGAACCTCGTGAACTGGGAGGAGGCCGGCCGCCGGTACGACGAGGCGGCGCGGTCCTAGTCAGATGGGTCGTCTGGGTCGGCGGATCGTCCGGGTTGGTTGTCTGGCGTTGCCCGGGTTTCCTCGGGACGGGCTGGCGGCAGCTGGCGGCGTTTCCCGACCGGCCCGCACCGGGTATGCCGATTTGAAGCCGTATCCCTGACCCACGGCCCTAGAGGAGAGGGGGCTCGGATGAGCCAGGAACACCGGAGCGAACACCCGGACGCCCGGACGCACGACGCCGTGCCGGACGCCCTGCCGGAGGACGGCCGGCAGGCCCTGTCTGCGCTGCGTGGTGTGTGGCGCGCCCAGGACCAGACCAGCGCGGAGCTCGACGAGGCTTGCGGTAACACGAAGTCGTGCAAGAGCATGGCGAACGTCGGCTTCCAGGGCCTCGCCGAGGGCATCGAGACGCCGACGAGGCACAACCCGTCGATCGGCGTGAACAACGAGCTCCGCGCCGCCTGGCGGACCAAGCTCGAGCGCGAGGGAAAGCTGAACACCGAGGCGAAGAGCGTGCGTGATCTCGTCCTGCGGTCCGAGCCCGAGCGGTAGGAGTGCCCGAGAGGTAGCGCTGGATAGGTGGCCGACGCTCACGGAGCGCCGGGTGGATGCGACGAAAGGGACGTGAGCTGTGTTCGGACGTACCAAGAAGGACCGACAGAGCACTGAGCAGCCGGCGGCGGAGAAGCCCGCCGCCGCACCCGAGCGGCCGGCGCCGTCGTTGACGCAGCCGATCGACCGGGGTCGCACCACCTCCTACCCGCAGGGCACCGAGGGCCCGCCGCCGAGGCGCGGCGAGGTCCGCACCACCTCCTACCCGGCGTCCTCGCAGCGGAACTCCCGCGGATACGACTCGATCAACTAGCCCGTGCCGGCGTGCCAAGGCGTGCCGGCGTGCCAAGGAGAGCGTTCGTGAACCTTCCGAGTTCTGTCGGAGAGCTGACCGAGACGTTGCGGCAGGGCTGCTACCTGGCGGACCGGGGGTTGGCTACCGCGGTGTTCGTGGCGATGTCCCTGCAGCGGCCCATCCTGCTCGAGGGGGAGGTCGGCGTCGGCAAGACCGAGATCGCCAAGGTTCTGGCCTCGGTCTACGGGCGCACGTTGATCCGATTGCAGTGCTACGAGGGCATCGACACGAACCAGGCCCTCTACGAGTGGGACTATGCCCGCCAGCTCCTGCACATCCGGGCGTTGTCGGCGCGTAACGTCACCGACGACGAGGCGGTCGAGAAGCTCTTCGGTCCGCGGTTCCTCTTGGAGCGCCCGCTGTTGGCGGCGATCCGGGCCGGTGACCGGGCGGTGCTGCTGATCGACGAGGTTGACCGCGCCGACGACGAGTTCGAGGCGTTCCTGCTGGAGGTGCTGTCCGATTTCCAGATCAGCATCCCCGAGGTCGGGACGGTCAAGGCGGAACGACCTCCACTGGTGGTGCTGACCTCCAACCGCACCCGGGAGCTGCACGACGCGCTGAAGCGGCGCTGCATGTACCACTGGATCGGCTATCCGATGCCGGACCGCGAGGTCGACATCGTGACGATGCGGGCACCGCAGGTCTCCGAGGCGCTCGCCCGGAAGGTGGTCGCCGCGGTCACCCGGCTTCGCGAGATGGACCTCGCGAAGCCGCCGGGCGTCGCGGAGACGATCGACTGGGCTCGCACCCTCGAGTTCCTCGGCGAGAGCGGCCTCGACGCCGACGTCGCCGAGATGACCCTCGGGGCGGTCGTCAAGGAGCACGACGACCTGGACCTGGTGCGCGAGAACCTGCAGGAGATCACGTCCCGTGCCTGAGACGCCTCGGGGATCCCGCTGATGCCGACGTCAGGCGGCAACAGTGGGTTCGTGTCCGTGCTCGTCGGCTTCGGCGACGCGCTCCGGTCGGAGCGACTCGCGGTCGGCACCGGTGACATCCTGACGTACTGCCGGGCGATGGCGCCGCTGGACCCGACGGATCTGGTCGACCTGTACTGGGCCGGGCGAACCTGCCTCATCACCCGTCGGGAGGACATCCGCGTCTACGATGCGGTGTTCCGGCGCTTCTTCCTCGCTGCGGACAGCCCGGTCCAGGAGTTCTTCAAGATCAAGGCACAGGCTGCGGCCGAAGCCGAGGCGCCCTTCGAGATCCCCGCTGTCGACCCCGGCGAGGAGCACGAGGACGAGGAGGTCCTCCTCGGGCTGATGGCCTCGAACGTCGAGGTCCTCAAACAGAAGTCCTTCGCCGGTTGTACCCCGGAGGAGCTCGAAGCGTTGCGGCGCATCATGGCGCGGATGAAGTTGACGCCGCCGCAGCGCCGCACCCGCCGCACGAAGACAGCGAGATCGGGGCGCACCCAGGATCTCCGGCGGACGATCCGCCAGTCGCTGCGGACGCACGGCGAGATGGTCGAGCTGTACTGGCGGGAGCGGCGGGTGCGGGTGCGCCCGCTGGTCCTCATCCTCGACATCTCGGGGTCGATGGCCGACTACTCCCGGGCTCTGCTGCAGTTCGCGTACTCGGCCGGGCGCGTGTCGGCGAAGGTCGAGGTGTTCTGCTTCGCCACCCGCCTCAGCCACGTCACCAGGCAACTGCAGACCCGGAGCCCGGACGAAGCCCTCACCCGGGCAGCGAAGCTCGTGGTCGACTGGGAGGGCGGCACCCGAATCGGTGACGCCGTGGACGAGTTCGTGCGCAAGTGGGGACGCCGCGGCATGTGCCGTGGCGGCGTCGTCGTGATCTGCTCGGACGGCCTCGACCGGGGCGACCCGCAGGTTCTGTCCACGGCGATGGAACGGCTTTCCCGACTGTGCCACCACACCGTCTGGCTGAACCCCCATAAGGGCGACAACGCGGACTACCGGCCGCAGACGGTCGGAATGATGGTGGCCGAGCCGCACATCGACGTGCTGCTGTCCGGCCACGACCTGAGGAGCCTGGAAGAGTTCGCCGAGCTGCTCCCCAGCCTCGGTTAGCTCGGATGTCACGTGTGGAGGCGGATCCGGTGGTCAAGTGGAGCGTCGGCATCGAGACCGAGGGCGACCGGATCATGAAGCCGGAAGAAGTGGTCGACCTGGCGGACGCGGTCGCGACCAGCGAGGGCATCGCGACCGGGATCGGTACGAACCGCTACGGCGCTCAGGTCGTCGTCGCCGCCGAGACCCGGGAGGAGGCGATCGCGAAGGGCAAGGCGGAGTTCGCCTGCGCCGTCGCGAAGGCCGGCCTTCCGGTGTTCCCGATCGTGCGCGTCGAGGCGGTCAGCGAGGACGAGGACGCCGACCCTGACCTGTGACGGCTGACGAGCGACCGTGACGGCAGTGGTCCCTGACGGCCGTCAGGCCACGTGGCTACGGCGACCCTTCCTCGACGACGCGGTCCAGCTCCGCTACGAGGGCGGTCCGCTCCCGCTCCACCTCCCGGACCCGGCCGACCAGCGAACGGTACTCCGCGTGGCCCGACAGCCGAGCGCTCACCTTCACCTCGAAAGTCTCGGGGGTGCGCCACGGCGACACCCACTGGCGATCGACGTCTGCGGCGAGCTCCCCCTTGATCTCGTCCATCCGACGGCGGAGCTCCGCCAACTCCCGCTGCGCGGCGTCCAGCCGGCCCTCGAGCTCCTCGCGCGGCGGCACGCCTGGCTGACCCTCCTGGCTCTCCTCCTGGCTCATGGTGCCCGCCCTCCTGGGCTGCTCATCGTGGCTCGCCCTCCTGGCTCCTGGCGGGGCTCACACCCGCAAGGCTCCTCCGTCGGTGGAGCGGGCCAGCGCGGTGCACCCGCCCGGGCGATCTCCTACACTGGTCCGTGACGGCCACACGAGAGATCTATGACATAGAGACAGGGCTCGGACATGATTCGGCTCGGATCGCTGGCAGGTTACTCGTTCGAGGGACCGCGGCTCCTCGGTGGCTGGACTCCGCCGAACCGGCCGGCGGTCTACGCCATTCTCTACAAGCCGGAGCCGGACACGAAGCCGGACCGCTACGCGGTCATCTACGTCGGCCACTCAGACGATCTCACAACCGAGGGCTTCCCCTTCAAACATCCGCGCGCCCACTGCTGGGTGAAACGGGCGGGCTCCAAGTGGAAGCTGCACATATGCACCTACGAGATCGAAGGTGGCACGGTGGGCCACCGGGAGATGATCTCGCGCGAGCTGACGGCGACCTACGACCCGTTCTGCAACGTCCAGAAGTACGACAAGGCGTGGAAGGATGAGTGGATCGGGGAGTACTCGTCGGAGCTCACTGGACCGCTCGCTCCGCGCGGCCCCGACGAGCTGCCGCTGTAGCCGAGACGTCCCCGACCCCACCCTCTCGCTTTCAGTTGTTGGACGGCCGGAACCCGACAGCCTCGGCGAGCCGCGACCGCCGGCGTACCTGGGCCGGAGTCCCGTTACCGCCGGTGCCCGCCGGTGCCGGAGCAGCCGGAGCCAGCTTCCGGGCGATGCGCTCGGAGTAGCCGTACAGCAGCGGCAGCGCGCCGGCCACGATCCCGCCGGTGCGGTTGATGTGCTCGATCCCCGGGATGATGACCTGCCCGTCCCTCTCGATCTGCTGGACGCTCTTCAAGCAGTGATCGAGGTTGTCCGCGATGCGGCTGAGCAGGACCCCGATCCCGAACAGGTAGCTGGCGAGCACGGCGACGAGCAGGAAGACGTCGGCAGCCGTCAGTGCCACGAGGACGGTGTGCATCACGAACCTCCTCCGGTAGGCGTCCCGGCGCCGGACAGCACCCTGCCCAGGAACAGGTGGTGCTTGAGTCCCTCCGCCAGCACGAGGTCGACCCCATCCGCGGTCTGCGGGATGAGTGGCGTGTTGGCCGTGTTCCCCTCGATCGCCCGCAGCGTGTCCCGGACGTCCACGACGCCCCGGTCGATGATCTTGACCAGCCACACGAGTGCGCCCAGCAGCAGGATCACCACGAGAACGACCACGAAACCGACACCTATCGCGACCCACCAGAAGGTGATCTCCTGTGGAGCGTATCCGTCGATCGGCATCGCCTAGTCACCTCCTCCAAGGGCCGTGCGCGCCCGCTGCAGACCGCCGATGATCGCCACCGCGTGGTCGATGGTCGTCCGCAGCTCCCCCAGCGCCAGCGTGTCGTTGTATGCCCGCATCAGTGGTTCGTTGATCAGTGGAGCCTGCCGTCCGATGCGCCCGGCAAGGGCCAGGATCGGGGCGACGAGCGCCACGACCACGACGATGACTCCGATGGTGATCGCGAAGCCCAGGTACCAGCCGAACAGATGCGGCACCGGCTCCCCGGGTAGTGCCGCGAGACTCATCATCCAGCGCCCTCCTTACTATCGGTAGCTTGTGGTGTCCGGCGTCACTGGGCCGACGAGACGAAAGGCTCGTCTCGCACCGTCGACGCGAGGTAGTCAAGGATCGTCTGGGACGGCGCTGGGACCTTGTGCACGTCCGTCACGTGGTGCGACAGCTGCCGCATCAGGTCCTCCTGGCTGGAAGCCGTGATCCGCGCGTCGCACTCGGCGCCGGCGGTCCGGCATGAGAAGTGTCGCATCGTGCCTCCTTCTGGCGGACCTGGCGACCCCGGCGCTCTCGGGGTCGCTCGGTAGCTGCTGTGTTCGCTCGACTCACCGAGTCGACGGGCCGCTTGCTTCCTCGTGCACTGTGGACGTGAGGTAGTCAAGGATCGTCTGGGACGGGTTCTTGACGTTGTGCGCGTCCTGCACGTGCTTGACGACCTGGCGCATCAGCTCTTCCCTGGTGGACGCCGAGATCGTCGCCTCGCAATCGGCTCCTGCTTCGGTTCAATAGAACGTCTGGGCCACTGCTGTCTCCTCTTCATCTCCCGGACCCGCCAACCGGGTCCGGGTGAACCCGTGGTGGCTACCGTCCGATCCCGTCCGCGACGGCCCGCACCGGAGCCAGGTTCGCGTTCACCGACTTGATCGCGGGCGGGACCGCCTTCGTCTGGAAGGCGATTGACCGGACACCGACGATGATCGTGCCGAGGGTGAAGCTGACGTGCTTCAGGTGGATGATGACCCGTAGCAGGGCCAAGGCCACCACCACCACGACGACTCCTGAAATGATCACTGTGGCCCACCCGGCGGCTGGCATGGCTTCCTCCTTCTTCGTCGGTCGGTCGCCCGACCAGGTCTCGGTCCGGGCCTGCTGGCAACGACTACTTCAGCAGTCCCAGTGCGCTGGTCACGTAGCGGGTGGCGCCGACACACACCTCTTGCACGGTCTCATCGGTCTTGGTCAGCAATTGTGGCACGTTGTCGAGCTCGCCGGTAAGGCTTGCGCCGTGCTTGAGGATGTTGTCCACGGTCACCCGGATGCGTCCTATCGGGGTGACCACGCGGTTCAACAGCACGAGAACCACCGGGAGCACCGCGAAGAGCAGGAGCGCGTCACCGACCCACCACAGGATCATCATGTCAGCTCCCTCCTTCCCTGAGTCGTTGTCACGAGGTGTCTCCACCGAAGAGTTGGCGGAAGAACCGTTTGAGAGCCATGATGGCCGCTTTGAAGCCGACACTGAAGCCCTGCACCGGGGCGGCGGTCTGCGTCGCCGCCTCCCCCCGGCTGGCCCGGCCGATGTTCTCTTGGAGGCAGTCGGCGAAGCTCCGCATGAGCATGTTGGTGACGTCCTGCACCATGCCCCTGCCGAACTGGGCGGCCGCTCCGGAGAGCTGGAGATCCTGGGACACCTTCACCCGGGTCCCGCGGCCCGAGGACGTCATCGTCGAGGTCACCGACATGCTGGCCTGGCCCTTGCCCTTCTCCTCGGACCCGGACGCGTTCAACACGACCCGCTTGGCGGCAATGTCCTGCTCGACGATCTTCGCGGTGCCGGCGAAGCGCAGCGACACCGGTCCCATCTTGGTGGTCACCCGCCCCTTGTAGGTGCCGTCACCGACGACCTCGGTGAGCTCGGCACCGGGCAGGCATGGCACGATGCGCGGGACGTCGAGCATGTAGTCCCACACCTGCTCGACAGGCGCCGCGACTTCGAACTCGTTTTCGATCAACATCAGCTGTGTCTCCTCACGACCAGGTCGGTCCGCTCGATGCGGCTCATGGTTTCGTCCCCGACCCGGCGAAGGTAACCGGCTCCTTTTCGAAGGCCTTGCGACACGCCGCGCCGCAGAAGTAGTACGTCACCTTGTCGTGCTCGGCAGTGTGACGTGCCGACGACACCTCGACGGTCATGCCGCAGACCGGGTCGACCGCCTCCTCCACCACGGGAACCTCCACCGGAAGCCCGGCGCCCGGCGTTCCGGCGGCCCGCAGCCGCACCAGATCCGCCAGGATCGCCACGGCGACCTCGCGGTGGGAGATCTTACCGAGATCGAGCCCGGCCGGCACCTGTATCCGCGCGACCATCTCCTCGGCGAGCCCGTGGTCCCGCAGGTACCTCAGCAGGGCCGCACCCCGCTGCCGGGAACCCACCAGCCCGACGTATGCCGGCCCGGCGGCCAGGGCCTGCTCCAAGGCGTCCTCGTCGTGGG
>JAVKSM010000018.1:0-35476 GCA_039583705.1 Pseudonocardiaceae bacterium
TGGGCGGAGGAGGTGACGAAGTCGTGGGCGGCGGGGTCGTGGGCGGCGGGGTCGTGGGCGGCGGGGTCGTGGGCGGAGGTGGCGGAGGCGGGGGCGTCGTCGGTGGGGGTGGCGGGGTGCCACCAGCGGGCGGCGGGGCAGGCGCCGGCTGGCCGCCCGGTCCCTGCTGGTGCACCGGTGCCTGGGCCGGCTGCGTGGCGACGGCTACCACCGGCGCCGCGGGCGAGACCGGCAGCCCCCCGGTGTGCCCGGTCGACAGCGGCGGCACCGCTGTGATCGGTGGCCCGGAGCTGACCGGCGGCGCGACAGAAGTGGGCGGACCGACTGTGCCCCCGCTGCCCGGCAGCGGCGCGATGCTGCCGCCACCTATCGCCTGGTTGGGCGTACTAGCGCCCGGCATCCGGGACTGGACGACGCCGGTCGCCACTCCCAGTGCGCCGAGAGTGAGCACCGCCGCCGTCGCGGCGGTCGTGGCCCGGCGCCGGAGCGCGGCCCGCCGCAGGATGTCCTGGACCGGCGGGACGGTGACGGCGGTGGCCAGGCCGTACTCGAGGTAGGACAGCTCTTCGGCTACCCAGTCGTCCATAGGCGCGCTCATCGCTAGCTCTCCTCGAAGAGTTCGGCTTCACCGTCGTCGGCGAGCAGGTCGGCCAGTGCGGCGCGGCCACGTGACAGCCGGGTGTCAACCGTGTCCTCGGTGACACCCTCCTCGTCGGCGATCCTCGCCACCGGCAGCGCCGCCATGTGGTGCAGCACCAGCGCACGGCGCTCCGGCTCCGGTATTCGGCGCAGGGCGTCGAGCACCAGGAGGTTCTGCGGGTCCATCGCCGACCGCGCCGCTGAGCCGGCTGCGGCAGGGTCGGAGACCCCGGGCTGCTGCCCGCCACGGCTGCGCCGGCCCCGGCGACCGGCCAGTCGGAGCGCGACCCGTCGCACCCAGCCGACGGGGTCGTCCTGCCTGCGCACGGATCCCCATCGCCGCCAGGCGCGCGCGAAACCCTCCTGGACGACCTCATGGGCGACCGTGACATCGCCCGTTATCGCCTGCACCTGGCCGACCAGCCTGGGATAGGCCGCCTGGTAGCACGTGACGAACTCGCCGCGCCGGACGTCGCGCCCCGACTCGTTTCGTTTCGCGGTGCCGGCAGCCGCCTCTTCGCTCACGCTCGTTCTGTCGTCCTTCCCCCCCACCTAGTTACAGCCGGCGGCACGGCGCGCGTCGGGCACCTCACCACAGCCGCCGATCGGCATCAGTTGCATCCATTCGGGTGAAGCTCACGGCAGATGGTACATCCGGTCACGTCGCAGGCCGCCAACCCGTCTGCCGAACCCACTCCCGGGCGGCCTCGGGCACCTCTTTCGAGCCTGGCGCCAGCACGTCCGGTGGCGCCTCAAGGTAGCCCGCCCACATCTGCGGCACAGCCCGCAGCCAGTCGCGCAGGAGCTGGGCGCGGGCGCCGGCGGGATCACCCACGGGATGCACGGACAGCCGCAGCGGGCGGCCCGGATCGGAGCTGCCGTGTACCACCAGCCGGTCTCGACGCCCGTCGCCGGGGGCCGCCGGACCCCCGGGCGTGCCCGGGCAGGGTGAGAACCCGGCCATGCTCAGTGAGCCGGCCACCGCCCGCACGCCGGCCGATCCGGCGACGCAGACGTCCAAGTCGAGCACGTCGGGTGCGGGCAGCCCCGGCACCGCGCTCGGCCCGACGTGGTCCACCCGGACCACCCGCGGGCCGCAGGCCCGTCGGATCCGGGCGGCCGCGCGGGCCGCCTGCGCCGGCCAGCGGGGATCCGACGGCACCCGCTCCCGGGGCAGCGCGACGGTGCGTCCCTGTCGCAGGTTCTCCTCGAAGGGCCGGATCCTGTCCCTCCACAGCGTGTCCACCGCTGCGAGCAGCCCGCCGACGGGGCCGCTGTTGTCCAGCCACACGTCGGCGGCGGCCCGGCGTGCCGTGTCCTGCGCCTGCGTGGCGATCCTGGCTCTCGCGTCGGCCTCGGTGGCGCCACGGTCGGTCACGAGCCGCCGGACCCGCACGTCGGCCGGCGCATGCACGACGACGACGAGCTCGAACCGGGCGCCGAGGTCGTTCTCCACGAGCAGCGGCACGTCCTGGACCACAACGGCATCGGGTGGAGCGCGGGCGACGAGCTCCTCGGTGCGGGCACCGACCCTGGGGTGGACGATCGCGTTGAGGCGGCTGCGGAGCTCCTCGTCGGCGAACACCGACGCAGCCACTGCCGGGCGGTCCAGCGAACCGTCCGGGCGCAGCACCCCGGGCCCGAAGGCCGCCACGATCTCGTCCAGGGCCTCGCTGCCCGGCTCGACGACCTCACGGGCGAGCAGGTCAGCGTCGATCAATACGGCCCCGAGCTCGGACAGCCGCCGGGCGACCGTGGACTTTCCCGCCCCGATCCCGCCTGTCAAGCCGATCCGTAGCACCGGCGGACCCCGTCCGGGTTCACGTCGCGAGCGCCGGGAGCACCCGCTGCGCGAGGTCCACGACGACCGAGCGCTCGATGTCGTCTGCGACGATGCCGTGCTGCAGGACGAGGCTGAGAGCCGAGCGGCCGTAGGTGAGCACGATGATGCGTTGCGCGCCGTCGACGAAGTACGTGCCGGCGGCGGCACCGATCGGGCTAGGGTCACCAGGTTGCCCGGCGCTCTGGCTCTCGGCGGCGAGGTTGATCGCGGTGTGGTCTCGGGCGGCTGCCGCGTCGGCGTAGGCGGACATCGTGAACTCGAGCAGCTCGGAGCCGGCACCGATCCGGTCGTACTGGCAGGTGACCCGCTCCAGGCGCTTCACGTTCGGCTCCGGGACACCGATCGTGGTGTGGACATCGACGCTGTCCAACGGGAGCCCGAGCAACGCCGGGACCTGCTCGTGGGAGAGCACCTGGTCACAATCCTGTGGCAGCAGGGCGCTGCGGGAGACCGTGGAGACCGTCGAGCTGGCGGAGCCGGAGCCGGCCGCGAAGGTCGGGATGGGGGGACCGCCCTGTGCGGATGCTGCATCGCTGCGGACGCATCCGGCCAGACCCGCGATGAGGAGAAGGACGACGCTGACCACCGTGCCGGGACGGGGAACGGCGCCGGGAGGCACGGCCCTCACCGTAGCTCCGATCGGTGCTCCCGCAGGAGTGAGTGCGCCGAGTTGCGACGCGGGCGCCGGGCCGACCTGACTGGGTAGGACATCGGGCAGCTCAGCTGCCGGACAGCTTCTCCCGCAGCGCCGCGAGCTGCTCGTCGCTGGCCAACGTGCCGCTGTCGGCCGGCCGCTCCGCAACCGGGGTGTAGCCCGGCTCGCCTCCGGCGTCGGTGTCCGCTTCAGCCGCGGAAGCCTTGGCGACCTGCTTGAGGTGCTGCTCGTAGCGGGCGTGTGCCTCGGCGTACTGGTGCTCCCACTCCTCCCGCTGCTTTTCGTACCCCTCCTGCCACTCCTGGGTCTCCGGGTCAAAGCCCTCGGGGTAGATGTAGTTGCCCTCGGTGTCGTACTCGGCGGCCATCCCGTACTGGCTGGGGTCGAACTCCGTCTCGGCGGTGACCCCTTCGTTGGCCTGCTTGAGCGAGAGCGAGATCCGGCGCCGATCCAGGTCGATGTCGATGACCTTCACCATGACGTCGTCGCCGACCTGCACGACCTGCTCGGGGATCTCGACGTGGCGCTCGGCCAACTCCGAGATGTGCACCAACCCCTCGATGCCCTCGTCCACCCTGACGAACGCGCCGAACGGCACCAGCTTGGTGACCTTGCCGGGGACGATCTGGCCGATGGCGTGGGTACGGGCGAACTGGCGCCACGGATCCTCCTGGGTCGCCTTGAGCGAGAGCGACACCCGCTCGCGGTCGAGATCGACATCGAGTACCTCGACGGTGACCTCCTGGCCCACCTCGACGACCTCGCCCGGGTGGTCGATGTGCTTCCAGGACAGCTCGGAGACGTGCACGAGCCCGTCGACCCCGCCCAGGTCGACGAACGCGCCGAAGTTGACGATGGAGGACACGACGCCCTTGCGGACCTGACCCTTGGCGAGCTGGTTGAGGAACTCGCTGCGCACCGCGGACTGGGTCTGCTCCAGCCAGGCACGGCGGGAGAGCACGACGTTGTTCCGGTTCTTGTCCAGCTCGATGATCTTGGCTTCGATCTCCCTGCCGACATACGGCTGCAGGTCGCGCACCCGGCGCATCTCGACCAGCGACGCGGGGAGGAAGCCGCGCAACCCGATGTCCAGGATCAGGCCACCCTTGACCACCTCGATGACCGTTCCCTTGACCGGTTGGTCGTTCTCCTTGAGCTGCTCGATCGTGCCCCAGGCGCGCTCGTACTGGGCGCGCTTCTTGGACAGGATGAGCCGGCCCTCCTTGTCCTCCTTCTGGAGGACAAGGGCTTCGACGTGCTCGCCGACTTTGACCACATCGGCGGGGTCGACGTCATGCTTGATCGACAGCTCTCGGGAGGGGATGACACCCTCGGTCTTGTAGCCGATGTCGAGCAGGACCTCGTCGCGGTCGACCTTCACGATGGTGCCCTCGACGATGTCGCCGTCGTTGAAGTACTTGATCGTCTCGTCGACGGCCGCGAGGAAGTCCTCCTCCGTCCCGACGTCGTTGACAGCGACCTGCGGAGTGGCCGGGACGGTGGTGGTCTCGGTGGACATGTAGTGGGTTGCTCCGGAACTGGTGGAAGGGCCGGTGGACTGTGTGGCGGCGCAGCGGATCCGGCAGTAGACGGAAGAGCGGTGCCGCCTGCGGTCAGGCCGACGGCGACCGGGGCTACCAGGACCCACGATGACAACTGTGGGCTAGCGCTGGACCACGGCGCACCTCCATCTTAGGGGCCCCGCGCGCAGCCCGGCAATCGGCCTACTCTGCGAGGATCCCGGCCATGCGAGTCAGCGCGGAGATGACCCTCGGGACGGTGGGGGTGGTGAAGCGCGCGGTCAGCGCCGCCGAGTCGGTCGCGGCCAACCGGGCGTGGTGGGACGCCGATGCCGCGGACTACCAGGCCGAGCACGGCTGCTTCCTCGGGGACGTCGACTTCGTCTGGTGTCCCGAGGGCCTGCGCGAGACCACCGTGGGACTGCTCGGGGAGGTGGGGGGAGCGCGCGTGCTGGAAGTCGGGTGTGGCGCCGCCTCCTGCGCCCGCTGGCTGACGGCGCGGGGCGCCATGGCAGTGGGTATCGACGTGTCGGCCGGGATGCTCGGACAGGCCGTGGCCGGTGCCGAGCGCAGCGGTGTGCAGGTGCCGCTCGTGCAGGCCGACGCCACACACCTGCCATTCCGGGCCGCCAGCTTCGACACCGCCTGCTCGGCGTTCGGCGCGGTACCGTTCGTCGCCGACTCCGCGGCGCTCATCGCCGAGGTCGCGCGCGTGCTGCGGCCGGGCGGCCGGTGGGTGTTCGCCGTGACCCACCCGATGCGCTGGGTCTTCATGGACGACCCCGGACCGGACGGCCTGACGGTCGTGCAGTCCTACTTCGACCGCACCCCGTACGTGGAGGTGGACTCCCGGGGCCGCGCCACCTACGTGGAGCACCACCGGACCCTCGGCGACCGGGTGGCCGAGATCGCCGGTGCCGGTCTCGTCCTTGAGGGCGTCGTCGAGCCGGAGTGGCCGGAAGGGCACGACCGGGAATGGGGCCAGTGGTCGCCGCTGCGGGGCGCGCTGTTCCCCGGCACTGCGATCTTCCGCTGCCGCAAGCCGGGCACGGCCGGGTGAACCGGGACACGGCGCTCCCGGTGTCCGCGACCAGCGCCGGACGGCTGCTGGCCGAGCAACGGGCCCGGTTCGCGGCACTGGACCGGCTGCTGCCGGTGCCGCAGCCGCCACCGGACGGTCACGTCGTCACGACCGCCACAGCCGACGGCGCCCGGGTGGCCGGCACGCTGGTGCGCCTGAGCTGGCCGGTCGGCACGCTGCCCCGCCTGTGGTCGGCGGCCGAGGTCGCCGAGCTGCACCCGCTGCTCGGCGCCGTGGGCGGCGACGGGATGGACGCCCTGCTCGCCACCGCCCGGGAGCGGCTCACCGGGCTGGCGCCGCTGGGCGAGGATTCGGCATGTGTCCTCACCTGGCCCAGCCGGGACGTGGCCGCCAGTCGCGCGCTGCTCGACCACGGCATGGTGCCGCTGTCGGTGATCGCGGTGCGGATCGCCCGGGCGATGGACCGCCGGCCGCCGGCCGAGGGGCTCACGGTGCGCCTGGCCGGCCCGGCCGACCTGCCCGGCTGCGTCCGGCTGGCGCTGGCCGAGCTTGCCTACTCCGCGCACGTCGGCGGCGGCAGGCTGCGCCCGAACGCCGAGGGGCTGAAGCAGGCGAGCCTGCGCGACCGGTTCGACCGGGGTGACCCGGTGTGGGTGGCCGAGCGGGACGGCGAGTTGCTCGGGATGGCTGAGTGCGGCTGGACCGACTCCCACCCAGGCACCTGGGCCGGCAGTCGGCTGCAGCCAGGGCGCTGGGGTTACGTCAACTGTGCCTTCGTGTCCCCCGGGGCACGGGAGCAGGGCGTCGGACGGGCGCTGCTGGCGGCCACGCACCGCGGCCTGCAAGGCGCGGACGTGGTGGGCAGCTACCTGTACTTCAACCCGGCCAACCCACTGTCCTCGGTGTTCTGGCCGCGGCAGGCCTACCGCCCGCTGTGGACGATCTGGGAGGTCCGGCCGGCCGCCGCGTTGCGCTGAGATCAGTCCTGCAACGCCGGCGCTTCGAGCGCGACCACGCAGTCCGGCCTGTGTTCTGCGCTGTCAGCGGGCACTCTCGAGGCGGGAGTGAGGGGAGGCCTGGGCCGGGTGGACCCCAACACGATGCCGTGGTGGTTCCGGACGATCGAGCAGCGGGCGACGCGCGCTGTGGTACGCCGGCTCCCCGGCCCGGTAGCCGACCGGCTGCGAACTTCGCCGCCGGTGCCCGCCACCACTGCGGCGGACCGCCTCCGCCGAGCGCTGCTGACTACGTTGCGGCACGGCGGTATCCCCGCGTCGGTTCGGACGTTCCCGCTGGTGGACAACCCGGCGTGCTCGTTCGTCAGCGCTGACTCCTTGGTCCTCGCCCAGATCTACTGGTTCGGCGAGCAGGGCTGGGAGCCCGAGCTACTCCCCTGGTGGCGGTACCTGTGTCGCAACTCTTCGATGGTCCTGGAGTTGGGAGCCAACGTCGGGTACTACGTCGTGCAGGCGGCGCGGGCCGCGCCGGCTGTCCGTTACACGGCGGTCGAGCCGCACCCGGTCTCACTGGGGCTATGCCGGGTGAACCTCGACCTCAACGAGGTCAGGTCGGTCAAGCTCGTCGCAGCCGCCGCGGTCGCCGACTCCTCGACGGACCTCACCCGGCTCCTCGTCCCGCGCGACCAACTGACCGCACCGACCGTCGCGTTCGTCGAGGGTGACGGCGAGCTACCGTTGCCGATGGCCGGCCCGATCGGGCCGGCCATCAAGGTACCGACAGTCGACGTGCGCGCGCTGCTCCCTGGTGTGGATCTGCTCAAGCTCGATGTCGAGGGCCAAGAACACGCGCTGCTGGCCGCCGCTGGTGACCATCTGCGGACCCACCGGCCAACCGTGGTCACCGAGGTCCTACCGGGTACGACGCGGTTGCGTCGGTTGCTCGCCCGGCTGTGCGCCGAACTCGGCTACCGCTGCTACGTCCCGCAGCCGGGCCGGCTGGTGCGGCTGGAGCCCGGCCGACTTGGCGAGGTCGAGCTGTCCCGCGAGTACGGCATCCAGGACGTTGTGCTGTCGGCTGACCCTGGCCTGCCACTCACCGTCGCCGAGCTCGGTCCGGCCGGGAGGTGTTAAGAGACGTCCCAGGCGGTGATGACATCGTCCGGGGTCACGTGCATGCACCGGTTGCGCAGCGAGATTCCCCGCGCCACCCGACGGATTCCGAGGTCGCCCACCGCATCAGTCCCGGCTCCGAGGATCTTCGGGGCGGTGCCGACGACGAGGCGGTCGACCAGCCCGGCGCCGAGCAGCGAAGTGATCACCCTGGCGCCGCCTTCGACCAGCAGCGATCGCACACCGAGCTCCCGCAGCACCCGCAGCGCCGCGGGCAGATCCACCCCGGCTGGGCCCGCCGGCACCACCCGGATCCCCGCGCCGAGCACCCGCAGCCGCTCCCGGTCGCCCTCGGCCGCCCGATCGGTCGTGAGCAGGATCGTGACCGGATCCCCGTCGAGCACCAGCGCCGTCGACGGGGTCCGCAGCGTGGAGTCGAGGACGACCCGCAGCGGAGATGCACCGGGCACGAGACGGACGGTCAGTTGCGGGTCGTCTCGCAGCACCGTTCCCACGCCGACCATCACCGCGTCGCAGGCCGCCCGCAGAGCATGTGAGACGCTGCGCTCGGCCTCACCAGTGATCCACTTGGAGTCGCCCGCGGCGGTCGCGATCCGCCCGTCGAGAGTCTGGGCGTACTTCACGACCAGGTAGGGGCGCTCGGTCGGCGGGACCACGTGGCCGAGAAGGCAGGTGGCATCCGGCGGCGGCGGCGGGTCGTCCAGCAGCTCACCGGCGGGTTCGACGTGGCCTAGTCGTTGCTCCTTGGTGCGCAGGTAGCCGAGGTTGCGGTGGTGCGCCGCCGTCCGCAGCGGTTCCATCCACTCGACCGTGATGCCCGCCTCGTACAGCCCGCGCACCTTCGCCGGATTGTTCGTGAGCAGGCGCACCGAACCCACGCCGAGCGAGCGCAGCACGGCGGCAGCCCCGTCGTAGCGCCGACCGTCGATCGGCAGCCCGAGCCGCAGGTTGGCATCCAACGTGTCGGCGCCGCCGTCCTGCTCGACGTACGCCCGCAGCTTGTTGACCAGCCCCACGCCGCGCCCCTCGTGCCCGGTGGCGTAGAGCAGCAGCCCACGCCCTTCGACCGCGATCTTTCGCAGCGCGAGACGTAGCTGCGGCCCGCAGTCGCAGCGCAATGAGCCGAGGGTGTCCCCGGTCAGGCACTCCGAGTGCAACCGGGTCAACACCGGGACCGGGCCCACCAGGTCGCCCTTGATCAGCCCGAGGTAGATCGGTTCAGAGGAGACCTCGAAGGCCCTCGCCTGGAACTCGCCGAACTGCGTCGGCAGCACCACGCGGACCACTTCGCGCACACCGTTCACCCAGGCTCCTTTCCAGGACCTAAGGTGGTTTCCTGAGTAAACAGAGGGTGTGGGATCGCGAGCAAGGGGCCCCGCTCGGGTCACTGATTCGGAGCGGGATAACTGATCGGAGTGGGGCCGTGCAGGGACGCGCCGTGACGTTCGTCGCCCCTCGTCAGGTCGAGGTGCGCGAGCAGGAGGTCCCCGAACCGGGCGACGGGCAGGTGCTGGTGCGCACGCTGTACTCCGGGATCAGCGCCGGCACGGAGATGCTCGCCTACCGCGGTGAGGTCGACCCGCAGCTCCCGCTCGACTCGTCGATCACCGCGCTCTCGGGTCGGTTTGGCTACCCGTTTCGCTACGGCTACAGCTGCGTCGGACGCGTGGAGCGTTCCCGTGCGGCAGCCGCCGTGGGGAGTGTCGTCTTCGCGTTCCACCCTCATCAGGACCGGTTCGTGGTCGATGCTGCGGACACCGTGCCGCTCGGGGCAGTCGACCCCCGGCTGGGCACACTGTTCCCACTGGTCGAGACCGCGCTGCAGGTCGCGCTCGACGCGGGAGACGTCTTGGAGCAGCCGGTCGTCGTCGTCGGCCTCGGCGCGGTGGGCATCCTCACTGCGGTGCTGCTGCTGCGGGCCGGGGCACGGGTGATCGCCACCGAGCTCCGACCCTGGCGGCGGGAGGCGGTGGCGGTGTTCGGAATGTCCGCGGTCCCGCCCGAGCGCCTGAAGCGGATCGTGACCGCGGAGACCGACGGTGCCGGGGTACCGCTGCTCGTCGAGGTCAGCGGTGACCCTGCCGCGCTCGCGGCCGCCCTGCCGCTGCTGGCACACGAGGGGACCGCGCTCGTCGCCTCCTGGTACGGCGTACGACCGGTCACGTTGCCCCTGGGTGAGGAGTTCCATCGGCGGCGCCTCACCATCCGCAGCACACAGGTGAGCACGATTCCCGCCCGGCTGGCCGCGGCTTGGACCTGCCACCGGCGGCGGGCGACCGCCCGCCGCCTGCTCGACGAGCTGCCGGTGCGGTTCCTCGCCACCCACGTGTTCGATTTCGAGGACGCGGCGGCTGCCTATGCCGCCGTCGATCGTGGCGAGCCGGGCCTGCTGCACGCCGCCCTCGGCTACCGGCAGCCGTGCTATCAATAGCGCCGTGCACGAGGTCGGTACCGCGCGTCGGGTACGCGCACTCCACGTCCTACCCGGCGTGCCCGGTCCCGAGGGGGAGCTGCACGCCCACGACTACCGGGTGGAGGTCGTCGTTGAACGCCGGGAGCTCGACGCCCGGGGCATGGTGTGCGACCTCGACGTGCTCACCGAGTCCTTGGTCGAGATCGTCGCCCAGGTCGATGGCCAGGACCTGGAGCGGATCCGGCCGGAGGGGACAGCGGCGGTCACGGTCGAAGTCTTCGCCGGCTGGGTGCACGCCAGGCTGGCGGACAGGTTGCGTGAGGCGGGCGGAGACGTTCTGGCGGTGCGGGTGTGGGAGTCCGCCGATGCCTTCGGCGGCTACCGGGGGCCGGTCTGACCGGTGACGAGTGGGATCAGCGGCGCAGCAACTCCTGGTACGCCGCGAGGCAGCGCGCCGCGCACGCTTGCCAGGTGAACCGATCGAGCACCAGCTCGCGCCCGCGGCGACCCATATGGGCAGCGCGCACGGGATCCCGGAGCAGCGTCGCAACCCGGTCGTGCAGCTCTCCGACATCTCCCGGCGTCACGAGGAACCCGGTCTCGCCATCCTGGACCACCTCGGCTAGCCCACCGAGCCGGCTGCACACCACCGGCGTGCCGCTGGCCATCGCCTCGAGCACCGACAGGCCAAGCAGCTCCGAGATGCCGACGTGGCGGCCGTAACAGGTCACGTGTACCGAGGGCAGGGCCACCACTTGGACGCGGCGGTACAGCAACGGGAGCTGCCGGTCCGGGACCTCGCCCGCGAACGTCACCGACCGTCCAGCGGCGAGCCGGCGAAGCAACTGACCGTAGCCACTCTCAGGGGGCCGTGGGTCGTGGCCGGTGGTACCGACGCAGGTCAACTCGGCACCGGTGGGCAGCGCCCGGATGAGCAGGTCGATGCCCTTGTGGGGGGTAAGCCGACCGACGAAGAGCACCCCGTTCCGCCGATCGCCGCCGTCGGGATGGAAGCGGTGCGGGTCGGCACCTCCGTAGATCACGGTCGTCCGGTCCGGCGGCGCGCCGAGCGTCAGCGCCGAGTACCGGGACACTGTCAGGAACCGGTCAAACAGTCGGGGCAGCAGCCCAGCCCAGCCGCCACCGCCCAACCCGTGGTCGGTCACCGTCAACCGCTGCCCCGCCAGCCGGGCGCTGACCGCGGCACAGCGGCTCGGCGCGCTACGCAAGTGATGGGTATGTACCACGTCGGCGCCGCGAAGCGCCGCGGGCAGGCTCGGCGCCACCGGATAGGCAGGGTGATGTCGCACATGGATCAGCGCGCGGAGGACACGCACCCGCAACCCGCCCGGGTCCACCACCATGCGCGGGTGCTCACCGAAGGTCACCAGCTCGCAGTCAACCTCGGCCGCGAGGGCGCGGCCGAGCTCCAGCGGGTAGCGTTCCCCGCCGCCGAACAGTCCCTCCCGACCGAACGGTGTCGGTGCGACCTGGATGACCCGCATGCTGTCCGTCTCCTTGATCACACTCGGTGACCCCGGGCAGTTGACCGGCGGCTACCTCTACCACCGGCGGATGGCGGAGGCGGCCCCGGCGCACGACACGCGGATGCGGTTTGTGTCCTTCCCCGCGTTGCCGTTCCCGCTACCAGCCGCCCGCGCCGCTCCGGTGCTGCGGCAAGCCTGCTCCCCGGGTACCGATGTCATCGTCCTGGACAGCATCGCCGCCGCCTACCTGGCACCCCGGCTGGTACTGCACGCTCCGGTTGTCCCCCTCGTCGCGATCCTCCACCAGCCGCCCGGCGGGATCGACCACACCTGGCCACGGGGACGGGTGCAGGCCCACCTGGACCGGACCGCTTACCGCCGTGCCGCCGTCTTGGTTCTGGCCAGCGCCGCGATCGTCCCCCAGCTACCGGCCGACCTGCGCGCCCGCGCGATCGTGGTCCCGCCCGGTCGGGACTCCCGGCCACCGCCAGCGGAGCCGGCAACCCCACCACCGTCGACGACGGCCGACGAATTGCGCCACGGCCGGCGGGCGGCGTTGCTGTACGTGGGCAACTGGGTGGAGCGCAAGGGTCTGCTTGAGCTGCTCGCCGCCGTCGCGGCACTTCCTCCGGACCTGGCCACGTTGCACCTGGCTGGCCGCGACGACGTCGACCGGCGGTATGCCGCGCGTGTGCACGCCCGGCTGGCCCGCCCGGACCTGGCCGGTCGGGTCGTCCGGCACGGCGCGCTGAACCGGGCACAGGTCAGCGCCCTTTATCACAGTGCCGACGTTTTCGTGCTGCCGAGCGTCCGGGAGCCCTACGGCACGGCGTACGGCGAGGCGATGGCGGCGGGCCTGCCGGTCGTCGGCTGGCGGGCCGGAAACCTGCAGCACCTGGCGACACACGGCCGCGAGGGGCTGGTGCTGCAGCCGGGAGACGTCCCCGGGCTCGCCGCCGCGCTGCGGCGGCTGGCCGACGACGAGCCCTACCGCCGGCGCCTGGGCGAAGCGGCCCGGCAGCGGGCCGCGACCCTGCCCACCTGGGAGGAGTCGAGCAGCCGGCTGTTCGCCACGCTGCGCGCTGTGGCCCGGTAGTGGCACATCCATCCGCTACCCCGCCGCAACGGCGTGCATCTCGTTGAATGCAAGCAACATCGGGAGCGGGCCGCTCGTGTCAACCCGGCACACCGCGGCGTCGAGGAGGTACATCCGCCAGACCACCTCGTCGCCGACGCCCAGTGCCCAGGCGAGCGCAGCCTTGATGGGGGAGACGTGGCTGACGACCACCACGTCGCCGCGGGCGGCCTCGCCGGCCAACTCCGCGCAGGCCTGCCGCACTCGTGCCCCGACCGCAGCAACCGACTCACCGCCAGCGGGAACGAAATGCGGATCCTGCCGCCACGTCCGCCACGCGGGTTCGGGCAGCACGGTGGCCGGCCGGCCGTCCAGGTCTCCGTAGTCCATTTCGATCCAACGCCGGTCGATCTCGACACTCTCACCGTGCTCGCCGGTACCGGTGAGCATGGCGGCGGTCTGCCGGGCGCGCAGCAGCGGGCTGGACACCACCCGGGCCGGACGCGGGAGGGCGTCAGCGAGGGCACGCGCCTGCCGATGCCCGGTCTCGGTCAGCGGCGGGTCAGCTCGGCCGAGCAGCAGCCCCCGGGCGTTGGCCGCCGTCTGCCCATGGCGGACGAGGATCAGCACGTCCCCACCCTAGGAACCGGGCGTGCCCTGACAGCTTCAGCCCTCAAGTCCGTCACGTTGAGTGGGAATGTGGTCGGGTGCGCCAGCCGACCCAGCCCGGCGGCTATGCCTGCACGGCCACCCCGGCGGCCAGAAGGGCGTCCACGTCGGCTATCCCCCACTCCCGCAGCGCCGCCTCGGTGTGCTCGCCCACCCGGGCCGGTGGCATCTGCACCGCCCCGGGCGTACGGGACAGCCGGGGCACCGGCGCCGGCTGCACCACGCCGTCGAGGACGACGAACGTGCCGCGCGCCGCCAGGTGTGGGTGACAGGGGGCTTCGGCCAGGCTGCGCACCGCGGCGACGCAGCCGTCGCTGGGCTCGAACACCCGCGCCCACTCCTCCCTGGTCCGGGCGCGGAACGCGGCGGCGATCCGCTGCCGCAGCGCCGGCCAAGCGGACACCTCGTCGCGCTGGGCGTCAGCCTCGTCAAGCCCGAGCAGCCGGAGGAACTCCCGGTAGAACTGGGGCTCCAGCGCCCCCACCGCCATCCAGCCGCCGTCGGCGGTCTCGTAGACGTCGTAGAAAGGGGCGCCGGTGTCGAGCAGGTTGACGCCCCGCTCGTCACGCCACCAGCCGCCCGCGAGCGCGCCGTAGACCATCGTCATGAGCGACGCGGCACCGTCCACGATCGCCGCGTCGACGACCTGGCCGTGGCCGGAGTCGCGGGCCTCCAGCAGCGCGGCCAGGAGGCCGAGGGCGAGCAGCATGCCACCGCCGCCGAAGTCACCGACGAGGTTGAGCGGCACCGCCGGCGGACCACCGCGGCGACCCATGGCGTGCAGCGCCCCGGTCGGCGCGAGGTAGGTGATGTCGTGCCCAGGGGTGCCGGCCAGCGGGCCGTCCTGGCCCCAGCCTGTCATCCGGCCGTAGACCAGCGCGGGATTGTGTGCCCAGCAGTCCTGCGGGCCGACGCCGAGCCGCTCGGCCACTCCCGGCCGGTAACCCTCGATGAGGACGTCGGCACGGGCTGCGAGCTGTCGGACCACGGCGGCGCCCTCCGGGCGCCCCAGATCGACCACCACCGAGCGCCGGCTGCGGTACAGCAGTGCGGTCCGCGGGCGCCCGCCCAGCCCGACCGCGGCGTCCGCCCCACCGGGACGGTCCACTCGCAGCACCTCCGCGCCGAGGTCGGCCAGCAGCATCGCCGCGTAGGGACCCGGGCCGATGCCCGCCAGCTCGAGCACCCGCACCCCGACCAGCGGACCGGACGCGGCGGCCACGACCCCTCCTCACCGCCGGGTGCCCCTCCGCACCGCCGACGACCAGCGCGAGCATAGGTCCCGCCCGGCGTCAACCGCTGTGGGCAGCCGCCACGGCGGCTGCCCACAGCCCGATGGCCGCGTTGACCTGCGCGGCGCTCACCATCAGCGGCGGGATCATCCGCACGACGTTGCCGGCCGGGCCGCAGGTGAGCAGCAGCAGCCCCCGGGTCGCGGCCTCCTGCTGGGCACGGGCGGCGGTCACCGGGTCCGGCTCGCCGGCAGCCGTGGTGAACTCGCTGCCGACCATGAGCCCCAGCCCCCGCACGTCCCCGATCACCGGGTGGTCGACGGCGACCTTGCGCAGTCCTTCCACCAGCCGCGCGCCTTGTTCGGCGGCGTTGGCCACCAGCCCCTCGTCCCGGATGACGTCCAGGGTCGCCAGCGCGGCCGCACAGGCCACCGCGTTGCCGCCGTAAGTACCGCCCTGCGAACCCGGCCAGGCCTTGGCCATGACCTCGCGCGGCGCGGCGATCGCGGAGAGCGGGAAACCGCTGGCGAGACCCTTCGCGGTGATCAGGATGTCGGGGCGGACGCCGGCATGCTCGTGGCCCCAGAAGCGCCCGGTGCGGCCGAACCCGGTCTGCACCTCGTCGACCACCAGCAGCAGGCGGTGCGCCTCGGCGCGTTCCCGCAGCCCCGCGAGGAAGCCGTCCGGCGCCGGCACGTACCCCCCCTCCCCGAGGACCGGCTCGACGAGGATCGCGGCGGTGTCGGCGGCCGGGCTGGCGCTCGCCAGCAGGTGGTCCAGCTCGCGCAGCGCGAAGCGGGTGGCCTCGGCACCGCTCCAGCCGTAGCGGTAGGCGTAGGGGAACGGCGCCACGGCCACCCCCGGCATGAGCGGGCCGATGCCGGCCCGGAACCTCGCCCCCGCGGTGGTGAGCGCGGCGGCACCCATCGTCCGGCCGTGGAACCCGCCGGCGAACACCACGACGTTCTGCCGGCCGGTGGCGTGCCGGGCCAGCCGGACGGCGGCCTCGACGGCCTCGCTGCCGGAGTTGACGTAGAACAGCGAGTCCAGGCCCGCTGGCAGCACCTCGCCGAGCCGCTCGGTGAGCGCCAGCAGCGGACGGTGCATCACGGTCGTGTACTGGCCGTGGATGAGCGTCGCGACCTGACGCTGGGCGGCCGCGACGACCCGCGGGTGGCAGTGCCCGGTGCTCGTCACCCCGATCCCGGCAGTGAAGTCGAGATAGCGCCGGCCGGCCTCGTCGTACAGGTACACGCCCTCGCCGCGGGCGGCGAGCACCGCGGTCGCCTGCTGCAGCGCCGGCGACAACCGCGCGTGCCGGGGCTCCACGGGCTGGGACCTGGGCGAGTCCTCGGCAGGAGGTGACGGCATAATTTGTAGGATTGTCGACAATCTGCTGAAACGCAAGCCCCCCGGTAGCGTCGGAGCCGGAGCCGGAACGAGAAGGAGCCTGCCCACCATGAGCGACACCGACCGTGAGCGGACAGTGATCGAGGCCGTGCCCAGCGGTCTGCTCGTCGGCGGCGGCTTCCGACAAGCCAGCGGGGGCCGGACCTTCGAGGTGGAGGATCCGGCCACCTGCAAGCCGCTGTGCTCGGTCGCCGACGCCTCTCCCGAGGACGGCATGGCCGCGCTGGAAGCCGCCGCCGCGGCCCAGGCCTCGTGGGCCGCCACGCCGCCGCGGGACCGTGGGGAGATCCTGCGCGGCGCCTTCGAGCTCGTCACCGAGCGCGCCGAGGATCTCGCCCTGCTCATGACGCTGGAGATGGGCAAGCCGCTGGCGGAGTCCCAGGCGGAGATCAGCTACGCGGCCGAGTTCTTCCGGTGGTTCTCCGAGGAGGCGGTGCGCATCGGCGGGAAGTTCGCCACCGCGTCCAACGGCAAGGGACGGGTCATGGTGATGCGCCAGCCGGTCGGGCCCTGCATCCTCATCACGCCGTGGAACTTCCCGCTGGCGATGGGCACCCGCAAGATCGGTCCAGCCATCGCGGCAGGCTGCACGATGGTCATCAAGCCGGCGGCGCTCACACCACTGTCGATGCTCATGCTGGGGAAGATCCTCGCCGAGGCCGGCCTCCCCGACGGGGTGCTCAACATCATCACGACGACCAGCACCAGAAAGGTCATGGAGCCGCTCATCCGGGACGGGCGGGCCCGCAAGCTGTCGTTCACCGGCTCCACCGAGGTGGGCAGGCTGCTCCTCGAGCAGTCCGCCGAGCAGGTGCTGCGCACGTCGATGGAGCTCGGTGGCAACGCCCCCTTCCTCGTCTTCGACGACGCCGACCTCGACGCCGCGCTCGACGGGGCGGTGCTGGCGAAGATGCGCAACATCGGAGAGGCGTGCACGGCGGCCAACCGCTTCTACGTCCATGCCGGGGTCGCCGAGGAGTTCACCAGCCGGCTCGCCGAGCGGCTGGCGAGCATGACGATCGGACGTGGCACCGAGGAGGGCGTGGAGGTCGGACCCCTTATCGAGGCGAAGGCTCGCGCGAAGGTCGAAGAGCTCGTCGAGGACGCGGCGCGGCGCGGCGCCAGCGTCGTGACCGGCGGCGAGGTGGTGCCCGGGGACGGGTACTTCTACCGCCCGACCGTGCTGGGCGACGTACCGAGCGACGCCCGGCTCACCCGTGAGGAGATCTTCGGACCGGTCGCCCCCATCAGCACCTTCACCGACGAGGACACCGCGGTGGCGCAGGCCAACGACACCGAGTTCGGGCTGGTCAGCTACCTCTACACCCGCGACCTCGCGCGGGCCGTCCGGGTCAGCGAGAAGTTGGAGGCCGGCATGGTCGGCCTCAACCAGGGCATGGTCTCCAACGCCGGCGCGCCGTTCGGCGGCATCAAGCACTCCGGGCTCGGCCGGGAGGGCGGTGACGTCGGCATCGACGAGTACCTGGAGACCAAGTACGTAGCCGTCGCCATGTGAGCCCCTCGCCACAGAGGAGCCGGCAGGAGGCCGCCCCGCCGTTCTCAGCGAGCCAGGAGCAGCGGGCGTGACGGCACGAGACGGGAGACGGCTTCGGCCATGTGCGCCTCCAGCAGGGCGAGGGCGCGCGCCGCGTCGCCTGCGAGCAGTGCGGCCAGCAGCGCTTCGTGCTCGGCGACCAGGTCGGCCGGGTCCGGGCCGGTCCGCTGCAACGCCGCGAGGCACAGCCGGGTCTCGACCAGCAGCGTCTGCGCCATCCGCTGCAGCCTGGGGCTGCCGGAGACGGCGACCAGCGTCTCGTGGAAGTGCTGGTCGGCATCGGCCATCGCCACCGGGTCCGGTACCCGGGCTGCGGCTGCGAGCCTGCGCTGCGCCTGCCCGAGCCGGACCAGCCCGTCGTCCCGGTCACCGCGCAGCACCAGCCGTACCGCCGCCTGCTCCACCGCGAGCCGCGCCGCGTAGACGTCGTGCACGTCGTCCTCGTGCAGGTCGATGACGAACAGCCCGCGGTGGCGCTCGCCGCGCAGCAACCCCTCCTGCACCAGCCGCTGCATCGCCTCCCGCAAGGGCCCGCGGCTGACCCCGAGCCGGGCGGCCAGGTCGGTCTCCCCCATCTGAGCGCCCGGCGGCAGCGAGCCGCGCATGATCGCCCAGCGGAGCTGCTGGGCGATGATCGCCGCCGTCGACTCGCGGTTCACCGGCTGTAGGTCAGCGAGTGGCCCAGCGGCTGGCCCGGCTGGTCCGGCTGGTCCGGCCGGTCGTTCAGCCACGGGAAGCACTCCCGGCAGTGGCGGGCAGGAACAGCGCGCCGAGCCCGGGTCGCGGGCGGGTGTCGCCGGCAAGCCGCAGCCCGGACCACGCCGTGACCTGGTTGGCGGTGAGCACCGGCTTGCCGACCCGCCGCTCCAACTCCTCCAGCACCCGCGCCGTGTGCAGCGCCGTGTCCGGCAGCAGCACCGCATCGGCGTCAGGGCGGTCGCCCGCGACAGCCAAGGCCAGCACCTCCGCCTGGCCCAGGGTTCCGACCTCGGCCGCAGTGACGATGCCGCGGTTGCACATGCCGACGACCTCGATCCCGGAGCGGCCCAGGAACGCCACGAACCGCTCGGCGATGCCGGCGGGATAGGTCGCGGCCACCGCCACCCGCCTCAGCCTGAGTACTCTGATGGCCTCGACGAAGGCGAAGGAGGTGCTCGTCGCGGGTCGCCCGGCCGCCGCGGCGAGCGCGGCGACCTGTGCGCTCGCGCCGTCCCAGCCGAGGACGAAGCTGCCCGAGGTGCAGGCCCAGACGACCACGTGCACATCCTGCGCGACCAGCTCGGCCACCCCTGCGGCGAGCACCTCGTCGCGGCCGATCTCCAGCAGCGCGTCCACGCGGTGGGCGTCGACCGGCATCGCGGTGTGCACCAGCGGGAGGGCGACGTCCGGCCCGAGCAGCCGGGCCAGTGCGAGGTAGTCGTCCTCGGCGCTGTAGCCGGGGTAGAGCAGTCCCACCGTGTGCCTCGTGGTCCCCACCATCCTCACTCCCCTCCGTCCCTCAAGCGGCGCTCGGGCGGGTGTGCTGGACGAGTAACTGCTCCGCTCCGGCTGCCTGTCGTCCCATCGCCCGCAGCGCGGCCCACATCGTGACCTGGTTGGCCGTGAGCACCGGCTTGCCGAGGACGCGCTCCAGGTGCGGGATGACGTCGTAGGTGGGCAGGTTGGTGCAACTGATGAACATCGCCTCTGCCTCCGGCCGGTCGACGGCGCAGACGGCCTGGACGACCTCCCGGTAGGAGACCTTCCAGATCCGGTCGAGAAGGCCAAGCCCGTGGCTGGCCACCACGCGTACGCCGCACTCGGCCAGGAACGAGCCGAGCAGGCCGGTGACGCTGTCGATGTAGGGCGTGGTCAACGCCAGGCGGCGCACCCCGAACTCGGCCAGCGCGTCGACCACGGCACCCGAGGTGGTGACCGCGGTGGGAGCTCCGGCCGCGACCATCGTCGCGGCCAGGCGCCGTTCCCCGGCGGCGCCGTGGACGAAGCTGCCCGAGGTGCAGGCGTAGGCCACCACCGTCGGCTCCGGGGTGAGCACGTCACGGGTGGCCCGCCAGACCGCACGGGTGTCGCTGATCGCCTTGGCCATCTCCACGGTGACCGGCGTGGTCGTGTGCGGCAGCCGCGTCAGGTGCAGCGACACGTCGTCGGGCACCCACCGCCACAGCTCGCGGTCCAACGCGAAGTCGAAGGGCGCGATCACTCCGAGACCGTGCTGCCCCGGCAGTTGGGGCTCGACGAACGCGACCGAGATGTCCGTCGGCATGTCGACCCGCCATCAACTGGGGAGCCGCGCGTATGCCAGGCGCTCCCCCACCCCGCCCGAGCGCCACACGTCGTTGCACGCCTCGGCCATGACGTCCAAGCCGTCGACGACGGAGGCGTAGACATTACCGGGTACGAACCCGACATCGGCGTTGACCAGCAGGTTGTTGCGACCGTAGAAGATCGCGAGGTCGATGACGCCGGGGAGCCCTGCGATCCCCTTCTCCTCCTTGAAGGAGCGGTCGAGCACACCCGCGGTGAAGGAGAAGTAGACGACGTCGCCGGGGATCGGTGTGACCGTCGGGTTCTCCAGGCCGACCTGCGGACCGAACCGGGGAACCATCGCGTACACCTCGTTGCGGGCGTACTTCGCGTGGTAGGCCTCGCCGGCCTGGGGCAGCGCCGCCCACACGGCGTCGCAGGTGCGCGGCGCATCCTTGTCCAGCAGTTCGGCCACGCAGCTCACGCCACGCTTCTCCAGCGTGATGGACATCAGCCTCGCCATCTGCGCACGACCTCCGGTTGCTCGGGGAAAGCTCGGCCGCCGAAGCCGGGTGCTGGGTTCCGCCTCGACGCAGGTGGGGATCGGTCGAACTAGTAGGCCGCCGATTGTTGACAATCATACGATGACTTCCTAGCGTGTCAACGCCCCACCTGCCAGCAGCCCTCCCCCTCCCGAAGGCGAGCATGGCCGTCCCACACCCGCCCCGTGTGGTCGTGCTGCACTCCGACGACCGCCCGCCGCGCGGGCACGGCTGGCAGCGGTGGGCGCACCTGCACTACTGCCGCGCAGAGCGGCTCGCCACGGCGCTGCCCGGCGCCGACGTGCTGATGGTCTGGGACTGGACGTCCACGGCGCTGCCAGCGGCGTGGCCGGCGGCCGACGCTCTGCGCTGGATCCACACCGCCAGTGCCGGGGTGGACCGGCTGCTGTTCGACGAGTTGGTCGCCTCCGAGGTGGTGCTCACCAACTCCCGGGGGGTCTTCGAGACGCCGATCGCCGAGTACGTCCTTGGCCTGGTGCTGGCCTTCGCCAAGGATCTGCCCACCACCGTGGAGTCGCAGCGCGAGCAGTGCTGGCGGCACCGGGAGACCGAACCGATCCGGGACCGCAGCGCCCTGGTCGTGGGAACCGGCCCGATCGGGCGCGCGATCGGCCGGCTGCTGGGTTCGGTCGGGATGCGGGTGCGCGGGGTGGGTCGGCGCGACGACGGCCCGGACCCCGACCTGGGCGAGGTGTTCGCCACGAGCCGGCTGCCCGAGCTCCTCCCGGACGCCGACTACGTCGTGCTGGCCGCGCCCCTGACCGACGCGACCCGCGGCGCGATCGACGCCTCGATGCTGGCGCGGATGCGGCGAACCGCCCGGCTGGTCAACGTCGCCCGGGGCGGCCTGGTCGTGGAGGAGGATCTGGTGGCGGCGCTGCGTGCCGGCACGATCGCCGGTGCCGCGCTGGATGTCTTCGCCGCCGAGCCACTGCCTGCTGACAGTCCGCTGTGGACCTTGCCGGGGGTACTGGTCTCACCGCACATGTCCGGGGACGCCCACGGTTGGCGCGCCGAGCTGGCCGCCCTGTTCTGCGACAACCTGGTCCGGTATGCCCAGGGCCGGCCGCTGCGCAACGTGGTTGACAAACGGCTGGGATTCGTGACCTCCAGACCATGAACACCGCCGACCTGAGCGCCACCGAGTTGCTCACCGCCTTCGCCACCGGCACGGCCTCCCCCGTCGAAGCCACCAGGGACGCGCTGGACCGCGTCGGATCCCTCGATCGGCTGGTCAACGCGTTTTGTCTGGTCGACGCCGACCGCGCGCTGGCCGCGGCCCGGCAGTCCGAGCGGCGCTGGCGGCGCGGCGAGCCCCGGGGCGCGCTGGACGGCGTGCCCACGTCGGTCAAGGACGTCTTCCTCACCGCCGGCTGGCCGACGCTGCGTGGCTCGTGGACGATTTCGGCCGACCAGGAGTGGACGGTGGACGCGCCGCCGGTCGCCCGGCTGCGGGAGCACGGCGCGGTCCTGCTGGGCAAGACCACCACCCCGGAGCTGGGATGGAAGGGCGTCACCGACAGCCCCCGCACCGGCTCTACCGGCAACCCGTGGGACCCGTCGCGGACCGCCGGCGGGTCGAGCGGCGGCAGCGCGGCGGCCCTCGCCCTGGGCATGGGGGCGCTCTCCGTCGGCACCGACGGCGGCGGGTCGGTGCGGATCCCGGCCGGGTTCTGCGGGACCGTCGCTCTCAAGCCCACCTTCGGCCGGGTCCCGCACTGGCCGGCGAGCCCGTTCGGCACGCTGGCCCATGCCGGGCCGATGACCCGCACCGTGCCAGACGCGGCGTTGCTGCTCGACGTCCTGGCCGGGCCGGACAGCCGTGACGCCGCGGCGCTGCCACCGCCGTCCGGCTCGTTCCGGGAGGCGCTGGAGGACGGGGTGGAAGGGCTGCGGGTGGCGTTCAGCCCTTCGCTCGGTTACGTGGACGTCGATCCCGAGGTCGCCGCCGCGGTCAGGGCCGGCGCCGAGGTGTTCGCCAGGCTCGGCGCCCGCGTGGAGCAGGTGGACCCGGGCTTCGCCGACCCGGTCGAGGCATTCTGCGTGCTGTGGTTCGCCGGCGCCGCGAAGGTCGTCGAGCACGTCGACGCCACCGGGCGGGCCCGGATGGATCCGGCGCTGGTGCAGGTCTGCGAACAGGGCGCCCGCTACTCGGCGCTGGACTACCTGGCTGCCGCCGCCACCCGGACGGCGCTGGGTCAGCTCATGGGCGGTTTCCACGAACGTCACGACCTACTGCTCACGCCGACGCTGCCGATCCCGGCGTTCGAGGTCGGCAGGGAGGTGCCGTCCGGGTGGCCGGCGCCCCGCTGGACGAGCTGGACGCCGTTCACCTACCCGTTCAACATGACCCAGCAGCCGGCCGTGACCGTGCCGTGTGGGCTGACCGGCGAGGGCCTGCCCGTGGGTCTGCAGCTCGTCGGTGCCCGCTACGCTGACGCCCTGGTGCTGCGGGCCGCCCGGGCCTACGAGCGGGCCCGCCCGGCGTCGCCCGCCCCCGCCCCGCTCCGCGCCCAGAGCCCGCCGTGAGGGCTCACCCTGACAGCTCGCTCTTGAGCACCTTGCCCAGCTCGTTGCGGGGCAGGGCGTCGAGCCAGCGCACGGCACGCGGCCGCTTGTGCGGCGCGAGCGCCTGGGCGACGTGGTCGGCGAGCTCCCGCTCGCCGGGTCGGTGCGCGCCGGGGGCCAGGACGAGCCAGGCCACGACGCGCTCGCCGAGGTCGTCGTCCGGCTCGCCGACAACCGCGGCCTCGGCCACCGCGGGATGTTGGAGCAGGACGGTCTCGACCTCCCCAGCGCCGATCCGGTAACCGCCGGAGGAGATGAGGTCGGTCGCCCGCCGCCCGAGGATGCGCAGCGAACCCTCGGCGTCGCGGGTGGCGATGTCACCGGTCCGCAACCAGCCGCCGCGGAAGGCGCGGGCGGTGGCCACCGGTTGGTTGAGGTAGCCGAGGAACAGGTTCGGCCCGCGGACCTCGATCTCGCTCGGGGTCTGCTCACCGTGGCGGAGCTCGGACCCGTCGTCGGCGACGAGCCGCAGCTCGACGCCCGGCAGCGGCGGCCCCACCGTCCCGGGTCGGCGCGGGCCGGTCGCGTAGGCCGCGCACACGATGAGGGTTTCGGTCATCCCGTACCGCTCGATCACGGTGGCGCCGGTGGCCCGTGTGATCCGCTCGGAGTCACCGATCGGCAGCGCCGCCGAGCCCGACACCAGCAGCCGCGCCCGGCGCAGTGCCGCCGCCACCGTGGCGTCGGCCGTCGCGTCGAGCGCGAGCCGGTGGTACATCGTGGGGACGCCGAAGGCCATCGTGGCCTCGGCGGCGAGCTCGCCCGCCACAGCCGCGGCGGTGAACCGGCCGAGGAGGTGCAGCTGGCCGCCGAGCCGCAGTGGCCCCAGCAGGCCGAGGACCAGACCGTGGACGTGGAACAGCGGCAGCGCGTGTACGAGCACGTCCCCGGCGGTCCACTCCCAGACCTGCGCCAGCGCGTCGAGGTTGCTCGCGACGGCGCGGCGGGGCAGCACGGTGCCCTTGGGCGGCCCCGTGGTGCCGGAGGTGTAGAGGACGAGCGCCGGGGTCTCCGGGGGTGGCTCCGGCGGCAGGGTGTGCCCGCCAGCGGACACACCGTCCAGCCGCACCTCGATCCGGTCGAGCGCGGCGAGCGGTGCCGGCAGGTCCGTGCCCGGCCCGCAGACCACGAGGTCGACGCCGCTGTCGGCGAGCACGTGGGCCAACTCCCGGCCGCCGATCCTGGGGTTGACCGGGACGAGCGGGATTCCGGCGGCCAGGGCGCCGGCGACGGCCGCACAGGTCTCCAGGCCAGGGGTGGCCCATACGGCGACCCGGGTCGCCCCGCCGACCTCGCCGACGAGGTCGGCGGCCAGCGCGGCGAGCTGGGCGTAGTCCAGCGAGCGCCCCGCGATCCGGACCGCCTCGCCCGCACCCGCCGCGGCATGCTGGGCCAGCGGAAGCAACGGGGCCGCCGCCGGGCCGCGCGGGTCCCCGCATCGTTGTGGCCGTCGCGGGGACACCGAAATCGGCCACCCACACGTTCAGCCGCGGTGCTGCGGCGGCTGGGGGTAGCCGGGCGGGACGTCCTCGTCGGCTGCCCCTTGGCCGGATGGCTCGACCGCTCCCTGCTTTCCTGCCCTGGTGTCGCCGACCGACCCACTGTCCGACCCGCTGTCCGTGCCCGATGGCCGGGGTCGCTGCGGGAAACCGGGCGGCGCCGGCTGCTGCTGCGCAAGCCCGTGGGGCGGGGTCGGCGACCCTTCCTCCCGGTCCGGTTCCCCCCGCCCCGGTTCCCGCGGGTCCGGCGCGGGCCTGCGCTCCGGCGAGGCGGCAGCGCGGGAGTGCGCGCCGTTCCCGTCGGGGAGCTCGGGAGGGAACCGCGGGAACGGCTCGTGGGGTGGTGGCACCTCCTGGCGCGCGGCGGCTTCGGCGGCGGCGACCACCTGCCGGATCTCGGACGGGGTCGTCGTGTCGAACCAGTCCTTGACCGACTCGTCGTCATCCTCCGGCCGCACCCCTGACCCCTCGTCCGGGCTCGGCTGGTAGCGGAAGACACCGTCCTCGCCGGGAGCCCCGAGCATCCGCGTGAAGCCCTCCAGCGCCTTGCCGAAGTCGCTGGGCACCAGCCACACCTTGTTCGCCTCACCCTGCGCCATCTGCGGCAGCGTCTGGAGGTACTGGTAGGCCAGCAGTTCGGGCGTCGGCTTTCCGGCCTTGATCGCCGCGAACACCTTCTCGATGGCCTTGGCCTGGCCCTGCGCCTGCAGGTAGCGCGCGGCGCGCTCACCCTGCGCCCGCAGCATGCGCGACTGCCGGTCGGCTTCGGCGGCGAGGATGGCAGCCTGCTTGGCGCCTTCGGCCGAGAGGATCTGGGACTGCTTCTGGCCTTCCGCAGTCTTGATCGAGGACTCCCGCTGGCCTTCCGCGGTGAGGATCATCGCGCGTTTCTCGCGGTCGGCCCGCATCTGCTTCTCCATGGAGTCCTGGATCGACGGCGGCGGGTCGATGGCCTTGAGCTCGACCCGCGCCACCCGGATGCCCCAGCGGCCGGTGGCCTCGTCCAGCACGCCGCGCAGTTGGCCGTTGATCTGGTCACGGGAGGTCAGCGTCTGCTCCAGGCTCATGCCGCCGACCACGTTACGCAGCGTCGTCGTGGCGAGCTGCTCGACGCCGATGATGTAGTTGTTGATCTCGTACACCGCGGCCTTGGGGTCGGTGACCTGGAAGTAGACGACGGTGTCGATCGACACCGTGAGGTTGTCCTCGGTGATCACGGGCTGCGGTGGGAAGGACACGACCTGCTCACGCAGGTCGATCCGGGCCCGGATCTTGTCGAAGAACGGCACGAGGAAACAGATCCCGGGCGGTTGGGTCGCCTTGTACCGACCCAACCGCTCCACCACCGCCGCCTGAGCCTGCGGGATGATCTGCACCGACCGGACCAGCACGATGACCACCAGCAGCACGACGAGCAGCACGACAACGACCGCTGCGACGCTTCCCGGGTTCATTCCTACGGCCCTCCCCAGACGACTGCGGTTGCACCCGATATCTCTATGACGGTGACGCTGCAACCGGGCTCGAGCACCTCGTCGTGGTCATAGGCGCGGGCCGACCATGTCTCGCCACCGATCTTCACCCGGCCGCCGTGTGCGTCCACCGTGGTCAGCACGGTGGCTCGTCCGCCCACCAGCGCGTCGACGTTGGTGCTGGCGCCGTGACCATGGTGCACGCGGTGGCGCAGCGCCGGTCGGGCGCCCAGCAGCAGGAGCACCGAGACCACCGCGAAGACGATCACGTCGATGACGACCGTGGCACCGGCGGCGGCGGCCGCCGCCGCCGCCAGCGCGCCACCCCCGATCATGAGAAGCACCAACGCCCCGGACAACAACTCGGCCGCGATGAGCAGGATCCCCGCGACCAGCCAGATGAGCGCCGTCACACACCTGATCCTTCCATAACGGACACCCGCCGTGGGCCGCTTCGCCACCGGGTGTCGAAGTCCAGTCTGCCCGGGGACGCGCTCCACCACACCCTTCAGGGACTTCCGGCCGTTGCGGTGTCACGTCGGGGTCCCGCGGTTAGCCTTGGGCCGTGTCCTGCCCGAGCGCGACGATGACGGTGTGGTCCTCTGCGTGGTTGGCGGGCGCTGCCGCGCCCGACGACCTCCTCGACGCGCTCGTGCCCTGGTCAGACGCACACGACGTGGTCGCCGCCGACGAGGCCACCGCAGTGACCCTGGACCTGCCCGCCCCGGACCGGACGGGAGCCGCACCGGCGGCGCTGCTGGCGGCGCTGCGCCGGGGCAGCGCCGCCGGGTCGACCGCGGCGGAGCTGGTGCTCCCGGTGCCGGGGGACACCCGCGGGCTACCCCGCGTCGGCGGGTTCACCGTCGCGGCGATCAGCCGCGGCGAGGGTGTCCTGCTGTCGGGCGCCGGGCTGGGCATCGTCGCGGCGCCGGTGGCCGACGGCGTGCTGCGCTGGACGGTGTACCGCGTCCCGGACGTGCCGCCCGTCCCGCCGATCCCGGTCGCCGAGGCGGAGCACGAGCTGCGGGAGCAGACCCGGCTCGCGGCCTTCACGCTCACCGAGTTGGGGGTGGCGCGGCACCGGCCCGGGGTGCGGGAGGAGATCGCGGCGGCGCTGCGGGCGCTGCCTCGGTCGATCTGGCCGGACGGCATGCCGCAGCGGTCACTGCGCGTGTTGCAGCAGGCCGACGAGGTGGACGCGATCCTCACCGCGGCCTCGGCCGACGCGCCGGGCGGGGCGCTGTCGGCCTCGGCGGCCTGCGCCCGCTCGACGGCGCTGCGGCCGCTGGCCTCGGCGGTACGCACCGCCCGGCTGGGCGCGGTGGCCGAGGCGGTGCGGGTCCTCGCCGGCAGCGCCGGTCGGCACTGAACCGCGCTACTCCGGTGGGGCCGGGCGGCGGCCGGGCTCACAGCACTCCGGGGCGCACGGCGTCCCGTCGCGGCCCGAACCCGAGGCCGGCAGCGCCGAGAGCCGGCACGGCGCGGCGTCGGCGGTGTGCTCAGCCACCAGCTCGGCCACCATCCGGGCGAACCTGGGGTCACTGCCGGCGGTGTCAGCCCGGGCGAAAGCCATCCCGAGCTCGTCGGCCACCGCTCGTGCCTCGACGTCGAGGTCCCAGACGACCTCCATGTGGTCGCTGACGAAGCCGACGGGGCTGAGGACCACGGCACGGGTACCGGAGCTGTGCAGCGCACGCAGGTGGTCGACGACGTCGGGCCCGAGCCAGGGCACGCTCGGTGGACCCGACCGGGACTGCCACACCACGTCGTGCTCGACTCCCCCGAGAGCCGCCGCCACCAGCCGGCTTGCCTCGCCGACCTGCCGCGAGTACCGCCGGCCACCCTCCGCGGGCGGTCCCGCCCATTCGTCGGCGGCCACCGGGACCGAGTGCGCGGTGAACACCAGCCGAGCCCGCTGCCGGCGCGACGCGGGCAGCTCCGCGTAGGCGGCCCGCACGGCGTCGGCGACTGCCGCGACGAACAGCGGGTGGTCGTAGAAGTGCCGCAGCTTGACCAGCTCGGGCGCGCGAGCCCCGGTGGCGACACGGGCCCGAGCGATGTCCTCGTGGTACTGGCGGCACGCGGAGTACCCGCCATAGGCGCTGGTCGCCAGCACGAGCGCGCGGCCGACCCCGTCCCTGGCCATCTCGGCGACGGTGTCCCCGACAAAGGGGTGCCAGTTGCGGTTGCCGAGGTAGACGGGCAGCCCAGGCAACTCCCGCCGCAGCGCCGCACGCAACGCCCGGTTCCGGGCATTGATCGGCGAGATGCCGCCGAAGTGCAGGTAGTGGCGGGCGACAGCCGCCAGCCGCTCCGGCGGCACCCCCCGGCCGCGCGTGACGTGGGCGAGGAAAGGCATCACGTCGCCGGGTCCTTCCGGTCCGCCGAAGGACAGCAGCAGCAGCGCGTCGACCTGGATCACGCCGTCCTCACCGGGTTGGTGGACCAGCATGACCTGGCTAGGCGCCGATGGCGTGGAAGCCGCCGTCGGCCCAGACCATGGAACCGGTGGTCGCGGGCAGCCAGTCCGAGAGCAACGCACAGCAGGTGCGGGCCACCGGCGCCGGGTCGCCGACATCCCAGCCCAGCGGCGCCCTGGCGTCCCACGCCTCCTCGAACGCGGCGAAGCCCGGAATGGACCTGGCGGCCATCGTGCGAACCGGACCGGCCGCCACCAGGTTCACCCGGATGCCCTTCGGGCCGAGGTCGCGGGCGAGGTAGCGGCAGGTCGACTCCAGCGCCGACTTCGCCACGCCCATCCAGTCGTAGGCAGGCCACGCCTGGCGGTTGTCGAAGTCCATCCCGACGATCGACGCGCCCGGCCCCAGCAGTGGCAGGCAGGCCACCGCCAGCGACTTGAACGAGAATGCCGAGACCTGCAGCGCGGTGGCCACGTCCGCCCACGGCGCGCCGAGGAACGCCCCCTCCCCCAGGCAGCTCGGCGGCGCGAAGCCGATGGAGTGCAGCACCCCGTCCAGCCCGTCGACGTGCTCGCCCACCCGCTCGGCCAGGCTGTCGAGCTGCCCGGTTTCCTGGACGTCGAGCTCCACCACCGGCGCCGGCTGCGGCAGTCGGGTCGCAATCCGCTCCACGAGCCGGATCCGGCCGTACCCGGTGAGCACCACCCGGGCACCCTGCTCCTGCGCGACCCGCGCCACGTGGAACGCGATCGAGGCGTCGGTGATCACCCCGGTGACGAGCAGCCGCTTGCCGTTCAGCAATCCGGTCATCAGGGATTCCTCCAGTCCTGATCCATACCACGCCCTAGTGCCCCATGCCGAGGCCGCCGTCGACCGGGATGACCGCACCCGTCACGTAGGCGGCCGCGTCGGAGGCCAGCCAGATGACAGCCGCCGCCACCTCGCTCGGGTCCGCCTGCCGGCCGAGCGGGATCGACGCCATGATCTCCTGCCGCCGCTTGTCGGTGAGCTCGGCGGTCATCTCGGTCGCCACGTAACCGGGTGCCACGACGTTCGCGGTGATCTTGCGGGAGCCAAGCTCCCGGGCGATGGAGCGGGCGACGCCGACCAGCCCGGCCTTGCTCGCCGCGTAGTTCACCTGGCCGGGCGCCCCGGACAGCCCGACGACCGAGGAGATGAAGACCATGCGCCCCCAGCGCTTGCGCAGCATCCCCGACGCGGCCCGCTTGGCCACCCGGAAGGCACCGGTGAGGTTGGCGTCGAGCACCCGGGTGAACTGCTCCTCACTCATCCGCAGCAGCAGCGTGTCGTCGGTCACCCCGGCGTTGGACACCAGCACCTCGACCGGCCCGTGCGCGTCCTCCACCTCCCGGAACGCCGCGTCGACCTGCCCGGCGTCGGTCACGTCGCATCGCACTCCGAACAGACCGGGCGGAGCCCCGGAGCCGCGGTGCGTGACCGCGACGGCGTCCCCCGCCTCGGCGAAGGCCCGCGCAATGGCCAGCCCGATCCCCCGGTTGCCGCCGGTCACCAGCACCGATCGCGTCACGCGCTTGCCTCCTTCGGCCACCTCGATCACGGGCGAGGTTAGCCGTGACGCGCTGCGGACCGTCACGATGGCGCCACCGCGCGCGGTGGCAGCCTGATGGGCGTGTCGACGATCCTGGTGACCGGGGGTACGGGTGCGCTGGGCCGGCAGGTGGTCCGGCTGCTCACCGCGAGCGGCATCGAGGTACGCGTCCCCTACCGGCCGCCCCCCGAAAGGTGGCGCTTGCGGGTGACGACGAAACGCACCACGTCGGCAATCCAGTCCGAGTCGGTGCGCAGGACCAGGTGCGCCGCACCGCAGCGGCGTAGGGCCGCAGCCACCTGCTCGCGGTGGGCGGCGGCCGCGGCGGCGAACTCGCGGCACAGCACCGGGGTGGTCACGACCTCCCGCTGCCGGCCGGACTCCGGATCGGCGAGCACGACCGTGCCGACCTCGGGCAGTTCGAGGTCGCGCGGGTCGAGAACCTCCACGGCGAGCAGGTCGTGCCGTGCCGAGAGCCCGCGCAGCACCCGCTCCCAGTCCAGCGGGCCGATGAAGTCGCTGACGACGACCGCCAGCCCGCGGCGCCGGGGCGGGCGACGCAACTTCTCCAGGGCGGCCGCCAGGTCGCCGCGGGTGCCCTCCGGGGCAGGGCGCGTCAGCGCCACCTGCCGGATGAGCGCGCGGACGTAGGCCAGCCCGCTGCGGGCCGGGATCCGCACGGTCCGCTCGCCGGTGGCCACCACCGCCCCGATGCGGTTGCCGCCGCCGCGGGTGAGATGGGCGACCGCAGCCACCGCGGCCACGGCCAGGTCCCGCTTCTCGCAGGCCGCGGTGCCGAAGTCCAGGCTCGGCGACAGGTCGACGACGACCCAGGTCTCCAGCTCCCGGTCGGCGACCGTCTCGCGGATGTGCGGTTCGGTGGTGCGCGCGGTGACCGCCCAGTCCATCCGCCGAACGTCGTCCCCGGGCTGGTAGATCCGCGCCTCCCCGGCGTCGGTGCCCGGGCCGGGCACCAGCCCGAGGTGGTTGCCCTGCAGCAACCCGTCCAACCGCTGGCGCACGGACAGCTCCAGTGCCCGCAGCGCGACCTCCACCCGGCCGTTCGCCCCGGTGGTGGCTGGCACCGGGCGGGCGGAGACCTGCGGCAGCGGCACGGTCTGCAGCACCCGCGTGATGACGTGGTCGACTGGGACGCCGTCGGCCATCGCGTCGTAGGAGAGCACCAGGCGGTGTCGTAGCACGTCCGGCGCGACGTCCACGACGTCCTGCGGCAGCACGTAGTCCCGGCCTCGGACCAGGGCCAGCGCCCGCGCCGCGGCGACGATCCCCAGCGACGCCCGTGGCGAGGCACCATAGGCGACCCAGCCGGCGACGTCGGTCAGGCCGTGCTCGGCCGCCGTGCGGGTGGCCAGCACCAGGCGCACCACGTAGTCGACCAGGGCGTGGTGCACGAACACCCGTGCGGCGACGCCCTGCAGCCGCACCAGCTCGGCGGGGCTGAGCACCTGGCGCGGCAGCGGCGGCGTGACGCCCATCCGGTAGACGATCTCGCGCTCCTCCTCACCCGTCGGATAGTCAACGACGATCTTGAAGAGGAACCTGTCGCGCTGTGCCTCCGGCAGCGGGTAGACACCCTCGTTCTCGATGGGGTTCTGGGTCGCCAGCACGAGGAACGGCTCGGGCATCGGGAAGGTCCGGCCACCGATGGAGACGTGCCGCTCGGCCATCACCTCCAGCAGCGCGGACTGCACCTTGGCCGGCGCCCGGTTGATCTCGTCGGTGAGCACGAAGTTCGCCACCACCGGGCCGAGCTCGACGTCGAACTCCTCGCGGCCCTGGCGGTAGATCCGGGTGCCGAGGATGTCGGAGGGCACGAGGTCCGGGGTGAACTGGAGCCGCGCGAAGGAGCCGCCGACGACCCGGGCGAAGGTCTCGACCGCCAGTGTCTTGGCGACCCCGGGCACACCCTCGATCAGGAGGTGTCCTCTGGACAGCAGCCCGACGAGCATCCGTTCCACGAGCCGGTCCTGCCCGACGATGACCCGCTTGACCTCGAACACCGTGCGCTCGAGCAGCGCGCCGTCCCGGGCGGGTGTGCTCTGCGCCGCCGGCGGCTGCGGCTCGGGTGTGCTCTGCGCCGCCGGCGGCTGCGGCTCGGGCACGGTCACAAGGTCCTCCTGAGGACGAGCTTCACCCGACGGGCCGGCGCCCGCCACCGGCAGCGAACCCCGGCGCCGGTGTGGGCGCTGTGAACCGGCAGCAGCAGGATTACCTCCTGCAACAGCCGCCACTCCGGTATGCCGGCCCGGCCGCCAGCCCCGGCGACGAGGCCCCGGCGATCCGCCGCCGTGTCGAGATCGGTGACGTCCTGCTCGCGGCCGACACCGGCATATTACAGTACGAGCGTACTGTTTTGGTGCGGGCGCCGTGCGGGCGCCGGACCCCGGCACGGTGTGCGCGAGACTCCTGGAAGTCCCCGGAACCCGCGCCAGACCAGGACGAGGACGAGGAGGCCGCCAGTGAACGCGCCCAGGAGCACCAGGAGCACCAGGAGCACCAGCGTCGACAGTTTCGGTGCCCGCGACACGCTGCGGGTCGGTGGCAGCGCCTACGAAGTGTTCCGGCTCTCCGCGGTGCCCGGCGCCGACCGGCTGCCGTTCAGCCTGAAGGTCCTGCTGGAGAACCTGTTGCGCAACGAGGACGGCCGCGCCACGACCGACGAGCACGTGCGCGCGCTCGCAGCGTGGAACCCGTCCGCCGAGCCGGCCACCGAGATTCAGTACACCCCGGCACGGGTGGTGATGCAGGACTTCACGGGCGTGCCGTGCATCGTGGACCTGGCCACCATGCGGGAAGCGCTCACCGAGCTGGACGGCGACGCGTCGCGGGTCAACCCGCTGGCACCGAGCGAACTCGTCATCGACCACTCGGTGATCGCCGACGTCTTCGGCCGGCCGGACGCCTTCGCGCACAACGTGGACCTGGAGTACCAGCGGAACAGGGAGCGCTACCAGTTCCTGCGGTGGGGGCAGGGCGCCTTCGACGAGCTCAAGGTCGTCCCACCCGGCACCGGGATCGTGCACCAGGTGAACATCGAGCACCTGGCCCGGGTCGTCATGAGCCGACGGGGGCAGGCTTACCCGGACACGCTCGTGGGCACCGACAGCCACACCACGATGGTCAACGGCCTGGGCGTGCTCGGATGGGGCGTCGGCGGCATCGAGGCCGAGGCGGCGATGCTGGGCCAGCCGGTCTCGATGCTCATCCCGCAGGTGGTCGGGTTCCGGCTCGACGGCGAGCTGCCGGCCGGGACGACGGCGACCGACCTGGTACTGACGATCACCCAGATGCTCCGCAAGCGGGGGGTCGTCGGCAGGTTCGTCGAGTTCTACGGCACGGGGGTGGCCACGGTGCCGGTCGCAAACCGGGCCACCATCGGCAACATGAGCCCGGAGTTCGGCTCGACCTGCGCGATCTTCCCCATCGACGCCGAGACGCTTGGCTACCTCCGGTTCACCGGCCGCTCCGACGAGCAGCTCGCCCTGGTGGAGGCATACACCAAGGAGCAGGGCCTCTGGCACGACGCTGACACCGAACCGGCCTACTCCGAGACGCTGCAACTCGACCTCTCCACGATCGTGGCGTCGATCGCCGGCCCGAAGCGACCGCAGGACCGCATCCCGCTCTCCGACGGCAAGGCCGCCTTCCGCGCTTCGCTGTCGGACCAGGTCTGGGCCGACGGCGCCAGGCGCGGCGAGGTCGACGAGGCATCCGCCGAGTCCTTCCCCGCGTCCGACGCGCCGACCGCGACACACTCCTCGCCCGAGGACGCCCCCCGGGACGCGACCGCCGTCGTCGTCGACCGGGACCGGCCACACAACCCCGTGTCGGTGACGCTCGCCGACGGCACCAGCGTCGAGCTGGACCACGGTTCGGTGGTGATCGCCGCCATCACCTCCTGCACGAACACCTCCAACCCGTCGGTGATGGTCGGCGCCGCGCTGCTGGCCCGCAACGCCGTCGAGAAGGGCCTGACGAGCAAACCGTGGGTGAAGACCACGCTGGCGCCGGGTTCCAAGGTCGTCATGGACTACTACGAGCGGTCCGGGCTGCTGCCCTACCTGGAGAAGCTGGGCTTCCACCTCGTCGGGTACGGCTGCACGACGTGCATCGGCAACTCCGGCCCGCTGCCCGAGGAGGTCTCGGCGGCGGTGGACGAGCACGGTCTGTCGGCGGTCGCCGTGCTCTCGGGCAACCGCAACTTCGAGGGCCGGATCAACCCGGACGTGACGATGAACTACCTGGCGAGCCCGCCGCTGGTGATCGCCTACGCCCTGGCGGGATCGATGGACGTCGACCTCACCCGCGAGCCGCTGGGCCCCGGAACCGACGGCAAGGGCGTCTTCCTCGGCGACATCTGGCCCTCGCCGCAGGAGATCCAGGAGGTCGTCGCCACCGCGGTCTCAGCCGAGATGTTCACCACCGACTACGCCGACGTCTACGCCGGCGACGAGCGGTGGCGGTCGCTGCCCACCCCCGAGGGCGATACCTTCAAGTGGGACCCGGAGTCCACCTACGTCCGCAAGCCACCGTACTTCGAGGGGATGGACGCCGAGCCGGAGCCGGTGTCCGACGTCACGGGCGCGCGGGTGCTGGCGCTGCTGGGCGACTCCGTGACCACCGACCACATCTCTCCTGCCGGGTCCATCAAGGCGGACTCGCCCGCCGGGCGTTACCTGTCCGAGCACGGCGTGGCGCGCCGCGACTTCAACTCCTACGGGTCACGTCGCGGTAACCACGAAGTGATGATCCGCGGCACGTTCGCGAACATCCGGCTGCGCAACCTGCTGCTCGCCGACGAGAACAACGGCGCGGGCGTCGAGGGCGGCTACACCCGCAACTTCCTCGCCGACGGGGAAAAGTCCACCATCTACGACGCGGCGATGTCCTACGCCGAAGCCAGGGTGCCGCTGGTGGTGCTGGCGGGTACCGAGTACGGCTCCGGATCATCCCGGGACTGGGCGGCCAAGGGCACCGCGCTGCTCGGCGTCAGGGCCGTGATCGCGCGGTCCTTCGAGCGGATCCACCGCTCCAACCTCATTGGCATGGGCGTGCTGCCGCTGCAGTTCCCGGAGGGCTGCTCGGCGGCCGAGTTGGAGTTGGACGGCACCGAGACCTACGACATCACGGGGATCACCGGGCTCAACGACGGGCTGCTCCGCGCCGTGCACGTCGTCGCTCACCGTGGGAGCGAGCAGGACGTCGGGTTCGACGCGGTGGTGCGGATCGACACGCCCGGTGAGGCCGACTACTACCGCCACGGCGGGATCATGCGGTTCGTCCTGCGCGATCTCCTCTCGTCACGTTCGTGCCTGAGCTAGATAAAGCCGTCGGCTCGGGACGTTCGTCCTGGCCAACCCGCGAGCTCGACGGCGACCAGCACACCCCGGTCCTGATGGCCGCCGGGGGGCCTACATCAGCGTCAACGCCACGTTCCTCGGGGAGATGGCGCCGGTCGTCGAGTTGCTCACCGGAAGGTGACCAGACTG
>JAVKSM010000019.1:0-34733 GCA_039583705.1 Pseudonocardiaceae bacterium
GGAGGTGGGCGAGCCGGTCGCCGACGCGCGCCCAGGGCTCGATCTCGAACCGCAGGCAGCCGTGCTGGCCGGCGGCGCGGGACTCGATCTGGCCGGCTTCCAGGTATCCCCGTGCCTGTCGTGACGATCGGAAAGGTGCTCCGCCGGGTGGGGTCGGTCAGCGGAGCGCTGCACGCGGCCTCCTTCGGTTCGATCGGCCTGGGTGTGGCGCTGGGGATTCGCGCCCAGACGGTGGACCAGGAGGAACGCGGCAACGCCGAGCGGCGGGCGCTGTTCGTCGGGCGCTGTTCGTCGGGCGCTGTTCGTCGGGCGCTGTTCGTCGGGCTCTGGCCGCCGATGTTCTGGCTGTTCGGAGACACGGCGCGGAAGTTCGAGAGCAGGTAGCCGATGCGGGAGGCCCTGATGGGGCACGTCGACGTCGCTGCCGCACTGGACGGGTTGCGGGGACCGGGCCGTCAACTACGACGAGGCTGACGCGCCGACGCCGTGGCGGCCGGGGAACTGGCACGTCGACAACCCTCGAGCGCTCATCGGCCACGAGGCGGGCGGACCGCCGGTGCCGGGTGAGGCCTGGGAGATCGCTTGCGGCTGGTGCGGGAGTACGAGTTCTCCGACCCCCGCATCATCCGGGCACTCTCCCGGCCGGACGACGAGATGCTCGGGCGGGACGTGTTGCTCGAAGGCCGGTTCCTGGCGCTGCGCTTCCTCATGGGGGTGCGGGTCACCGAGGTGGTGGACGAGACGCGCGATGGCGAGCGGATCTGGGCCTGGGGCTACCAGACCCTCGACGGGCACCTGGAGCAGGGCAAGCTGGTATACGAGGTGGTCAAGGACCTTGCCGAGCGGCGGCGTGGAACTGCGGATCCGGACCTACTCCCGACGAGCGCCAATCCGAACCCAGTGGTGCGGCTGGGGTCGCCGTGTTCGGTCGGCGAACCCAGCTACGGTTCTCCGCCGCGGTCGCGCATCGGCTGCGCGCTGCGGTGCGGGCGATCCGCGACGGCGCGGACCCGCCGCAGCCAGGGCGCACCGCAGACGGCCTGGTGATCACCCCTTCTGAGTCCGCGGCCACCCGCTCAAGCGCCTCAGCCTGCGCTCCCACCCCCCGGGGGCCGACCGTTCGCCCGCTGAGCCACCCGATCCTCGCGGCCGGCGCGCAGTAACTCCTACCCGCCGCGTCACCCCGTCATGGGGGCGCCGCCTCCCGCAGGCTGGCGACTGTTTCTCCGTTTCTCCGTCGCGGGGGACGGGTAGCGGCAACGGTATGGGTCTCGTCGAGTCCGTCCGCGGCGTCCTGTGGGCACGCAGACGCAGCCCCGGCCAGCCGGCCTACATCGCCTCGCTCGGCCACGAGCGGTTCTCGCCGCCCGAGCTGCTCCAGCAGGCGGTCGAGTGCGAGCAGGCCGGCTTCGACGGTGTCTGCTGCAGCGACCACTTGGCTCCGTGGTGGCCGCCCGGTGATCCCGCCCCCGCGCACTGCGGGAACGCATGGGTCTGGCTGGGAGCCGCCGCGCAGGCCACCCGGGAGGTGTCCCTGGGCACGGGCGTGACCAGCGTGATCCACCGCTACAACCCGGTGGTCCTCGCACAGCAGGTGGCGACGCTGGAGACCCTGGCGCCGGGCCGGGCCTTCCTCGGCGCGGGCTCCGGCGAGGCGATGAACGAGGTCCCCGCCGGCCTGGACTGGCCCTCGCCGGCGGACCAGCTGGCGCGCACCGAGGAGGCTCTCACCATCGTGCGCCGGCTGCTCGACGGGGAAACCGTCGACTTTCGAGGGGAGTTCTTCCGCACCACCGGTGCGCGCCTCTACATGAGGCCGCAGCACCGCCCACCGGTCTACCTCTCCGCGTTCGGTCCGCAGGCGGCGGCGGTCGCCGGCCGGGTGGCCGACGGGGTGTGGACGCTGGCCGATCCGCGGAAGGCACCCGCGGTCATCGCTTCCTACCGCCGCTCCTGCGAGGAAGCCGGCCGCGAGCCCGGCGAGGTCATCCTGCAGGGCCTGGTCGCATGGGCCGACTCCGACGAGGCGGCGCTGGAGGGCGCACGGGAGTGGAAGGGCACGCTGGTCGACGCCAACTATCGCGAGGACATCCATGACCCGGCGCAGGTTCGGGCGGGCGGCGAGGAGGTGTCCGATGCGAGGTTCACGACCATGGGCCTGATCTCCTCGGATCCCGCCTCCCACGTGCGCAAGATCCGCGCTATGGCGCAACTCGGCGCCACCGCGATCGTGCTCATGAACATCTCGGGCACGGACCCGCGCGGCACCATCCGGACCTACGGGGAGCACGTCCTGCCGGAGCTGCGGGCGTAGCACGCGCGGTCCTGCGGCGACGCGGAGGAAAGCAAACCAGTGCCGCGACCACATCCTCCCAGTTGACCGCGGCAGCCCGCTGCCGTTGTGGGCACAGGTCCAGGAGGACCTCCGCCGACGGCTGGGCACCGGCGCCTTCGCGCAGCGCTTCCCCACCGAGCTGGAGCTGGTTGAGCAGTACGGGGTCTCCCGGCACACCGTCCGCGAGGCATTGCGACGACTCCGCGACTCCGGGGTGCTCGACTCCGCTCGTGGCCGGGGCACCTGGATCGCCCAGCAACCGATCGAGCAGCCGCTGGGCAGCCTCTACAGCCTGTTCCGAGAGGTCGAGGCACGAGGCATGCGGCAGCGCAGCGACGTGCTCGCGCTGCGCGTCGAGCGCAGCCCGGCGGCCGCGCGCCTTGGCCTGTCCGACCAGGCCGACCTGGTCTACCTGGAGCGGCTGCGGTGGGCCGGGGAGGAACCGCTGGCGCATGATCGGATCTGGCTGCCGGCGAGCCTGGCGTCACCGCTGCTCGACGCCGACTTCACCCGCAGCGGCCTCTACAACGAGCTCGCCATCCGGTGCGGGGTGCAGCTCACCGGCGGCCGCGAGCGGATCACCGCCGCAGTGCCGGACAAGGTCACCCGGGAGATGCTGACCGTGCCGCGCGCTGCTGCATGCCTGGTCATCGAGCGCACGGGTTGCCTGAACCGCCAACCTGTGAAGTGGCGCACGGCGACCGTGCGCGGCGACCGGATGGCGATGCTCGCCGACTGGGGACCGCGCGGAAACACCCTGCGGGCCGAGGGCGACCTCGACCCGTCACGCCGCGGCGGCGAGCCGGTCGGCACCCCCTGACCCACACGACGGTGCGCGCTCGCGACGGGCGCCACGAACGGCCTGGAGTGTGCCCGCTGCACCCCCGCGGGGCTGGAAGCCGCCCAAGGCATGCAGCATCGCCCACCGTGACCGACATCCAGGGACCGGCGTCCGGGAGCCGGGCGGTTCTCCCGCGGCGCCCTGCCCGACGCCGTCAACCTGCCACCCCTCCGGCTGCGGGTAGAGGCCCTGGGGCGCACCCCGCCCTTGGGGACATACTGGCCGGATGGCCGCGATGGGCTGGTTCGCCGCTGGGCGGTCGTCCCGGCGGGCTGCGGATCGCGGAGTCGAGCCGGCGCGGGTGTGGGAACTGCTCGCGGCGGGTGAGGTGCGGTTGCTGGATCTGCGTACGGGTTGGGAGCGGTCTCGGTATGGGACGCCGACGAATGCGCGGCGAGCCTCCGCGCTGGGTCATGCGCTATGGCCGGATCGGACGGCGGTGTACCTGTGTCAGCATGCGGTGCGTAGCAAGCTGCCCGCTGCCCGAGGCGCCAGGGAGGTCGCCGGGGGATTCGTGGCCTGGCGAGCTGCCGGATTACCCGTCGAGCACGCGCCGAGGCGCGAGCGAGCAGACGCGGGCCGAGACGCCGCCGCCCAGTTCAGGAGCTGGGCGGGGCGGCCTCTGCGTCGTTCGGCGTCCCGGGTGCGATCGCTCGCGGCGGCTTGCTGGTTTGACTGGGGCATCGCGGTCTTCGACCGACTGCTGCTCACTGACGAGCGCCGCTGGCTGGCGGCCCGGGTCTCGGGGCGGGTGCTCGAACTCGGAACCGGGACCGGGCACAACCTGACCCTCCTGCCGCCCGGCAGCCGGGTGGTGGGTGTCGACCTCGACCTCGACCGGCTGTGCCACGCCCGGAGGCGCTGCGCGAACATGAACCGGTTCGTTCCACTGAGGGCGGACATGGCCCGGTTGCCCTTCGGGGACGCCTCGTTCGACACGGTCGTCTCCACCTTCACCTTCTGCGAGGTGGCCGACCCGGGGGCGGCGCTGTCCGAAGCCGGGCGGGTTCTGCGACCGGGTGGCCGACTGCTGATGGTCGAACACGTCGCGGCGGATACCCGGATCGTGCGCGCCGCCCAACGGATGCTTGAGTCGGTGACCGTGCCGGTGTGGGAAGAACACTTCACGCGCCGGCCCCTGGTCGAGCTGCCCCGACACGGGTTCACCGTCCATGAGCACCGCTCACGAGTCGGTGGCATCATCGAGCGGATCCACGCCAGCCGCTGAGCGGCTCGCCAGCGATCTGCTCCACCCAGATGTGCCCGGCCCCGTCCCCTGCGCCACACCGCTGCGACCAAACTGGTCCCGCGCGACGTCCTCGATCCTCTGCGCGGTTGTGAACGACGGGAGATGGTCGAACCTCACCGTGCCCCCTCCTCGATGCGCGCCGTGTCTGACCCGACATCACCGGCGAGCAGACCCGTTGGGCGAGCAGACCCGTTGGGTTCGCCCTGGCGGTCGGTCACACCGTGCTCGGCGGTGGGTCGGCACGATACTGGCGTGGGCGCGATCCGGACTGCGCAACATCCCCGACCCTGGAGTCCGGGCCGTGGTCCGTGAACAACGGGGCACCTCAATCCCGGTGGCAGGTCCTCGACCACGCCCACCATGCCCACGATGCCTGGTATGAACGGCAGGTCCGGCCTGATGGTGTCAGGCAGTGGGTCGACGCCGATGGACATGACCTCACCGGTGTTGGGTGGGGACGCCGGTGACGTGGCCTACCCCTACTACCTGCTCAATGGCCGGGCGCCGGCCGCGCCCCCGACGTTCACAGCCAAATCCAGGCAGAAGGCCCGGATCCGGATCATCAACGCCGGCGGTGACACCGCCTTCCGGGTCGCGTTGGGCGGGCACCAGCTGACCGTGACGCACACCGATGGCTATCCGGTCGCGCCGGTCACGGTGGACACGTTGGTGATCGCCATGGGCGAGCGCTACGACCTTGAGGTCACCCTGGGCAACTGGGTGTTCCCGCTGGTCGCCCTCGCCGAAGGCAAGACCGGCCAGGCCCTCGGTGTGATGCGCACGGGGACGGGTACGCCGCCGCCGGACGCGCATCCGTCCGAACTGGGCGGCAGGATGCTGTCCTATGCGGACCCCGGTGCCGTGCTGCCACAACGGAACCCGGACGTCACCCACGATCTCGTGCTCGGCGGTGCCATGATGCCCTACCGGTGGACCGTCAACGGCCGCGCCTACCCGACGACCAACCGCTTCCGGTGCGCCAGGGCCAGTACGCGCGGCTGCGCTACACCAACAACACGACGATGTACCACCCGATGCACCTGCACGGCCACACCTTCGCACTGCGCACCGCCAACCGCGATCCCAACGGTCCCCGCAAGGACACCGCCATCGTCCTACCCGCACAGACCATCGTGGCTGATCTGGTGGCGAACAACCCCGGCCAGTGGGTCACCCACTGCCACAACGCCTACCACGAGGCCGCCGGCATGATGACCGTCCTGTCCTACCAAACCTGACCACACACAACGGGTGTGCGCGGGTGGTGCGCGGTTGCTCCGCGCCCCACCCGGCGACCGTGATACCGCGCCAGGAACAGGTCACATGGCTTCTTTGATGCCGCGCCGGATCAGCCACACGTTGACCGGCCAGGCGGTGGAGAATCCGGCGACCATGCCGATCTGCATCAGGAACCAGTACACTGGGGCATTCGGGTGCACGTGGGGTGCTGGGAAGAACACGAAGTACATCAGCGCCATCCACCCGAACAGGCCGATCTCGAACGCCGACAACGACAGCACGTCGGCCTTCGCGGCTTCGACGAGCCCTTTGCGGACGCCCAGACCACGCATGGGGGCGATGGCGAAGTACTGGAACCCGATGCCCAGGACGATGGCCAGGAGGTAGTCGCCGACGTACTCGGCGCCCAGGGCGAAGCCGGCGATGCTGGCGCCGAGAGCGAACACGGCGAACTCGGCGATGATGTCGCCCAGGGTGCAGCCCGCGCCGCAGTGCGACACGCCGACCGCGGTGGTAGCGTAGCCGGGCTTGTCCGGTGGATCACCGTGCTCGGCCTGCCATCGCCCAGTTTTCGGCCGCCCCCAGGCGCGGTAGGCGGCAATAGCGGCCGGCCCAAAGTACAGCGCGGTGACCGGCCACACGATCTCCATGACCTTCATGTGCTGCCGGTAGCCGCGACCGTAGATGTCGACCAGGATGATCGCGGCACTGGCGAAGGCCAGGCCCAGCGCCACCCACGCCAGAATCGTCAACCAGGCGGGAGGCATGACGGCGCTCCTTTCTGCCGAACGCCGCCACGGCGGACTCCTCATCACGGCTTGCGACCGTGGCGGCGGTGTCGGCGCGCTGCTCGCCCCGACGGTCAGCCGGTGGTGCCGTACCAGGCGCGCAACCAGTCGCGCATCTGCCGCACCTCGGCGGCCTGAGTGGCGATGATCCGTCGGGCCAGCGTCGCCACCTGCGGGTGGAAGGCGTGACCGGGCACCGTGCGGGCTTCGATGATGGCCATCTCGTGGTGCGGGATCATCGCCATCAGAAACGCCCGGTCGAAACCCGGACCAGCCGGCACAGCCGCCAACCGGCTGGTCATCGATCGCATGCTCGTGTCCATCTGGGCGGTCAGCATCTGGATCACCGCCGGTGTCCGCCGCTCGGCCTGTTCAGGCGTCAGGCCGTACCACTGGCGCAGCCAGCCGGTCATCTCGGTGATCTCGCGGTCCTGACTCGTGATGATCTGCCGGGCCAATGTCGTGGCCTCGGGGTGGGCGCCTCGGGCCAGTTCGAGTTGGGCCATGGCCACCGCGGCAGCGTGGTGCGGGATCATCCCGGCCAGAAACGCCTGCTCGAATGTCGCGCCGTGCAGTTGACGCAGCGCGGTGGCGTAGCGGTGGGCCATTGCCAGCATCGTCGGCTCATGGGTGCTCATCGCCGACGGCTGGGCGAGGGCCGCAGTGGGGCTCGCGGTGTGCAGTGGCGCCGCGGCGGCCGTGGTGGCGAACGCGACCGGTGCGACGGTCACGGCGGCAGCCAGCGCGGCCGTGGCGGTGCGGCGAACACGCGAATCCATCGACCACCCTCCCTCCGTAGAGACATCGGTACCCCCACCGGGTAACCAGGCCTCGATGCACCAAACGCCACGGACAGCGACCGGGTCCGCGGTCGGTGGCGGGGCTCAGTTCATACCAGTACCAGGTTGGTCGCGGCGCCCACCACGACGGCGGGAGCCAGCAACCGACCCGACCATCGTTCCAGCTGTTCGGCGGCCGCCTCGGCCAGCGCGGCGCCGTCCTCGATAGGCCCGCCTGTCGGCGGCGCCATCGAGCATATGGAGGGACTTCAGGGCGCGACCCGTGCCGATCGACCCGGTGAGCCACCGTCCTGCCGCCGCCACCGCGCCGGGTCCCTGGCTGCCAGTACCACCCGCCGCGACCTGGTTGGGAGGCTCACACCGCACGGGGGGTGGGGAGATGGTGAGCGTAGCGGTGGTCGCGCATGGCAGTGGCTTGGTGGGTTCGCAGCCGTAGGTCGGAGCGGGGTTTGGCGCGGCAGATCAGCGCGTAGCCGGCTTCACGGTCTTGGTCGTAGTAGCGGCGGGCGTCGGTGTGGTCGAGCTCACCGGACAGCACGCGCACCGCGCAGGCGAGGTCCCAGCCAACTTCGCAACGACTGGGCAACTCCAGTCCGGCTCGGCGACCGGCGGTGAGGACGTACTCCTCACCGCCGGCCTCGACGGTGCGGGTTTCTCCGGTGGGCAACTCAAAAGTCACCCGGTAGCGAGCCGGCTGCTCGCCTCCGGTCACTGTCGGTCAGCTTCCGCCGTGGGCAAAGGGCCGGTTGCGGGAGTAGGGGGCCTCACCCGGGGCGCCACGGCGGAAGTGCCCGGAGGGCCGGACCTGACCGTCGCGTTCCATCGCGAGCAGCTCGATGAACCAGGCCTCGTGTTCGATCTCCTCGTTGAGGATCCGCGCGGCGAGGTCGTAGGTGCGCGGATCCTTGCCCGCGCAGATGTCACAGATCGCCTGCCAGGAGCGGATCGCGCACCGCTCGGACTCCAGCAGGACCGTGAGGATCTCGGCGGCCGGCGGGGGCTCGGCCGGCGGGTGTGCGCCGTTGTCGGTGCCCGGCAGGTAAGCGGCGGGGCACCCGGCCCGATCGGCGAACTCGTGCAGGCTGTAGGGCAACGACCCGCCGAGCTCGTAGATCCGCGGCAAGATCAGCTCGTAGTGCTGGCGGTCCTCCAGGCGGGCGTCCTCACAGATTTCCTTGTAGTCCTCGTGCCCGGCCAGGTACATCCGCAGGATCGAGTAGTAGTAGTAGGTGGACGCGAACTCCGCGGCGGCGTTGTCGATCAATTTCTCGATCAGAGCCTCGACGTCCACGCCGCGCTCCCGGATCACCTCCACACCCACCCGGCGGTTCACGTCACCGGGCGCGACAGCGCCGGTGGGCTGCGACGTCTCACTCATGGCGACCTCCCTCGACCGTCCTCACCGTGGTTGCGGCGTGCCGCCCGGCCTGGGCCGCCGCGACCACCGGCGCTTGGGCGGATGCCGTTCCCTTCTTCTCGACCTACCCTGGAACCGCAAGGACCATCCATGCAAGAGGTCGTTTTTTTGAGTCGCTCAGAGCAATCGGCCAGCCAGCAGTTGGCCGCGCGGCTGCGGGCGGTGGGCTTGCGGGTCACCGCGCCCCGCCTGGCGGTGCTGGCCGCCCTCGACGCCGCCGGGCATCCCTGCGCCGAGGAGTTGACCGCCGCGGCCCGCGCCCGGGTGGGCGCGGTGTCCCACCAAGCCGTCTACGACGTGTTGCACGCCTTCGAGCGGGTCGGGCTGGTGCGCTGCATCGAACCGGCCGGGCATCCCACCCGCTATGAAACCCGGGTGGGTGACAACCACCACCACCTGATCTGCCGGTCCTGCGGGGCCATCACCGACATCCCCTGCGCCCTCGGGCAGGCCCCCTGTCTCACCCCCACCGACGGCGCCGGATACCAGATCGGCGAGGCCGAGGTCACCTACTGGGGGCTGTGCCCCTCCTGCCAGCCCCCCACCCCGTCGACGGCGAGACCTGACTCCCCTGCCCGGCGGACCCGCCGGGGTGGCCATCTGTTCGCAGATCCACAGCAGCCGACCGGAGCCGCGCGGGGGCGCCAGCCGTCGCCACCGGCCTGCGTGCGCCGGCCGCCGCGTTAGTCTTCCGCTGTCCACGAGCGGGCACGACGGCTCGGGAGAGGGACAGGCATGGTGGTGGGGTTCCTGCTGCGGCGACTGGTGAACTACGCCGTCCTCTGCCTGCTCGCGACGTTCCTCGCCTACACCCTCGCCTCGCTGACCTTCGACCCGCTGGCCAGCCTCGAGATGCGCAACCCGCCGCCGCCGGCGTCGACGATCCAGGCCAAGCGGGCCGAGCTGCGGCTCGACGAACCGATCCCGGAGCGCTTCGTCGGCTGGCTCGGCTCGGTCGCGCACGGTGACTTCGGGCGCACCGTCACCAACAGCCCGATCACCGACGAACTCGGCCGCCGGATCGGGGTCAGCCTGCGGTTGTTCCTCATCGGCACGGTCGTGGGGGTGGCACTGGGGGTCGCCATCGGGGCGGCCAGCGCGATCGGCCAGTACCGGCTCGGCGACTACGTGGCGACCATCTTTTCCTTCGCGCTGCTGTCCATCCCGGTGTTCCTGCTCGGTGTGCTGCTCAAGTTCGGCGCCTTGGAGATCAACGGTTCCGCCGGCGCCACGCTGCTGTACTTCACCGGGGAGGCCACCCCCGGGTTCCAGGGTGGCTTCGGCGCGGCGCTGCTCGACCGGGTGCGCCACCTCGTCCTGCCGACCCTGACGATCGCGCTGGGCCAGATCGCCTTCTACAGCCGCTATCAGCGCAGCGCCATGCTCGACGTGTTGGGTAGCGACTTCCTGCGCACCGCGCAGGCCAAGGGCCTGCGGCGGAGGAGGGCACTGGTCAAGCACGGGCTGCGCACGGCACTGGTCCCGATGGCCACGCTGTTCGCGTTCGGGTTCGGGCTGCTGGTCACCGGCGGGGTGTTCACGGAACGGATATTCGGCTGGTACGGGATGGGCGACTGGTTCGTCACCGGTGTCGAGCAGAACGACACGAACGTCGTCGCGACGGTCACGCTGTTCGTCGCTGTGTTGATCATGCTGTCGGGCTGGCTCTCCGACGTGCTCTACGCGGTGCTCGACCCGCGGGTGCGGGGCTGAGGCCGCGACCATGGCGTCCGTCGAGCCCACCGCCGACTTGCTGGATCCCGCGGGTCCGGTCGAGGCCGCGGCGCGGCCCGGCGCGATCCTCAGCCGTCGCTGGCTGGTGCTGCGGCGCTTCCTCCGGAACCGCCCGGCACTGCTCGGTCTGGTGGCGATCGTGCTGCTGTACGCCGCGGCGTTCCTCGGCCCGCTGATCAGCCCGTGGGACTACCAGACCTCCGACTACACCGCGTTCCTGGCGGCACCCTCGGCCCGGCACTGGTTCGGAACCGACCAGATCGGCCACGACGTGTTCGCCCAGACGATGCGGGGGCTGCAGAAGTCGCTGACCATCGGGCTGCTGGTCGGCGTGATCTCGACGTCGGTGGCCGCCGTCGTCGGGGCCACCGCCGGCTACCTCGGCGGCTGGGTCGACCGGGTCCTGATGTGGGGGGTCGACATGCTGCTCGTCATTCCCTCGTTCCTCATCCTGGCGATCGCCAGCCCCGCCTTCCGCGGCAGGTCGTGGCTGCTGTTCGTCGTACTGCTCGCCGCGTTCTCCTGGATGATCATGGCGCGGATCGTCAGGGGCATGACGATGTCGCTGCGGCGGCGGGAGTTCGTCGTCGCTGCCCGTTTCATGGGCGCTCCCGCATGGCGGGTCATCTTCCAGCACATCCTGCCTCAGATGGCCTCACTGCTGATCATCGACGCGACCCTCACCGTCGGGGGCGCGGTGCTGGCCGAGACCGGGCTGAGCTATTTCGGCTTCGGGGTGCAGCCACCGGACGTCTCCCTGGGCACCTTGATCAGGGATGGCAGCACGGCGTCGCTGACGACCCCGTGGCTGTTCGTCTTCGCCGGCGGCCTGCTCGTCCTCGCGGTGCTGTCGGTCAACCTCGTCGGGGAGGGACTGCGGGACGCCCTGGACCCCAACGCCCGACGTGCCCGCAGACGCTCCCCCACGGACACCGCCGCGGTCGGGAGCGCGAGATGACCCTCGCCGAGGAGGTGCGTGGGCCCGGGCCTCCCGGGGCTGACGCCCCGGTGCTCGCGGTCACCGACCTCGCCGTGTCCTTCCCGAGCGAGGCCGGCCGGGTGGACGCCGTGCGAGGGCTGAGCTACGAGGTCGCCCGGGGCGAGGTGCTCGGCATCGTGGGGGAGTCCGGCTCGGGCAAGTCGGTGTCCTCGCTGGCGGTGATGGGCCTGCTGCCGCCGCAGGCCCGGGTCTCCGGCTCGATCCGGTTCCGTGACCGTGAGCTGATCGGGCTCTCCGACGCCGAGCTGTCCCGGATCCGCGGCCGGCGGATCGCGATGGTCTTCCAGGACCCGTTCTCGGCGCTGACCCCCATCTATCCGGTGGGCGACCAGGTCGCCGAGGCGCTGCTGATCCACAATCGGCGCGCGCTGTCGAAGCGGGCGGCCGCCGCCCGCGCCGTCGAGCTGCTCGACCTGGTCGGGATTCCCAACGCCGGCGCGCGTGCCCGGTCATTCCCGCACGAGCTCTCCGGCGGTATGCGACAGCGGGCGGTGATCGCGATGGGCATCGCCAACGACCCGGACCTCATCATCGCCGACGAGCCGACGACCGCCTTGGACGTCACGGTCCAGACTCAGGTCTTCGAGGTGCTCACGACCGCGCGGGAGGTGACCGGCGCCGCCGTCCTCGTCATCACCCATGACCTCGGGGTCATCGCCGGGATCGCCGAGCGAGTCATGGTGATGTACGCCGGGCGGGCGGTGGAGATCGGCGGGGTGGAGGAGATCTACGCCCGGCCCCGGATGCCCTACACGCTCGGGCTGCTCGGCTCGGTCCCCCGCCCGGACGCAGGCGAGAAGCGTCCGCTGGTCCCGATCGAGGGCCAGCCGCCGTCCCTGGTGGACCTGCCACCCGGCTGCCCTTTCGCACCGCGGTGTCCGCTGGCGCTGCCCGCGTGCCGGGCGGCCGAGCCCGAGCTGGCGTCGGTGGACGGTGACGCACGGCACCGGGCCGCCTGTGTCCGCAGCGGCGAGCTCGCCGGGACCGGCCCGAGGGCCGCCGAGGTCTTCGGGGCGCCACCCATCGTGACGCCGGCCCTGGCGCGGCTGCCCCGGGCCCGGCGTCGGGTCGTGCTGCGGGTCACGGACCTGGTCAAGCACTTCCCGGTGACCACGGGGACCGTGCTGCGCCGCCGGGTCGGCACCCTGCACGCCGTGGACGGGGTCAGCTTCGACGTCCGGGAAGGCGAGACCCTCGGCCTGGTCGGCGAGTCCGGTTGCGGCAAGACGACCACGCTGCTGGAGATCCTCAACCTGCGGGCACCCTCGGCCGGCAGCGTGGAGATCCTCGGCCGGGACGTCGCCACGCTGGACCGCAGGAGCCGCTTCGCCCTGCGCCGCGACCTGCAGGTCGTCTTCCAGGATCCGATAGCCGCGCTGGACCCCCGGCTGCCCATCGGAGACGTGGTCGCCGAGCCGCTGCGGGTGCACGGCGCCGGCTCCCAGGAGATCCGCCGGCGCGTGCCCGAGCTGCTGACCCTGGTCGGCCTGCGACCCGGCCAGGCCAGCTGCTACCCGGCCGAGCTCTCCGGCGGGCAGCGACAGCGGGTCGGGATCGCCCGGGCGCTGGCCCTGCGGCCGCAGGTGCTGGTGCTGGACGAGCCGGTCTCCGCGCTCGACGTGTCGATCCAGGCTGGCGTGATCAACCTGCTGGACGGGCTGAAAGCCGAGCTCGACCTGTCCTACCTGTTCGTGGCGCACGACCTGGCGGTGGTGCGCCACATCGCCGACCGGGTCGCCGTGATGTACCTGGGCACGATCGTCGAGATCGGCGAGGCCGGCTCGGTGTTCACCGCGGCGCAGCATCCCTACACCCAGGCCCTGTTGTCGGCGATCCCGATCCCCGATCCGGCGCGGGAGCGCCGCCGGCGGCGGATTCTGCTCGAGGGTGACCTGCCCGACCCGGCGAACCCCCCGGCGGGCTGCCGCTTCCGCACCCGGTGCCCGAAGTTCGCCACGCTGGACCGGCGGCAGCGCGACCGTTGCGTGCAGGAGGAACCCCGGCTGACCCGACGCGGAGCCCTTCCCGACCACGAGGCGGCCTGCCACTACGCAGAGGCCCGCGACGTGTTGTGACTGACCGTTACCCAATCGTGTTCCTGCTCCCGGATGCGGGCACCTACTGTGACCGTCACCTACATCTTGTGGATCAGTTGGGGCGCCGGGTCGCGGAAGGCGCCCAGTCGCGGAGGGCGACGTGATGCGAGGAAGACGTCGGTGGGCGGCGGCCCTCGTCGCCGCCGTTGCGATGGTGGCAACGGGCTGCGGCGGTGGCGGTGGCATCGGGAACCTGCGCGGCCAGGGGCAGGGGGTCAACGACGTCAACCCGGTCGACCCCGCCCGGATGCAGGACGGCGGGACGTTCCGCTGGCCTCTCCAAACGATGCCCGCCCAGTTCAACAACAACCAGGTCGACGGCACCCCCGCCGACAACGCGGAGGTCGACGCCGCCCTGCTGCCGGCCATGTTCACCAGCGACGCGGCCGGCAACCTGCGGCCGGATCCGGACTACCTCACCTCCGCCGAGCTCGTCTCAGCCGATCCCGAGGTGATCGACTACAAGATCAACCCGAAGGCGGTGTGGTCCGACGGGACGCCGATCACCTGGCAGGACTTCGACGCCCAGGTCAAGGCGCTCAACGGGACCAACCCCGCCTACCAGGTGGCGGGCACCACCGGCTACGAGGACATCGCCACGGTCACGCCCGGTGCCGACGACCGGGAGGTGCGGGTCACCTTCAAGAAGAAGTACGCCGACTGGAGGAACCTATTCTCCCTGCTGTACCCACGCTCGACCAACAGCGACCCGACCGTCTTCAACACCGGCTGGACCGACCACCCTCTGACCAGCGCCGGCCCGTTTAAGTTCCAGAGCATCGACCACACCGCCAAGACGATCACGCTGGTCCGCAACGAGAAGTGGTGGGGCGCCCGCCCGCGCCTGGACCGCATCATCTTCCGCGCCATCCCGCCCGACGCGCAGCCCGAGGCGTTCGCCAACAACGAGGTCGACTTCCTGGACATCGGCCCCAGCGTCAGCAACCTCCTGAAGGCCCGGCAGGTGCCGGGCGCCGTGATCCGCAAGGCGTTGGGACCCAACTACCGCGCCATCACCGTCAACGGCGCGCCGGGCGCGATCCTCGCCGACCCCAGGCTGCGGCTGGCGATCATGAAAGGGATCGACCGACAGGTGATCACGCAGTCCCAGATCGGGCCGATCATCCCCGACGCGACCCCGCTGGGCAATCACATCTACGTGCAGGGCCAACGGGGCTACGAGGACCACTCGCAGGTCGTCGCCTACGACCCGGACGCGGCCAGGCGGGAGCTCGACGGACTCGGCTGGGTGCAGCAGGGCGCCGCGCGGGCCAAGGACGGCAAGCAACTCGTGATCCGTGACGTCATCCCGAGCCAGATTCAGGTGAGCGCCCAGGAGGCGAGCCTGGTCCAGCAGCAGCTCGCCGCGATCGGCGTGAAGCTCGACATCCAGACCGTGCCGGTCGACACTTTCTTCTCCCAGTACATCGACCGGGGCGACTTCGACATCACCCACTTCTCCTGGCTCGAAACCCCGACCCCGATCAGCTCGGGTAGCGGGATCTGGAAGCTGGTGCCCGGCAGCGTCGACCAGAACTACGGCCACATCGGCGACGAAAAGATCAATACGCTGCTCGATGCGGCGAACGCGGAGCTGGACCCGGCCAAGCAGATCCAGCTCGCCAACCAGGCCGACCAGGAGATCTGGAATATCGGGCACTCGCTGGTGCTCTACCAGCGGCCGGACGCGGTGGCGGAGCGGGCGAACGTGGCGAACTTCGGAGCCACGGGGTTCGCGAGCCTCGACTACACCCGGATCGGGTTCACGAGGTGAGGCCCTGAGCACCCCATGCGCACGGTGACCCCTGCGGCGAGGGCCTCTTCGCTTACCACCACCGGGGTCGTCTTGCTGGCCACCACCGGGATCGTCCTGCTGGCCTGCGCCGGGATCGGGGTGAGCTCGCTGCTGACGCTGCACCGCTCCGACACCGTGATCGGCGCGGCCACCGCCCGCACCGTCGGCGAGATCGTCGCGGTGGACGGCGACAGCGTCGCGCTGCGCTGGCGGCCCGCGGCCGGCGCCGAGCGGACCGACCGGGTGCGCCTGGCCGCCGCCGCCGCCACGGTGGGCACCCGCACCGAGGTCGCCTACGACCCCGCCGACCCGGCGGCGCCCCTGGTCCCGGGCAGCCTCGTGCTGGCCGACGCCGACCGGGCGGCCTCCGGGGTGGCGTTCGCGGCGGTGGTCGCCGCCGGAGTGCTCGTCGCGGCCGTGTGGCAACCGCTGCGCCGCGCCCGGCTGCGCCGGCTGCCCGGCCGTCCGGTCGCGCTGCGGCGGGTCCGGTTCCAGTCGGGGTTGCTCACCCGCTCCTGGCTGGAGACCGAGTCCACGCCCCGGCGGTGGATCCCGGTGCACTTCGACCCGCTGCTGGTGACGCTGCCGGCCCCCGCCGTGGTGGAGCTGCACGGCGACCCACGCCGGGGGCGGCTGGCCGCGGCGTGGGTCGACGGCCGGTGGCTCTACCCGTCGGGCCGGGTCCGGCGGGCGGAGCCGCGCGGCCGGCGCACCGACAACCCGAGCCGACCCGACGACGCAGCGGCCGAGCGGGCGGCCGCGGCGGGCCGGCTGGGCCGCCGATTCCGGGCGGGCCTACCGCTCGTCGTGCCGGCGCCATTCGTCGGCCTGCTCTGGGCCTACCTCGACGGCGGCGGCGCGATCGCCGCCCTGGCCGCCACGGTGCTCGCGGCCTGCCTCGGGCTGTGGTCCGCAGCACTTCGCGGCTGTGACCCCTCCTGACGGGACCCCTCCTGGCGGGACCCCTCCTGGCGGGACCCCTCCTGACGGGACCCCTCCTGACGGGACCCCTCCTGCCGGGGATCCGTCCCCAGAGCTTCGGATCCCGCACGCCGAGGGGGCCGGAAGGGCGGTCGACGCCGGACGCAGGCCGTCGACGAGCAGTGCGAGGTAGCGTCGCAGGTCGGCCCGGTCGGGCTGACCGCGGTGCGCCGTCGCCAGGGCCATCACGACCACCGCCGCGAGGTCGCGGGCCTGCAGTTCGGGTCGTACGAGTCCGGCTTCGCGGGCCCGCCGCAGCAACCGGTCCATGGAACGTAGGTAGCGGTCCACGGTGTCGACGTCGATCGCGCCCACCTCACGGGCAAGCGTGAGCACCACCTGGTGGTTGGCGAGGGCGTTGACGGTCGCCCCGAGCGTGGTGACGAGGTCGTGCCACGGGTCGTCGGTCTCGGTCGCCGTGGCGGGCTCGATCTCGGTGGTGAACATGTGCTCGAAGACCGCCCGGACGAGGAGGTCGCGGTTGCGGAAGCGTCGGTAGACGGTCGCGACGCCGACGCCGGCCCGGCGCGCGACCTCCTCGAGAGGCACGGCGGGACCGGCGTCCTCGAACGCCCGGCTCGCGGCGACCACGATGCGCTCGTGGTTGCGTGCCGCGTCGACCCGCAGGTCTCGTCCGCTTCCGGTCCGCACGGTGACGGGCGTCATGTCCGACGTGGCGGGCCGACGCGAGACAGCGAAGGTCGGGGGTCGCTCACCCCTCAACCAGACGCAGCGCCCCCGACGGGCAGTACGCGACCGCCCGGCGCGCCGCGTCGGCGTCCTGAGGACCGACATCCGCGCTGCGCAGGACCACGATCCCGTCGTCGTCCTGGTCGAAGACAGCGGGTGCGGTGAGCAGACACATCCCGGACCCGATGCACACGTCGCGGTCAGCGGCGACTCGCATACCAAGCGTCCCCCTTCCTCACCAGGTGACCGGAAGCGAATGCAGCCCGTAGACGATGTGGTAGGAGCGGAAACCGATCTCTTCGAAGGGCACCGCCAAGGCGAGGCCGGGGAAACGTCGCAGCAGGGCCGGGAACGCGACCTTCATCTCCATCCGGGCCAGCGGAGCTCCCAGGCAGTGGTGCACCCCGTGCCCGAACGCGAGGTGGCCCGGTGCGCCACGGGTGACATCGAGCCGTTCGGGGTCCGCGACGAGCGCCGGGTCGCGGTTGGCCGCTTGCAGCGCGCACACCACGAGCTCACCGGCGGGGATGAGGTGACCGGCGAGGTTGACCGAGGTGGTCGTGGTCCTCGGGATCCCGGAGTGCACGATGCTCAGCCACCGCAGCAGCTCCTCGACGGCCGGCTCCACCCGCGCGGGATCGTCGCGGACCATGGCCAACTGCTCGGGGTGGCGCAGCAACGCGAGGGTGCCCAGCCCGAGCATGTTCGACGTCGTCTCGTGCCCGGCGACCAGCAGCAGGCCGGCGATACCGACGAGTTCGTCGGTGCTGAGCTCGTCGCCGTGCTCGCGCACGAGCATGCCGAGCATGTCGTCACCGGGCGAGGCTTTCGCCCGGGCGACCTGCCGCCGCATGTACTCCCGACCCGTCTGCTGCAGCGCGATGCGTTCCTCGATCGGCAACGACACGTCGAGTTGGCGGCGGGTGCGCTGTTGGAACTCCTCGCGATCGGAATAGGGCACCCCGAGCAGCTCGCAGATCACGAGCGACGGGACCGGCAGGGCGAAGGTCGAGACGAGGTCGGCGCCTCGGCCGGCCCGCTCGAGATCATCGAGGTGGCTCTCGACGATCTCGACGATCCGCGGCTGCAGCCGGCGCATCCGGCGCACCGTGAACTCCGGCGTCAGCAACCGCCGCAGGCGGGTGTGCTCCGGAGGGTCGAAAGCCAGCATCTGACCGGCTCGCCGTTTCGCGATCTCGTCCTCACGCAACCGTCCGATCGACAGTGGGAACCGCACGTTGACGTTGCTGAACCGAACCGGATCGGAGAGCACCTCACGGACGTCCTCGTACCGGGTCACCAGGTAGGCCGGGCTCCCGAGGGACGTCACCACCCGGCTCACGCCCTCGTTCTCCCGCACCCGGGTGAGTTCCTCGACCGGACCGAACTGGATGCGCTGCATGTGCAACGGCATCACCGGCGTCTCGGTCATCGTGACCCTCCCGTCGACGGGTACCTCGACAACGCCGACGCTACCACCGAAGTGACAGCAAGCTATCACTTCACCGTCGCGGGCTGGTGGAGCCTGCCAGCCCACACCTGCGCCACCACCTTGATCGGTGGAGCCTGAAAGATGGCTCTCATGTCAGCCTCCCCCTCACCGTGCCCTCGATCCGTCGCCGAGGACATCGTCGGCAGGCTTCGGGCGGTCGGCTGTGTCTTTGCCGAGGACGAGGCGCGGTTGCTCATCTCCGCGGCACGGACGCCGGCCGACCTCGCCGCCCTGGTGGACCGGCGAGCCACCGGCCTGCCCCTCGAACACGTCCTGGGCTGGGCGGAGTTCTGCGGCCTGCGGATCGCCGTGGACCCCGGAGTTTTCGTACCCCGCCGCCGCACCGAGTTCCTCGTCCGCCGGGCCGCCACCCTCGCCCGCCGGGCCGCCCGCGCCCACCCGGCCGACAGCCCCGTCGGCCAGGCTCTCGCCGAGCCCCGAGCCGTCGTCGTCGACCTGTGCTGCGGCTCGGGCGCGGTGGGCGTCGCGCTGGCCGCGGCCCTGGGCCGGGTCGAGTTGTACGCCGTCGACATCGACCCCACCGCGGTGCGCTGCGCCCGCCGCAACGTCGCCGCCGCCGGTGGCCAGGTGTTCGACGGTGACCTCTACCAGCCGCTGCCCGCTACGCTGCGGGGCCGCGTCGGGATCCTGGTCGCCAACGCACCCTACGTACCCACCGAGGCGATCGGGCTGCTGCCCCCGGAGGCCCGCACACACGAGCCGCGGGTGGCGCTCGACGGTGGCGCGGACGGGCTCGACGTCCTGCGGCGGGTGGCCGTCGCGGCGCCGCCATGGCTGGCACCGGACGGCCACCTGCTGGTCGAGACCAGCGAGCGCCAGGCACCGCAGATCGTCGACACGCTCGCTCGCAACGGACTGACCCCACGGGTGGCCAGGTCCGACGAGCGGAACGCCACCGTCGTCATCGGAACGTTGCGCCGACCCGAGAGAAGATGAAGCAACGACGCCATGCTCGGCATGCCGCAAGATCGGCTTTGCGGGCCGTGCGGCGCACGGCCGACCAGCCAGTCGTCGTCGATGGGAGGACCCTGCGGTGGTTCGGCGGCGTACCGAACGAGACCTGCGGCGTCGCACGCTCTCGCAGAACTTTCTCTGGGGAACCAGTTCCGTGGCGGAGTTCATGGCACTGGTGGACGTGACCCCGGACGATCTCGTCGTCGAGGTGGGCGCAGGCACCGGCGCGCTGAGCGTCGCGGTGGCCGCACGGTGCCGCGAACTCATTGCCTATGAGCTTGACGAGAGCCTGGCTGAAGACCTCACCAAGCGGACCGGTGCCTCGCATAACATCCGCGTAGTCATGGGTGACTTCCTCACCTCGACACTGCCGAACGAACCGTTCAAGGTGGTCGGAAACATCCCGTTCTCGGTGACGACGCCGATCGTCAATCGGTGTCTGGGCGTGCGCACCCTCCGATCGGCCACCCTGATCACCCAAATCGAGTACGCCAGGAAACGGACTGGATCATACGGTCGGTGGAGCCTGGTGACCGTTCAAACCTGGCCCGAGTTCTCGTGGGAGCTTTACGGGCGTATCGCGCGGACAAAGTTTCGCCCGGTGCCCGGGGTGGATGCCGGGGTACTTCACATCGAACGTCGTGGCGAGCCGCTGGTGCCGAGACATAAAGCCGCCGCGTACCGCCGGGCGGTCGAGTTGGGGTTCAGTGGGGTCGGCGGGTCCTTGTACGCATCGCTCTCCCGGCGGTACGCCTCACGCCGGGTGGCCGACGCGTTCCGCAGGACCGGCGTCGACCGCGAGACGGTGGTGGGCCAGGTGAGCCCTGACGCATGGCTGCGGATATTCGACCTCCTCGAAGGAGGTCACGGGTCGGGAAGGGCCGGGAGCTGAACGGCGTTCACCACCGCTGGACTTGCGCCTCGTCCCCGAGGAGCGCATCACCCAGCGCCGAGAGCCCGAGCGCTCGCAGCGCGCTCGCAACCTGGTCCCGGCATGCCAGGATGTCGGCTTTGACCGCGTCGGTGCCACCCCGGACACAGTCCCCCACCGCCTTTGCGATCGACTCGGCTACCACGCTGGCAGGCTTGTTGTGAGAAATACTGCGCAACGTCACATAGTTCGTCGCAAGACACCCCACCGCTCGACCGACGAAGGCCATCGGAGGAATCTCGCCCATCCCTAACGGACCTGCCTCGCCAAGGAACCCCTCGCGTTGCAGCCTATTCCGGATCCGGGACTCGATCGACGGGCGATCACCCGTCGACAGGACGTCGTCAGGTATTGCGGCGAGCGCCTGCTCGATCGCCTGCTGCTCCGACTCCGACAGTTGGGCGTACACCGCGAAGTCTGTCTTGTTCGCTTGGGTCACCGTTTTCTCCATGTCTGGCGTCCCGGCTGGACTCACGCCGGCAGCCTAGCCTGCCAGGTACCCGCCGGCCGATCTTCGCTCGCCAGACACCCGCCCTGACTGGGGGTCAACCGCGCGCCTCACCGGCGCCACCCAGCGAGCGTACGCAGGCCCGGCACGAGTTGGGGCACCCGCCGGCGGTAGGTCTCGTACTGGTCGGGAAACACCGAGCGCAGCAGCTTCTCCTCGGCGTGGATCTTGCCCTGCAGCACGATGACGGCGATCACGAACGCCACCCCCCACGGCCCGAACCCGGTGATCACGGCGGTCCCGAGGACCATGCCGAGGATGCCGGTGTAGATGGGATGCCGGGTGAGGCGGTACGGCCCGTCGGTACGCAGTTCGTGCCGCTCCCGGCCGATCGCGGACGACGACCACATCGTGCCGAGCACCACGCGCGCCCACAGCGTGAACCCGGTCGCGGCGACCAGGACCAGCATGCCGAGCCCGCGCAACCAGTCCGCGTGTACGGTCACCGACCGCCAGGCGCTGCCCGGCACGAGGCGGAACACGACCCAGGCGAGCCCGAACCCGACCACCCACGCATACCCGTAGCCGCCGCGCACCCGCACCACCGGTGCCCGCCGCGCGTTGTAGACCGCACCTGCGATCCACACCACGACGAACGCCCCCCAACAGACCCGGACCACCCCGCTCGCCGCCGCGCCCCATGCCGATCCGGACACCACGCTCACCCCTTGCGGACACCATAGACCAGGGAAGCGGCCGCTGATACGGTCGCCGACGCCAGATCGACGACACCGGCGCGCTGGCCCGGGTGTCCTGAGGCAACCGGGTCGGCGTGCCGTGGACGACGTGGCATGAGATGGTCATCATGGGGACGCAGGTTGGCACGCATCAGTCTTCTGGGGTTGGCAGTGACCGACGAGGGCGAGCTCATCGCTGGACGCTACCGCCTGACCTCACGGCTGGGCAGCGGGGCGATGGGCGTGATCTGGCGGGCGCAGGACGAGCGCCTCCACCGCACGGTCGCGATCAAGCAACTGTTGGCGTCGGCAAGGCTGAGCGAGACCGACGCTGACGAGGCCAACCGCCGGGCGATGCGGGAGGGACGCATCGCGGCCCGGTTGCACCACCCACACGCGATCACGGTCTACGACGTGGTGGAGCACGACGGTCAACCCTGCCTGGTCATGGAGTACCTGCCGTCCAGGAGCCTGGCAACGGTTCTGTTCGCCCACGGTGCGCTACAGCCCGACACAGTCGCCAGGATCGGCAGGCAGATCGCCTCCGCGCTGGCCGCCGCGCACCGGGCGGGCATCGTGCACCGGGACATCAAGCCAGGAAACGTGCTGCTCGCGGACGACGGCACAGCCAAGATCACCGACTTCGGGATTTCCCACGCCGTCGGCGAGGTCACCGTGACCGCCACCGGATTGTTGGTGGGTACCCCGGCATACCTGGCCCCGGAGGTCGCCCAGGGAGAGGGTGCCGGCTTCCCGTCGGACGTGTTCTCCCTGGGCTCCACGCTCTACACCGCACTCGAGGGCATGCCGCCGTTCGGGCACATCACCAACTCCATCGCCCTGCTGCACCAGGTGGCCTCGGGTGAGATCACCCCGCCGGAACAGTCCGGTCCGCTCACCCCTGTCCTGCTGCGTCTGCTCGAGCGGAACCCCGAACAACGCCCCACCATGCAACAGGCCCACGATGCCCTGGCCGCGCTTGCCGCCGGCTTGGTGGAACCCGAAGGCCGTCAGTCCGGTCCCGAGCCGCCGCCACCCCGCAGCGACCCGCCCGTCGAGGTGGTCCCGAGGGCGCGGCAGGCGCTCCTCCGGTCCGCGCCACCGGAGGACACGACCAGCCCGGTAGTGCCCACCGGGGGGGACGCCACCACCGGTGGGTCACGGCCCGAGGGCGCACGGCCAGAGGGCGGCGGATGGTCACAGCGACGGAAACGGCTGGCCGGCGTCATAGTGGCCGTGCTGCTCGCCGCCGGTGTCCTGTGGACCGTGCTCCTCAGTCAGGGCAAGGTCACCGGCGGTAACGCTGCCGCCCCCACCGGCACCCCGGGCCGCCCTGCGCACAGCATCCCATCCGCGACGACCCGACCGGGAACCGGCAGCACGACGCAGCGGACCACCGCGACCACGCCGACCGCCCCCACCGCCCCGAGCGGTCCACAGGACACGCCGGCACAGCTCGAGTCTGCGATCACGGACTACTACGCGCTGATGCCCGACAACCTGTCGGCGGGCTGGACCCACCTCACCGCGAACTACCAGCAGAATCACGCCAAGGGCTTCAGCGGCTATCAGAACTTCTGGAACGCGGTAGCGCGGGTCACGGTCCGCGACGTCTCCGCGGAGGGTGCCGGTGCGGTGACAGCGACAATTGACTACTTCTTCAAGGACGGCAGGGTCGTCGAGGAGCTGACCAGTTACGGGCTGGTCGCCGAGGACGGCCTGTGGAAGATCGACACGTCCACGGTACGCAGTAGTCAGACCAGGCAGTAGACGGTTTCGACCAGGCCGTCAGCGGCCGCTGCGCCGTCGGCGGCGGGCTCACCCTCGCCCTGCACCTCGGCTCCAGCGCCGCTGCCGGCTCCCGGCTCGCCGTCCTGTTCCGCACCGCGGCCGCCCTGGCGACCCTCGCCACCCTGGCGACCCTCCGTCGGGCGCGTCACGCCGAGCCCCCTGCGGTCTGACACAATCCCGACCCACCACCGGGGAGCGATGGCGCCCCCGACCGGGGAGGCATAGGTTCTGCACTGGTGGAGGCTCTGATCGTCGGCGGGGGGCACAACGGGCTTGTCGCCGGCTGTTATCTGGCCCGGGCCGGGGTCGACGTCACGGTGCTCGAGCAGTCCGACCGGCCGGGTGGCGGCTCCCGCAGCGACGAGACGATCCCTGGTTTCCGCTTCGACACCCACTCCGCCGCGCACAACATCATCAACATGACCCCCATCCCCCGAGAGCTGAACCTCGCCGGGGCCGGGCTGCGCTACCGGGAGATGGAGCCGTTCGCCGCGGGGTTCTTCCCGGACGGCCGCGTGGTCCGGTTCTTCCGCAGCGTCGAGCGCACCGTCGCCTCCATCGCCGAGCACGACCCCGCCGAGGCGCACCGCTACGCCGCGTTCATGGAACGGGCGATGCCGGCCGTCGAGGTGGTCACCACGGGGCTCGCCGGAGCACACAGCGGCGCAGCGCTGCGGACAGCGCTGCGCCGTGTCGGCAGCGCGGTGCGGGCGGTGCGCCGGGCCGACGGCGTCGGGCCGCTGCTGGCCGACGTCCTCGGTCCCTACGGCAGCCTGCTGACCAGCGCGCTGGACACCGAGCTGATCCGGGCCCCGGTGGCGGCGTTCGCCGCGCACTCCTCGGCCGGCCCGGCGCTGGCAGGCGGCGGGTTCTTCGCGCTGTGGCAGGCCGCCTACCACCGCCACGGCCAGTGGCACGCGATCGGTGGCGCCCAGGCGTTGGTCGACGCGCTGGTCGCCCGGCTGCATTCGTTCGGCGGGACGCTGCGCACCGGCGCGCCCGTCCGCCGGATCACCACCGGCGCCGCCGGTGTCACCGGGGTGGAGCTGGCCGGCGGTGAGCGGCTCGCCGCCGACGTCGTCGTCACCGCGATCGACCCTGGCCTGGCGCTGCTGGAGTTGCTGGACCCACCACTCGGAGGACCGGTCGGGCGGCGGCTGCGGGGGCTGCACCGCTCCAACACCGTACAACTGGTCGTGCACCTGGCGACCACCGCGTTGCCGTGCTATCCGGGCGCCCGGCCTGGCGATCACAGCGGGCTGCAGTCCCACGTGGACTCCCTGGATGCGCTGGGCGCGGCGTTCGCGCAGGCGGACGCCGGCTACCCGCCGTCGGCGCCGCCCACCTACGCGTTCACCCCTTCCGCGATCGACGCCACGCTCGCCCCTCCCGGACGACACACCGTCTACCTCGCCTGCCCCGCCGCGCCGTTCCGCATCCGCGGGGGCTGGGCCACGCACGCGGAGCGCTTCGCCGACGCCATGGTCACCGCGCTCGACGCGCACGCCCCGGGCTTCGCGGCGACGGTGCTCGACCGCCAGGTGCGCACCCCGGAGCTCATGGCGCACGAGCTGCGCTGGCCCGGCGCCCACCCGATGGTGCTGGACATCACCCCGGACCAGCTCGCGTTCCTCCGGCCCGTCCCGCAGCTCGCGCGCTACCGCACGCCGGTACCCGGGCTGTTCGTCAGCGGCGCCGGCACGGCGCCGACCGGAGGTGTCTCCGGTGTCCCCGGCAAGGGAGCCGCGCTGGCCGTGCTCCGCGCGGCCCGGTACCGGCGCCGCTGAGCAGGCGCCGTTCGAGGAGGCAACGAGCTTGGACGGCTGTGGGGCCGGTGGATGCAGGGGCGCGCTGTCAGCGGCTGCCGAAGCGGGGCGGCGCCGCACCCCGCCCAAGCGACCAGGTCGAGCCGCCGAGCCGGCCCTCCTCGGGCTCCTCCGGCGGCCGGGGCCGGAACCCCTCGGCCAGCACGGCCGCGATGTCGCCGCCCTCGCTCATCGCGATGCACGGCCGCCGGTAGCTGCACTGCGCGCAGTTGTGCGGCGTCGGCTCGGGGTAGATAGCCAACGCCGGATGCGTCATCTCGCGGGCCTGCTGCGCGATCCTCGTCCCGACGGCCGCCACCTCGACTCGGCTGCGTCGGATCCGCGTCCGCCGGAACTCCTCGTCCCCCTCGGTCACGATCCGCGGGCCGCCCAGGTCGTCATGCGCGACGCCGATCGGCGGCACGTAGGCTCCCCGGTTCTGCGCGACCTGGTTGCGGGTGATCGGCTGCGGGCGGTCCCACCGGTGGGAGATGTCGACGCGCAACTGGTTGTGGATGGTGCCGACGATGCGCATGCCGGGGAAGGCCTGCTCCCAGGCCCAGCACCAGGACAGCGTCCGGCCGTCCACGATGAGCTCCTCGGGGTCGGGCCACTCCCCGGAGACCAGGCGATGCTCCACCACCCAGTAGTCGTGCAGCTCGTCGACGGCCAGCAGGTCGAGCCGGGTGCGGTAGCGGACGCCCTCACCGGTGGAGGTGAGCACGTCACGCTCCGGCTCGTCGGGGTCGGGCACCGGCACCTCGAGGTCAGCCTCGACCCGGATCGGGGAGAAGACGTCGATGTCCGGTGCCCAGCCGAAGTAGGACTCCAGCAAGCGTTCCCCGACCTGCCGCTCCGCCGCCCATTCGGGCTCGCGCTCCGGGCCCAGCCGGCCGCGCTGCTGGGACATGGCGCGCTGGAATGCCTGCCGCACCACCGGCAGCACCACCGGAGGCTGCCAGTCCCACATGCCCGGGAAGTAGTAGACCGCCATGGCGTCGCGCACCGCGCGGTCCAGGTCGAGCCGTGCCGGCGGGGCCAGCGGCTCGTAGTCCCGCCGGGTGCGCGCCCCCAGGTCCCACGCCCGCCGGCAGCGCGTGAACAGCGAGCGGTCCCCCTCGTCGATCACGTGGTAGTACACGTCAGTGCCCGTGGGGCCAGGGGTCGTCCAGCGACCAGCGGCAGCGGTCCGCCCCTCCCGTCATCGAGTCCAGCTCCGCGAGCAGGTCGTCGACGAACGCCTCCCACCGCTCATCGACAGCGGACGGCCAGGCGCCGGAGTAGAAGAGCCAGGCATCGGCGCCGTCCCCCGGCGCAACCGCGCCGTCGACGACCTGCCAGGCGTACTGGTCGCCACGCCGTTCGAGGTACACGAGCACTCCCGCCTGCGGGGCATGTGCCCGCAGGTCGGTGCGCAGTTCGTCCAGTGTCATCGGCGGCAGGGTACCCACAATGCGGCCTCGCTCAGCAGATTCGCGGCAGCGGATCACCGACCAGCAGGTCGACGATCCGGGTGCCACCGAAACCGGTATGCAGCAGCACCAAGCCAGGCGGGTCGTCCTTCACCCGCCCGATCACGGCAGCGCCGCTGCCGATCGGCAACGAACACAGCGCTTCCAGCGCGGCGTCGGCCTGCGCCGGGTCGACGACGAGGACCATCCGGCCCTCGCACGCGACGTAGAGCGGCTCGATGCCGAGCAGCTCCGAGGCACCGGTCACCTCGGGCAGCACCGGCACGCTGCTCTCCTCCACGACGACGGCCACCTGCGACGCGACCGCGACCTCGTTGAGGATCGTGGCCACACCACCGCGGGTGGCGTCGCGCAGCACGCGGACCCCGTGGGGCACCGCGTCGAGCAGCGCGGCGACGAGCTCGTGCAGCGGCGCGGTGTCCGAGACGATGTCGGCTTCGATGTCCAGCTCGCCGCGGGCCAGCATGACCGTGATGCCGTGCTCACCGATCGGCCCGGAGACGATGACGATGTCACCGGGGCGGGCGGAGGCCGCGGACAGCGTACCCGGCCGCTCCCGCAGGCCGACACCCGCGGTGTTGATGTAGCAGCCGTCGGCCTTGCCGCGCTGCACGACCTTCGTGTCGCCGGTGACGATCTGCACCCCGGCGGCGGCCGCGGCACGCGCCATCGAGGCCACGATCCGCTGCAGGTCGACGACCGGGAAACCCTCTTCGAGGATGAAGCCGGCCGAGAGGTACAGCGGGCGGGCACCGCACATCGCCAGGTCGTTGACCGTGCCGTTGACAGCCAGGTCGCCGATGTCGCCGCCGGGGAAGAACAGGGGTGACACGACGAACGAGTCGGTGGTGAACGCGATCTGGGCGGATCCCGCGCTCACCGCCGCCCCGTCCTCCATGGCCTCGAGGACCGGGTTGCGGAACGCCTCCAAGAACACCGCTTCGATGAGCGTGTGGGTGGCCTTACCGCCGGCCCCGTGGGACAGCGTGATCCGCTCCTCCTTGACCCGGGCCTTGCGCCGCCGAGCCCGCTCGATGCGCTCCAGCACCTGCTCCTCACGGGTGAGGTGCTCGGCACCGGCATGTTCGGCGACCGCCCGCTCGGCCCAGGTGGCGGTGGTCTGCGCGTCCGCGCCGCCGGCCCCGGAACCAGTCATGAGATCCTTGGTCATGACCGGGTGGCCTCCTTGACCCGGTCCCGGCTGAACCGCCCGAAGTTGTAGTACGCCGCGCAGGCGCCCTCGGAGGACACCATGCAGGTGCCGATCGGCGTCTCCGGGGTGCACGCGGTGCCGAAGACCTTGCACTCCCAGGGCTTGAGGACGCCCTTGAGGACCTCACCGCACTGGCATGCCTTCGGGTCGGCGACCCGCACGCCTGGCACGTTGAAGATCCGCTCGGCGTCGAAGCGCGCGTAGGACTCGCGCACCCGCAGCGCCGAGTGGGAGATGAAGCCGAGACCACGCCACTCGAAGTACGGCCGCAACTCCATGACCTCGCCGATGACCTCGAGCGCCTTGCGGTTGCCCGCCCAGGGCACCACCCGGGAGTACTGGTTCTCCACGACGCTGCGGCCTTCGTGCAACTGGAGAAGCAGTTGGTACACCGACTGCAGGATGTCCAGCGGCTCGAAGCCGGCGCACACCAGGGGCTTGTTGTGCTCCCTGGCGATGAACTCGTACGGGCGGCAACCGATGACCGTGGACACGTGCCCGGGGCCGATGAAGCCGTCGAGGCGCAGGTCGGGGGAATCCAGGATGGCCTTGATCGCGGGGATGATCGTCACATGGTTGCAGAAGATCGAGAAGTTGTCGATCTTCTCGGCCGCGGCGCGCAGCACGGTCATCGCCGTCGACGGCGCGGTCGTCTCGAAACCGATGGCCATGAAGACCACGCGCTTGTCGGAGTTCTGGCGCGCGACCTTCAGGGAGTCCAGCGGCGAGTAGACCATCCGGATGTCGGCACCGGCCGCCTTGGAGTCGAAGAACGAGCCGCGTCCGCCTGGAACCCGCATCATGTCGCCGAACGAGGTCATGATGACGTCGTCCTGCTCCGCGATCGCGATGGCGTCGTCGAGCCGACCCATGGGGATGACGCACACCGGGCAGCCGGGGCCGTGCACCAGGTTGACGGTCTCGGGCAGGTAGTCCTCCAGCCCGTGTTTGTAGATCGTGTGCGTGTGGCCGCCGCAGACCTCCATGAACTTGTAGTGGCGACCCGGCTCGCACAGCGCGGCGATCTGTGCGGACAGGGCACGGGCCGTCCCGGCGTCCCGGAACTCGTCAACGAATCGCACGACGAATCGCCCCTTCTCAGGTGATGTCCGAGGCGGCGAGCGCATCGAGCTCGTCGTCGTATGCGGTGCCGATACCCGCGAGGAAGTCCAGCGCTGCCTGGGCCTCCCGCTCGTCGATCTTGGAGAGTGCGAAGCCGACGTGGATGAGGATCCAGTCGCCGGGCTGCAGATCCTCCTCGACCAGCAGGCCGATGTTCACGGCGCGACGCACCCCGGCCACGCTGACCATCGCCAGGTCACGGCCGTCGTCGAGCACCTCGACGATCTCGCCGGGGATCCCCAGGCACATGCGCTTCCCTCCGTTCTAGGACGTGATGCAGTCGAGCTTGCGTTCCTCGCGGGCGAGAGTGACCGCCTCGTCGGAGGTGGTGGTGCCGCCGGATGCACCGCAGTGCGGCTCGACGGACACCACCCACTCCGGCAGCGTGCCACGGCAAGGCCACCCTGCGCCACCAGCGAGAAAGTCGTACGCGAAGGCCGGCTCGTCCATCCCCCGCGGGACGGCGCCCCGACCCTTCAGATCCTGCACGGTCCCGCCTTCCTCACGGGCGACGGCCGCCAGGACCGGGTCATCGAGCACTCCGGGCACCTAGGCCACCTTGAGGCCGCGCTCGGCGCCCTTGTCGAGGACCTGCCCGAGCGCACCGCGAGCCATGCCGGCCACCCCGGCCAGAGTGCTCTGGAACTCCTCGGACTGCAAGATCTTCAGCCCGGCGGACATCATGCGCTTCGCCCCGTCCTCACCGGCACGGGTGCCCATCCAGTAACCGAGGACGAACGCTCCCAACAAACCCATCGCGGTCTCCTGTCTTGGAAAAGATCTCACTCGTCGGGTGTTGCGGAAACCCGCAGCCGGACATCGACGTCGGGGTAGACCCGCATGCCGAGCAACTTGGGCGGGTCAAGGTCGAACTGCCGGATGTCGAGGGTCAGCTCCCCCTCCACCTGCAGCGAGCCGTCGGAGGCGACGGTCACGCTCGCCTCGCCGGACACCGCGCGGGTCACCCCGTGCAGGTTGAGCTCGCCCTGGACTGCGAAGCGTCCCGCAGCCAGCTCCCGGACCTCGTCGATCTCGGCTTTGACCGTCGGGAACCGACGCGAGTTGAGCCGGCGCTGCACCTCCCGGTTTATCAGTTTGTTGTCGGCCTGCAGCGAGTCGGTCGGGAACTCCAGGTGAGCCTTCGCCGGCTGGCTGCTGTCGATCTGGCCGTCACTGACCATTGCGTCGATCCAACCCGATATGCCACTGGCATCGCCGTGGATCGGGTGCACGCTGGACTTGGCCTCGGCGCTCAGCTCGGAGCGTTGCGACACAATGTTGAACCGGGTCATCGGGGCGCTCCGGTCACATGTCCCGGAGTTCCAGGTAGCGCGCCATGTCCGGCAGTGACTGCACCACCACCGCTGCCGCGGCGACCAGAAGCGCTCCGAACACCAAGCGTCCCAACATCTTCTTCTCCCTTTCCACTAGTCAGATCGTCCACGAGTTCGCGGACGACGCGCACCGCCTCGGGGACGGCGGCCGCGACCGGGTCGGACAGCCCCATCCCCTCCTGCAGGACGGCCGGTTGACAACCCACCACGAGCACCCGGTCGACCGGGCGGCCGACCCCGACGCCGACGGCCAGTTCGTCCAGCAGCGCGAGCACGGCGTCCGGCGACATGTCGTGGCCGTCCAGCGTGAGGTCACCGGCGGGCTCTGGGTTGTCGTTCAGATCGTGCTCGAGTACGTAGAGCGTGCCCGGCTCGCCGCCGCGGTTGACGACGTCGACGAGGATCAGCGCCGAGTAGCCGTCGAGCAGTTGGTAGGCCAGATGAACGCCACGGATTCCGATGTCGGCCACCTCGGCTTCCGGGGGGAGCCCAACGCCCTCCCGGGTGAGCCGCGACACGACCTCGACGCCGAACCCGTCGTCGGAGAGGAACACGTTCCCCACTCCGGCGATCAGGACCCTGCGCCGCCGTTCGATGCTCACACCAGCACCTCGACCTCGTCGGGGCGGAAGTAGCGGAACCGACCGTGCGCGATGTGCATCTCGGTGGCCGGGTCACCGTCGACCGACACGGCGAGGTGGACGCTCCCGTCGACGTCATGCAGCACCGCCTCGACCGTGGCCGGCATGCCGCGCAGGAACAGGTCCTGAGCGTCGCCGCCGGAACCTGGCCGCAGCAGTACCCGGCTGCCCCGGGCCACCGGGTGGCCGTCGACGACGACCGTGTCGGTGTCCGGGTTCACGGAGGCGTCCGCGGCCGGGTCCCACCACGGGACGTGCTCGGTCTCCGTTTCGACCTCCTGCTCCCCCCGGGTCGGCCCGAGGGACCGGATTGCGCCGTGCAACCGCTCCCAGATCTCCGGCGGCATGTCCTCGATGGAGTCCACCACGGCGGCGGCGCGCGGATCGGTCGCCCGAGCCTCGGCCTTCTCCTCGTCGGTGAGCACCATCGTGCGCAGCGAGAGGATCTCGTCGATCTCGCAGCCATCGAAGAGGTTCGTCGGGCTCTCCGGGGCGAGCTGGGGATGGTCGCCGAGGATGATCGGGGTGCACAACAGCAGGTCAGAACGCTCCGGTGGGCCGGCAAGGACCGGCCAGACGTGCTCGTTCACGCACGCGGCCGCAGCCGGCGCAGCCCACTCCGGGGGATCGGTGAGCGACAGGAACGACCCGGGGCTCACCGCCAGCATGGTATGGGCGGCGACGAGGGAACGACGCAGTGCCACCTCCCTCGGAGCCTGCGCCAGTGGAGTGTCCGGGTCGTCGGCGGTCGAGCTGTTCTCGACGACCAGCCGCAGCCGCAGCGCCCCGAAGGGCCCTGGCAGTGGCTCGGCGAGCAGCCGCAGCGCCCCGGCCAGCCCCCAGGTCCGGCGGGTGACCAGGCCCCGGGACGAACCGTCGCCGTCGACGATGTCCTCCGTGGTGATCGAGTCGGGGACGATGAACGGCACGCACCGTTCGGCGCCACACAGCTCGTCGACCTTCACCTGCGCATCCACCTCCTGGGTGACGCCCTCCTCCCAGGGGATGTAGCGCCGATCGCCCACCCGCAGCTCGTCGACCTCGTTGCCGTCACTGTCCTGCACCGTCCTGGCCTGTAGCTGGAGGAACCGCAGCCGAATGTGCAGGGTCGCGTCGGGCCCGGGCTCGAGCAGGGTCTCGGTCCGGCTCGCGGCCGGTTCCCCGGGGTAGCCCGGCGGGGTCAGCACACCCCACTGCCAGCGCAGTTGGTTCTTCTGCGCCGAGGCCCGATACGGGTACAACAGGTAGCCCTCGAACAGCACCGCGTCGGCGACCTTGGCCACCTCGTCGAGCGGGCTCATCCGTCAGCCTCCTTGAGCAGCAGTTCGAAGGTCTCGTCCCAGCTCGGGATGGCCTTGGCCGAACGCCAGGCCGACAGCGCCTCCAAGGTCTCGCGTCGCATCCGGACCCACGCGGTCCCGGGGAAGTGGACGTCGATCGACGCCCGCCACACCGACACCGGCAGCCGGTACTCGGCCTCCTCGTACCACGGCACCGGGTGCACCTGCATCCCGTTGGTGCCGGCGGTGAAGGCCGTGCCCGAGAACAACAACAGCAGCGGCGTCTCGCCGTCCTCGAGACCGGCGAGGTACTTCGTCGAGGCGATCTCCGTGTCGTAGGTCATCGGAACGTCGAGCGGGACGGTGATCTCATCGGTGAAGGACGGGACCATCGCCGCGACCGTCGCCAGTTGGATCGGGTTGAGGGTCTTGCCCCAACGCGACCGGTCCCCGAACAGGTCGCCGAGCTTGCCGGCCTCGCTCGGGGAGTACTGCCGCTTCCGGGGCTCGATCCGGATTTGGCAGCGCAGGGCGATGGCCTGCACCCGGACGCCGGTGCTCTCGGTCACCTGCAGTTGCAGCCGCAGGGTGGGCCCGGCGGCGTACGGGTCAGGCCCGGCGTCCACACACGAGAAGCGCAGTGCGACCACCCTCAGCCCCCCGCGTCCTTACAGCGTTGACGGATGCCGTCGAAGAAACCGTCGATCGCCTCCCACGCCTCGGTGCCACCGTCGAACCCCTTCCACAGCTTGCGGACCAGGCCCACGAGCCGGTAGCAGGAGTCGATCGGGACGAGCAGGCACTCCGAGGGTGTCGGCGAGCCGGGCGAGGGGCTGTCCGCACCTCGCCGGACGAGCAACGCCTCGACGTCCGGCTGAGCGAACTGGGCGAGCCGGCTGGCACCGATCCCGGTGTCGTAGGCACCCATCGGCAGCTCGCTCTCGGTCGCCCCCGCCGGGCTCGGGTAGCACGCGACGACCTTGTCCAGAACCGAGTTGTGGAAGAAGAACGCCATCCGCACCGGGATCTGGAGCTCGTCCCACTGGGCGTCGTCCAAGGCGAACGACTGGTCACGCAGGTACCGGTTGGGGACACGCCGGTACCCGCCGCCGCCGGCTCCAGGCTTGTCGAACAGCAGCGCGCACGCCTGGCAGGCGCAGCGCAGTGCCCGCTCCTTGGTTTGCACCACGTGCTCGTGTTCCGGTGGCAGCGGGGCGGAGCAAAGCTCGCAGCGCTCCTCTGCAGGTGGTGGTGACGGTTGGGTGAGGAAGCGCCGCAGCGAGGCAGTCACGGTGCCGACCTCGAAGGTGGCGCGGAGAGTTGGAGGACAGGTGGTCCAGCCGGTGCGCTGACGAAGTCGATACCGGCGGCTTCGGGTGCGACCTCGCCGATCGCTGCCTCGACGACGGAACGGATGGTCTCCGTCCCGCAGCCGCTGCCGGCGATCCGGACCCGGATCATGCCGTGCCCGTCGACCCCGAGCAGTTCGACACCCTCGCCGTGGCTGCCCAGCTTGCGCCGGGCGGTCTCCACGGCGTGCTTGGCCCGGATCCGCATCTCCACCGGATGCAGGTCATGAAGGGCCAGCAGGCCGCCGACCAGAGGGTCGGCGGCCAGCCGGTTCACCAGCGTCTCGCCGCCAGCGGCACGGGCCACCGTGACGATCTGCTCCAAGCCGGACCCGTAGAACTGCATGAGGAGCTTGACGAGCCCCTCGGCTGCAGCGAGCATCGCGGGCTCGGCGTGCTGCTCGATGTCCTCGAGCAGCGCGTCCACCTTGCCCGCGACCTCCTGCGGGTTTGTCTGCTCGGCCATCACCGGTCAGATCTGGTTCAGCATGGTCGGTGAGTGCATCTTGTGGATCGGCTTCCCGTTCCCGAAGTACATGTGCACACCACATGGTAGGCACGGGTCGAAGCTGCGGACCGCGCGCATGATGTCGATGCCCTTGAAGTTCGACCCGCGGTTCTCCTCGAAGATCGGGGTGTTCTGCACCGCGTCCTCGTAGGGGCCGGGCGTGCCGTACGAGTCGCGCACGCTGCCGTTCCACGGGGTGGGCGGGTACGGGTGGTAGTTGGCGATCTTTCCGCCGCGAATCACCATGTGGTGGCTGAGCACCCCACGTACCGCCTCGGTGAAGCCACAGCTGATGGCCTCGTCCGGAACCTTGAAGGACTCCCACGTCTTGGTGTGCCCGGCGCGGACCTCGGCCATCGCCTTCTCGGAGAAGTGCAGGGCGAGCGCCGCCGAGTAGGCCTGGAAGTAGGTCCGGGCCCGGTTGCGTTCGATGGCGTTGGACAGCGGACGACCGGCCTTGTCCACCGGGGGCCGCCACTCGAAGGTCACCTCGGGCTTGGTGGCGGTACGCGGCATGTGGATCTGGATGCCGCCGCCGGTCGCCTTGAGGTACGGGGTGTCGACCAGGCCGGACAGTGCGGTCGGCCACAGCCGCGCCAGTGGGCCGCCGCCCGTGTCGAGCGCCAGGTGGTCCCTGCCGTCGAACCAACGCGGCGACATCGTCCAGCTG
>JAVKSM010000020.1:0-33797 GCA_039583705.1 Pseudonocardiaceae bacterium
CGCTCACTGACCGCCTTCGATCACTAACACCAACTTCACGGAATCAATCATCTAGCGTGTAACGCGCCGACTAGCGAGAGAGCCACCAAGGGTATGGCGATCCTCGCCTACGCCCGCGTGTCCACCCGCTCACAGACCCTCGACCAGCAAACCGACGCCCTGACCGCAGCCGGCGCGGCGCGCATCTTCACCGACACGATGAGCGGCACCCGCGACGACCGCCCCGGGCTGGCCGCGATGCTCGACTACGCCCGCGCCGGGGACACCGTGGTCGTCGTCGCGCTCGACCGGCTCGGCCGCTCCCTGTCCGGGATCATCCGCACCATCGACACCCTCACCGAGCACGGCGTGCACCTGCGCTCCCTGCGCGAAGGCGTGGACTTCTCGACGTCCATGGGGCGCATGGTCGCCGGCATCTTCGCCGCGCTCGCCGAGTACGAGCGCACCCTGATCAACGAGCGCGCCGAGGCCGCCCGGGTCCGCGGCCGGCAGGTCGGCCGCCCCCGCGTCATCTCCCCTGACCAGCTCCGCGCCGCCCGGGCCATCCGCGCCGCCGGTGAGTCCATCCCGGCGATCTGCGCGACCTTGAAGGTGAAGCGCTCGACGCTCTACAAGGCACTAGCCGAGGTCGGCGATGCCGCGGCCTGACCCTCTCCCTGCGCGGCCCCCACGTCCAGCGCGGCTGTCGCCCCGGCCAGCCAGTGCCGCTGCGCCGGAGTGCCGCTCAGCTCGCCCTCCTCGACCTCGGCGAGCAACCGGGCGAGTACCTGGGCGGTCGCGGATGCTGCCGGCGGCTGCGGGCTCGCGTCGGTCATCGGCTCTCCTCAGTCCACACCATCCCAGCCGGCCCGTTCGGACACTCGCGGGTGCCGCGCTGGGGTGGCACCGCGGCCAACTCCACACCGTCGCTCGCCGGATGCGGGGGCGGGATCACACCCCGGTGCGCGGTCTGGCCGGCTCGCTGACGGTGAGCGGCAGGCCGCACATAGTGCGGCGGATCCCGGTGATCAGCCAGCGGTGGTGACCCTCGTCGTCGGCCGTGCGGGACAGTGCCGACACTTGTTACTACTGACCGGCTTTTCCGCATCCGATCGGCTGGCTGCGGGCCGCGCCGACCCCAGCCGAACCGTCCGCGCCGGGCTCAGGAAGCGCTGCCCGTGGTACCGGCCACCACGGGGTGAATCTGCAGGTTGCAGGTGGGGACCTGGTCGGGCAGGGTGCTGGTCGTTGTGGTGTTCGGTGGGGTCACCGCGATCCGGGCGGAGACACTGGGACAGCCCCCGCCGCCCTGGATGTTGTCCCACTCGCTGAGGGCCGACACGGTCTGCCCTCTCAGGACGGTCAGCGTGGGTGGCCTCGTGACTCCCGGCGGGAGCCCGCCGATGAAACCGCGTGGTGTGCGCTGAGCGTGCGCGAGAACGCGTCCGGAGCCGTCCAGCGCATCCATCCCGGGATAGGCCCGCAGCGTGCACGGCGCGGACCCCCGGTTGGTGAACAGCAGCACCAGGCCCCCGTGCCCGCCGGCAACACCCCGGCCCGCGCTTCCGACGGCCAGGTCCTGACCACGACAGGCCCTCACGACGACCCCCGTGACCCGGGTCCCGTCCGGGGACCCTGTGGCCGCGGTGGCCGGCGCGGCGCTTTGGGCGGCAGTCGGTGCGGACGAGCCCTGAGCGGGACCGGCCGATGCACACGCGGTTGCGCCAGCCAGGGCGGCCGATCCTCCCAGCATCAGGCCGACCACGGCCGTGCGTACGTTCATCGAAAGCCCCTCCCGCGAGACGTGTGCTGAGAAGACGACGCAACCCGTCACCCTGATACGTTCCGCCGCCCACCTGTCGGGCCAGCACGACGACCAGCTCGCGAAGGTCCAGCGGGGCCGCCCGCGACCCGCAGCCGGTTCACCCCCGTCTCGCCTCACCTGGACCGCCCCGGTTCCGTTTTTCCCGACACATAGGGTCGCGATGATGGGACCAAACATGAGAAACGCCCGGGTCACCACCGTGCACAGAGCGGCGGTAACGGATCGGTCGGCTCTGCCGAAGATCTCGGCACTCGTGGGCGGCGGCCCGGCGGGTCGGGTCCTGGCCGGGCCGCCGCAGGGGTGTCGCCGCCGGGAGGCTGGGCGTTAGCCGGGAACCCACGCCGACGGCTGTGCGTCGTGCAGAGGGACTGGCGAAGGGAGTGCTGGCAGTGCCGTGGTCGGATCAGGTGAGGAAGATCGTCCAAGAGCCGGCGACCGCCGGATTGTCCGTCCTGGTGAGCCTGGTGCTGCTGTTCACGGTGCCGATGGTGGGACTGGGCTTCACCGCGGTGACGCTGGTGCTCGTGCTCCTCGCGCTGCGGGTGCAACGGGACCGGGAGCGGCAGCTCGAGCGGGCTCGGAAACGGGCCGCGCGCTGGCGCCGGGACGGCGGCGGAGACCAGCCAGCGGGGCTGACGAGGTGACGAGAGGGATTGTGAGGTCGGCCATAGCGACCTTCGCCACAGCGACGCTCGGCACCGCCAACTCCCCCACGGAACGCTCACCCAGCGAACGCTCGGCAAGGGGGCGCTCGGCGTGAGGAGCGTGCGGGCCCTCGTCGGCGACGGTTCGCCGGCGGCCGTGGCAGCGCTCACCGACGCTCTCGCGGCGGCGCTGGACGGCACCGGTCCGGCCGTGCTTCCGCTGGCCCCATCCGGCGGCGCCGTGCCGTCGCACCAGCGGCCCGTCGACCCGGCCACCGCCGTCGTCATCGCCACCTCCGGTTCGAGCGGCGAGCCCAAGGGCGTCCTGCTCTGCGCCGACGCGCTGCGGGCCTCGGCCACCGCCACCGTCGATCGGCTCGGCGGTACCGGCCGGTGGCTGCTCGCGCTGCCCACCCACCACGTCGCGGGCATCCAGGTGATCGTCCGCAGCCTGCTCGCCGACACCCGGGCCGTCGCGCTCGACACCCGGGGCGGTTTCCGACCGGAGCGGTTCCGCACCCACGGCTGCCGCTACACCGCCCTGGTGCCGACCCAGCTCAGCCGGCTGCTGGACGCCGGATGCGCCGCGCTGCGGGACTTCGACGCCGTGCTGCTGGGCGGGGCCGCCACCCCGGCCGCCCTGCTGGAGCGGGCCCGGGCCGCCGGGGTCCGGGTGGTGACCACGTACGGCATGAGCGAGACCGCCGGGGGCTGCGTGTACGACGGCCGGCCCCTCAGGGACGTCGCCGTGCGCCTCGATCCGGATGGCCGGATCGAGCTGGCCGGGCCGATGCTGGCACGTGGCTACCGGGACGCCCCGGGCGCGACCGCTGCCGCCTTCGCCGACGGTTGGTTCCGCACCGGGGACCTCGGCCGCATCGACGGCCCGGAGACCAACCGGGTGGAGGTCCTGGGACGCGCCGACGACCTCATCCTCACCGGCGGGGAGAAGGTCGCGCCGGCACTGGTCGAACGGGTGCTGCTCGCCCAGCCCGGCATCACCGACGCCTGCGTGGTGGGCCTGCCGGACGCCGAGTGGGGTCAGCTCGTTGCGGCCGCCGTGGTCGCCCCGGACGCCAGTGCCGAGACCGTGGCCGACGAGCTGCAAGCGGCGGTCCGAGCCGAGCTGGGTGCGCCAGCGGTACCGCGGCGGGTGCGGGTCGTGCCCGCCCTGCCGCTGCGCGGCATGGGGAAGGCCGACCGCGAGGCCGTGCGGCGGCTGCTGGGCTGCGGGTGAGCTAGCGTCCATCCGTGGCGACGATGGCGCAGTGGATCGAGGGCGCGCGACCACGGACGCTTCCCAACGCCGTCTCGCCGGTCCTCGTCGGCACGGGCGCGGCGATCGGCGTCGGCGGCTTCAACGGCCCGCGCGCGGTACTCGCACTGGTCGTCGCCGTCGCGTTCGTCGTCGGTGTGAACTACGCCAACGACTACTCCGACGGGATCCGCGGCACCGATGAGCGGCGGGTCGGACCGGTGCGGCTGGTCGGTTCCGGGACGGCCACGCCACCGGCGGTGCGCGCCGCCGCCGTGGCCAGCCTGGCGGTGGGCGCGGTGGCCGGACTCGGGCTGGTGGCGGCGTCCCGGCAATGGTGGCTGCTGGCCGTAGGTGCGGCGTGCATCGCGGCCGCCTGGCTCTACACCGGCGGCCGCCGGCCCTACGGCTACTCCGGGCTGGGCGAGGCCGCGGTCTTCGTGTTCTTCGGGCCCGTCGCGGTACTGGGCACCCAGTTCACCCAGGCCGGGAGGGTCACCGGCTTCGCGGCGCTGGCCGCCGTGGGCGTGGGCCTGCTCTCCTGCGCCGTGCTCGTCGCCAACAACCTGCGGGACATCCCGACCGACACCGCCACCGGCAAGCACACGCTCCCGGTACTGCTCGGCGCGGCCAGGACCCGCCGGCTCTACGCGGGGCTCGCCGTGGCGCCGTTCGGGCTCACCGCCGGGCTGGCGCTGCGAGCGCCCTGGACGCTGCTGGGCCTGCTCGCGGTGGCGCTCGCCGTGCCCGCCGTCCGCCAGGTACACACCGGGGCGGTCGGCCCGGCGCTGGTCCGCGTGCTGCGCGACACCGGCGCCGCCATGCTCGTGTGGTCGCTCGGCACGGCCGTCGGCCTGGCCCTGCGGCTCGGGTAGCGGCTCACCCGCTCCGCAACCGGTCCCGCAGCCGCTGCCGCTCCCCCCGGCGGCGGCCGGTGGCGGCGGCCAACTCCGCCGTGAAGCGTGACCGCATGCCGCGGAACACCACCAGTGACAGCGGCAACGCCACGACCACCGCCAGCAGCAGCGCGACGACGAGCGGCACCCGCAGCGCGACGAGCCCGACGGCGATCACGGCGACCAGCCCGAGACGGGCCGCGCTGTAGGCTGCCCCGGCCCGCAGCAGCCCGGTCGGTCGCGACGCCATGCCCCAGAGTCTACGGTCCCCCACGTGGGGAGAAGGATACCCGACCGACGTCCGTTTTACGCCTTACCGCCCTTTTACTATGTCTCTAGGGTTCGCGTACCTGGCAGGTGCGGTGTGACGATGCGTCCGGAACGTCGGTCCCGCTCCGGTCAAGGTGGGGTACCGGAAGCGGTCGGAGCGCGGAGGTGGACCAGGTGACGACGCACGAGACCCCGGAGCGGCTCCTCACGCCGGGCGAGGTCGCGGCGATGTTCCGGGTCGATCCGAAGACCGTCACGCGTTGGGCCTCTGCCGGGCGGATCGGGTCGATCCGCACCCCGGGCGGCCACCGCCGCTTTCGTGAGTCGGAGGTGCGCTCGCTGCTCGACGGGCTGACCAGCGAGGCCACCCACCCCGTCAGCGGCTGATCGCCCGCTCGCCACGGCGAAAGCTCCGGGTAGCCTGGCGCGGTCGGGTTCGCGGCTTCGGGACGTCCCCGGCCTGTGCCTGCCATCGGGAGGTGGTTGCGGTGCTGTTCGTGGTCGCGATCGTCGTCCTGGCCGTCGTCAGCGTGCTGGCCTGGAAGGCACTGTGGGTCGAGCCCGCTGGCCCGCCGCGCCGGGTGTCGGCCGCACGCCGCCCACCGGGCCCGGACGACGACCCCGACTTCCTGCGCGGGCTCGCTGAGCGCAACCGCCGGGACCGCGACGAGCCGCCGACGGCTTAGCGGTTCCGGCTGGAGCAGCTCAGCGGACCCGGGACCCGCTTGTGAAGTGGGGGAACTCGTCGGCAACCGCCGCAGCCAGTTCGAGCAGCGCGGCGCGGGTGGGCGGGGCGAGCCGGTCCAGGTCGATCTCGGCGCCCTCGTCCAGGTGCGGGTCGAACGGGATCCGCACCACGAACCGGCAGCGGGCCGCGAAGTGGCCTGCCACCTTCGCCAGGTCGACATGGCTGGGCCGGCGGCGCACCGAGTTGAGCACCGCGATGGACCCGGCCACGAGATCGCTGTAGCCGTGCGCGTCGAGCCAGTCCAGGGTGGCCGAGGCCGATCGCGCACCGTCGATCGAGCCGGACGAGACGATCACCAACGAGTCCGCGATGTCGAGGATCCCCCGCATGGCCGAGTGCATGAGCCCGGTGCCGCAGTCGGTGAGCACGATGTTGTAGAAGTGCTCGAGCAGGTTGACGGTGCGCCGGTAGTCCTCCTCGCTGAACGCCTCGGACACCGCGGGGTCCTGCTCGCTGGCCAGCACCTCCAGCCGGGACGGCCCCTGCGAGGTGTAGGCCCGGACGTCGGAGTAGCGCCGGATCCGCTGCGCGTCGCGGAGCAGGTGGCGAACGGTGGCCGTGGTCTCCAGCGGGATCTTCTGGCTGAGCGTGCCGCGGTCCGGGTTGGCGTCCACGGCGATGACCCGGTCGCCGCGCAGGCTGGCGAAGGTCGAGCCGAGCGTCGTCGTCGTGGTGGTCTTGCCGACGCCGCCCTTGAGGCTCAGCATCGCGACCTTGTAGCAGCCGAGGAGTGGTTGGTTCACCCGCGCGATGAGCTCGCGGCGCCCTACGTCGGCCGGCCCTTCCCCGGGGTTGAGCAGGTGCCCGGAGAGGATGTAGACGGCGCGGCGCCAGCCGGTCTGAGGTGGCCTCCTGGACGGCTTGAGCAGTTGGGCGGAGGAGAGGTCGAAGGCCGGCGGTCCGCCGGAGGGCGGCCTGGCGCCCGGCTGGCCGGCACCGGGCGGGCCGGCACCGGGCGGCCCGTGGCGTGACCCCGCGCCCGGTACGGCCAGGTCGGTCTCCTCCTGGGTCAGGCCGGCCGGCGGGCCGTAGTCGGGTGCCGGAGGCCCCGTCGCGGCCGGCGTGGGCATGGTCGGCGACTCCATGGCGGCGCTCCAGTCGCCGTTGGTGCTCACGGCGGCCTCGCCGGGGAGCTGCCAACCCTGCCGCGCACCGCGCTCCTCGTAGCGTCCGCTCACCGACGATCCCCTTCCCGCGACCGTGTCAGGCAGGCCACGGTAGTCGTCTGACCTTCAGTTCTGAACCGCTGGCCGCAGCTCGAACCACCGTCTCGGGTCTCGGTGCCCGGCTCCGCAGCCGTCTCGGCGCTGGGTTCCAGCCACCGTCTCGGTGCTCGGCTCAGCCGACGCCGGCGTAGGAGTGCAGCCCCGTCGTCACGAAGTTGATGAAAAACAGGTTGAACAGCATCACGGCGAACCCGATCACGTTGATCACCGCGGCGGGGCGGCCGCGCCAGCCGGCGGTGGCCCGGGCGTGCAGGTAGGCAGCGTATGCCACCCAGGCGATCAAGGCGGTCGTCTCCTTCGGATCCCAGCCCCAGTACTTGCCCCAGGCGGACTCGGCCCAGATCGCCCCCGTCATGATCGCGAAGGTCCACACCGGGAAGGCCAACGTCGTGGCCCGGTAGGCCACCCGGTCCAGCGCGTCGGCGGAAGGGAGCCGGGCCAGCCGACCCGACGAGCGCAGCACGAACAGGGTGCTGGACACCCCCGCGACCAGCAGGATCCCCGAGGCGACGCTCGCCGCCGAGACGTGGATGGCCAGCCAGTAGGACTGCAACGCCGGCATCACCGGGGCCGCCGGCACGTAGAGCACGGTGCCTGCCAGGAGCATCAGCACGACCACCGGCAGCAGTACGTACAGCCCCAGTCGGCGCAGGACGGCGGCCCGACCCGAGCGGGTGTGGCGATACAGCACGACCAGCCAGGCGACGACGGCGACCAGGCAGATCGCCCCACTGAACTCGTACATGTTGCCCCACGGCGGGCGGTGTGCCGCGAGCCCGCGCAGCGCCAGCGACCCGGCGTTCAGCAGCACTCCCAGCACCGTGAGCGCGACGGCCATCCGGCCGGCCCGCTCGGCGGGCGGTCGGCCCGAGGGCACGGCGGGAGGGTCGGGATGCGCCAACGGCGGTACGGCGGGAGCGTCGGGATGCGGCACCGCCGGTACGGTGGCCGGGGCGCCGGCACCGACCAGGACGCCGACCGGCGCCGGTGCGGCCAGCGGCGCGAGCCGACGCCCGAGCGAGAACTCGGCGGCATGCAGCAGCATCGCCAGCACGTAGACGGCGAGCGCGGAGTCGAAGGCCAGGTCGCCGTAACGGGCCAGCAGCATGTCAACCGGCATGCTCCACCTCTTTCCGGGCCTGGAGCCCGATCAGGTCCCGGCACAGCCGGGTGAACTCCTCGCCGTAGCCTGCCTGGTCGGTGCGGGCCAGCCCGCCGACCTCGACCACGCTACCGGTGCCGTCCCGCGGGCTCACCCGCAGCCAGAACCGCCGGCGCTTCACGGTCAGCGAGCACACCAGGCCGACCAGCGCCAGCACCGCGAACACCAGGACCGAGGTCTGCGCCGGGTCGTGCGAGACCTGCAACGAGACCCACTGCTCGGCGCCGTCGAAACGCACCGTCGTGCCGTCGTCCAACCTCAACTGCTGGCCGGGGCGCAGGTTCTGGCGTGCCACCCGCACCAGCCGTCCGGAGTCGACGAGGCCCTGGTCTATCGAGAAGATCGACTGCGGGCGCCCGGAGTCCAGCCCGAGGTCGCCGCGATACACGTCGACGGCTACCTCGGGGTTGTCCGGCGCCGGGTAGATCGAGGTGACGAGCGCCCCGCCGGAGGAGGTCGGAGCGAACAGCCCGGTGATCGCGAGTTGGCTGCGCCGGCGGACCGCCTCGCTGGTCACCCCTGGTGGGTCGATCTTCACCGCGCCCTCGGAGAGCAGCGTGTTGCCGTCCACCGCACGCCACTGCACGAGCCCGACCCGCTGCGCCCCGTCCGGGAAGGTGACCGTGAACTTCGGCGCGTAGCCGTGGCCGAGGAGGTAGACCCGGTCGCCCTCCACCCGCAGCGGGTGGTTGACCTCCAGCGTGTACGGCGTCCACGGGCCCGACTCGACCGTCCCGGTCTGGTAGCCGAGCTGGGCGGCGAAGGAGCTGGACTCACCGCTGGGCAGGTAGTGGGCGGCGAAGGAGTCGACCTTGAGGCAGAACGGGGCCAGGTCCGTCCCGTCCACCTTCAGCCCGGCGGTGAACGAATCGTAGCCGAGGATCCCGGAGTTGCAGAACTGGCTGCCGTCGGCCAGCACGATGACCTGGCCCTCGTAGCCGAAGAGCTTGCCGAGCGCGATGCCGACGAGCAGCCCGATCAGCGAGACGTGGAAGGCGAGGTTGCCGGCCTCGTGCAGGAAGCCCTTCTCGGCCGACACCGTCGCGACCCCGCCCGGCTCCTCCCGCACCCGGGTGCGCCAGCCGCGCAGCCGGGCGCGAGCGGTCGCCAGCACCCCGTCCACCGGAACATCCACGACGGATGACGCGTGGTGCGGCAACCGGGAGAGGTTGCGGGGGGTGGGCACCGGCTCGCTACGCAGCGCCCGCAGGTGGTCGACGGACCGGGGGACCACGCAGCCGATGAGCGAGACGGACAGCAGCAGGTAGATAGCGGCGAACCAGGGGGCGGCGAAGACGTTGAAGAAGCCGAGCTTGTCCAGCAGCGTGCCCCACAGGCCGTGCGCCGTCTTGTAGTCGGCCACCTTTGAGGCGTTGAGGGGGTACTGCGGCAGCAGCGCGCCGGGCAGCGCCGCCAGCGCCAGCAGGAACAGCAGCACCAACGCGGTGCGCATGCTGGTCAGGCCGCGCCAGCTGTTGCGCAGGTAGGCGAGCATCAGATCGGCGCCGTGAAGCCGGCGAAGGGCTCGCGCAGCAGAGCGACCAGCTCACCCCACAGCCCGGTGACGAGCAGCACGCCGACCGCGATGAGCAGCGCGCCGCCGGCGAGCTGTACCCCCCGCACGTGTGCCCGCAGCCAGCCCAGCGCCCGCACCGCGCGGCGGGCTCCCACCGCGAGCAGCACGAACGGCACACCGAGCCCGGCACAGTAGGCGAGCACCAGCGCCACCCCGCGCATCCCGGTGCCGCCGGTGCCGGCGGCCACCGCGGTGACACCGGTCAGCGTCGGCCCCAGGCAGGGCGTCCAGCCCAGGCCGAACACCGCCCCGAGCACCGGCGCGCCCCACAGGCCGGCCCGCGGCACCCGGTGGCTGCGCAGCTCCCGCTGCAACGGCGTGAGCAGGCCGAGGAAGACCAACCCCATGGCGATCGTGACGACGCCGCCGAGGCGTTGCAGCACCTGCTGATCGCGCACCAGGGTGTCGGCCAGCCACACCACGCCGACGAGGATCGCGCCGAAAACCACCGTGAACCCGGCGACGAACAGCGCCGCCGCACCGGCCACCCGACCCCGCCCGGACCGTGGGACCGCCGCCTCGCGGTCGCTGACCGGCGGCAGGTCGGCACCGACCAGCCCGGCGAGGTAGGCGAGATACCCCGGCACCAGCGGCACCACGCACGGCGAGGCGAAGCTGACCGCGCCGGCCACCACGGCCACCGCCACCGCGGGCAGCAGCGGGCCAGAGATCGCGATACTGGTCAACCCCATCGGCCACCAAGCCTAGGTGGCAGGTGTCGGGCTGCCGTGAGCCGCCCAGCCGCCGAGAGCGGACCCGGCCACCGGCACCGTCAGGCGACGCCACACGCGGGTGGTTTCCAGGTCGGGCCGCACGATTCCATGGATCGACGCAGCCATGCCTCAGGTGGCGGGCTCGGCGGCGATGCGCTGCACGACCGGCTGCAGGTCGGTGGCCAGGAGTTCGGTGAGGAAGACCGCCGCGACGCGGTGCCGCCGGTCGAGCACGATCGTCGACGGCACGGTGTTGCGGGGGTAGCCGTGCAGCGCGAGCAGTGAGCGTCCCGGCGGGTCGTAGATCGACGGGTAGGTGATGCCCCGCTCGCTGACGAAGTCCGTTGCCGCCGAACGGATGTCGTCGCGCACGTCGATGCCGAGGAAGGCCACGCCGGAGGCCCTGGTGGCCTCGTAGACCCGTTGCAGGTCGTCGGCCTCGGTCCGGCATGGGCCGCACCACGAGCCCCAGATGTTGATGACGACCACTGTGCCGGGGAAGTCGTCGAGGCCGATGGTGCGGCCAGGCCGAGTGAGGCTGTCGCCCGAAAGGCCGTGCAGCGCGCCGCGCGCCGACGGCGGGTCGTAGAAGATCCGCGTCTGGCCGCCCGGCGCGACGAAGCTGAAGTCGCCGCCGCCCTGCACCACGGCGTCCTTGCCGGTGGCGCAGCCGGCGAGCAGCGCGAGCGCCGCCACCGCCACCAGGACCGGGACCAGCCGTCTCATGCGCCGGTCACCGTCGAGTCGGTGGTCCCGGCGGGCTCCCGGTAGGAGACACCCACCAGCCGCTCGGCGTCGAAGGTCAGCGACGTCACCGAGGCGAGCGAGCACTGCCGCCGCCGTGGGTCGTGCCAGAGCCGCTGACCGGCCAGGTAGCGGCGCAACGTCCACACCGGCAACTGGTGCGACACGCACACCGCCTCGTGGCCCTCGGCGAGCGACCGCGCCCGGTGCACCGCGGCGAGCATCCGGTGCGCGACCTCCAGGTAGGGCTCACCCCAGGACGGCCGGAACGGGTTGCGCAGTGCCGTCCAGGTGCGTGGCTCGCGCAGCACCCCGTCGCCGACCGGGAACCGCCTGCCCTCGAAGAGGGAGACGGCTTCGATCAGCCGCTCGTCGGTGATGACCGCCAGGCCGTGCGCGGCCGCGATCGGGGTGGCGGTCTCGGTGGCGCGGTCCAGCGGCGAGGTCAGCACGGCCACGACGTCGGCGCCGGCCAGGTGGGCGGCGAGGGCGCGCGCCTGCGCCCGACCGCGGTCGGAGAGGTGGAAGCCGGGCAGCCGCCCATAGGACACCCCGTCGGGATTGTGCACCTCAGCGTGCCGGACCAGGTGAACCATGGTGCGGGTCACCGAGCCGCCCCGGCGGCCGCGGCGGCCGCAGCCGGCAGCGCCGCCTCGACGACGTCCCACGCCGGCTCCGACAGCGCGGCGGAGACGAACCACGCCTCGAACGCGCTGGGCGGGGCGTACACGCCGGCGTCAAGCAGCGCGTGGAAGAACGCCGGGAAGCGCCACGTGTCGCTGGCCGCGACGTCGGCGTAGCTCGTCGCCGGCTTCTCGGCGAACAGCACCGACAGCAGCGAGCCGGCTCGCTGCACGACGTGCGCCACCCCGGCGCTGCCCAGCGCGCCGGACAGCAGGGCCGAGAGCCGGTCCGCGGCCGAGTCCAGCGCGGCGTAGACCTCCGCGCCAGCGCCCCGCAGCGTGGCGAGCCCGGCGGCGACGGCCACCGGGTTCCCCGACAGCGTGCCCGCCTGGTACACCGCCCCGGACGGCGCCAGCGCGGCCATCAGCTCGGCCCGGCCGCCGAAGGCCGCGGCGGGCAGCCCACCGGACATCACCTTGCCGAAGGTGTACAGGTCGCCGGCCACCCCGTCGAGGCCGTACCAGCCGCTCGGCGAGACCCGGAACCCGGTCATCACCTCGTCCATCACCAGCAGCGCGCCGGCCGCCCCGCACAACGCCCGGAGGCCCTCGTTGAAGCCGGGCTCCGGCGCGACCGCGCCCATGTTGCCGCACGCCGCCTCGGTGATCACGCACGCGATGTCCCCGCCGCGCTCCGCGAACACCCTGGCGGCGGCGGCGGCGTCGTTGTAGGACAGCACGATCGTGTCGGCAGCCTGCGCGCCGGTGACGCCGGGGCTGCTCGGCAGGCCGAACGTCGCCACCCCGGATCCGGCCTGCGCGAGCAGCGCGTCGACGTGGCCGTGGTAGCACCCGGCGAACTTCACGACGGCGGGTCGGCCGGTGACGCCGCGGGCCAGCCGGACCGCGCTCATCGTCGCCTCGGTGCCGGAGTTGACCAACCGTACCTGCTCGACCGGCGGCACCCGCCCGACGATCTCCGCCGCGAGCTCCACCTCGCCCGGTGTCGGGGCGCCGAAGGACAGTCCGTCCGCCGCCGCTGCCCGCACCGCCTCGACCACCGCGGGATGGGCGTGGCCGAGGATCATCGGACCCCAGGAGCACACCAGGTCGACGTAGCGGTTGCCGTCGGCGTCGAACAGCCACGGCCCCTCGCCGCGGACCATGAACCGCGGCGTGCCGCCGACCGCGCCGAAAGCCCGGACCGGAGAGTTCACCCCACCCGGGATGAGCGCGCCGGCGCGGTCGAACAACTCGGCCGATCGGGCCGTCGGGCACGTGCTCACACCGGCCAGTCTGTCAAAGCCGCACGCCTGCCGACCCGGGGCGGTCAACCGGGCTCGCCGTGCCGGTCGGGGTCGCCGCGCTCGACATGCGCAACGAGCAGGCAGTTCCGCAGCGCGTCCAGCACGAGCAGGCCGGCCAGCGTGACCAGCCCGACCGCCGCGGCCAGCCAGCCCCCGACGTCCCGGGTCAACACCGCGCCGTGGATCGAGCCGAGAGGGTGGACGCCACGCTGCCACGCGGTCACACCGACCGCGACCGCCACCGCCGCGAGGACCACGTCGACCACGGCCAACCACGCCCGTCGCGGCCGGACCCGCCGCCGATCCTCGCGCATCACAGCAGGTTATCGCCGATCCGCTGGGGGCTTGCGTCGCACGGCGCAACCGGTGCTCACCCGTCCGGCGTCCCGTCGCCGCGCGGCGCCTCCTGGAAGAAGAACACGCTGGCGCTGGGCAGGTACATGAGGACCACGGCGAGCAGGCTCGCGACGAGGAACAGCCCGACCGGATCCTGGAAGATCACACGGAGCAGGCCACCCAGGGCCAGCACGACAGCCAGCAACGACAGCGTCACCCGGGCCCACGGGCGACCCCGGCGGAGCGCGAGCGCGCACCACACCACTCCCGCCGCCGCGAGCAGCAGGACCAGGCCCACGGCGAGCACCCAGCCGGTGCCCAGGGCGTCGCCCGGCGCGGCGCCGCCCCGGTCGGTCGGTAGCACCGCGGCGACGCAGAGCAGCACGCCGCCCAGCGCGGTGAGCGCGGCGACGACCAGCCACACCCAGAACGCGGCCACCACCGCAAGGGGGCGACGTCCAGTTCTCCGGGCGACGAGGACCGACCACGGCACCGGGCCGGACAACCTGCCCGCGTCGGGCGCGTCGGTATCAGGGGCGACGGCCACCGCGCCACGGTAGGCCGGTCACCGTCCGCGCTCGACACCGCCCCTGCGTCCCGTCTGGTGCGGCGCGGGACTACCGCCGGGCGAGCCAGTCTGCGGCCTCGACAGCCCAGTAGGTGAGCACCACGTCCGCGCCGGCCCGGCGGATCGCGGTGAGCGTCTCCAGCACGGCGCGTCTGCGGTCCAGCCAGCCGTTGGCGGCGGCGGCCTCGATCATCGCGTACTCCCCGGAGACCTGGTAAGCGGCGACCGGGACATCGGACACCTCGGCCACCGCGCGCACCACGTCGAGGTAGGCCAGCGCCGGCTTGACCATGACCACGTCGGCGCCCTCGGCGAGGTCGAGCACCACCTCGCGGCGCGCCTCCCTGCCGTTCGCCGGGTCCTGCTGGTAGGTGGTGCGCTCGCCACGCAACTGGGAGTCGACCGCCTCCCGGAACGGTCCGTAGAACGCAGAGGCGTACTTGGCGGAGTAGGCGAGGATCCCGACGTCGGCGTGCCCGGCACCGTCCAACGCCTGCCGGATGGCGCCGACCTGGCCGTCCATCATCCCGCTCGGGCCCACCAGGTGCGCCCCGGCGTTGGCCTGCGCCACCGCCATCCGGGCGTAGACGGCGAGGGTCGCGTCGTTGTCGACCGTGCTGTTCCCGGCGCCGTCCGGTGCGCGGAGCAGCCCGCAGTGGCCGTGGTCGGTGAACTCGTCGAGGCAGCAGTCGGACATGACGACGGCGTCGTCACCGATCTCCGCCCGTACCTCACGCAGCGCGACGTTGAGGATGCCACCGGGGTCGGTCGCGCCGGAGCCGACGGCGTCGCGCCGGGCCGGAACGCCGAAGAGCATCAGCCCGCCGACACCCGCCGAGACGGCCGCCGCGGCCGCCTTGCGCAGCGACTCGAGGGTGTGCTGGACCACCCCGGGCATCGACGCGATCGGCCTGGGCTCGCTCGCGCCCTCCTTGACGAACATCGGCAGGACCAGGTGGCGGGGCAGCACGTCGGTCTCGGTGACCAGTCGCCGCAGCGCCGGCGTGCTGCGCAACCGTCGCGGTCGCTGCGTCGGGAACATGTGCGCCTCTCCTCCTCGGGACGGCCGCAGGCTTGCCTGGGCCGGCTTCGCCGGCCCAGGCAAGCTAACGCCTCCGGGCCTTCTTCCGCGGGGGGGGCAGGGCACCCGCGGCGCGAAGCCGGGCGGCGTGCTCGGCCAGCGCGTCGACCAGCATCGGCACCTGGGCGATGTCAGGCTGCACGTCGACCCGGAGCCCGAACTCGACGGCGGTCTCGGCCGTCTTCGGCCCGATGCAGGCCACGATCGTGCGGGTGTGCGGCTTGCCTGCGATCCCCACGAGGTTGCGCACCGTCGACGAGGAGGTGAAGCACACCGCGTCGAACCCACCGGTCTTGATCGCCTCTCGGATCGGGGCCGGCGGCGGCGCGGCCCGCACCGTGCGGTAGGCCGTCACGTCGTCGATCTCCCAGCCGCGCTCCCGCAGCCCGGCGGCCAGCGTCTCGGTGGCGATGTCGGCCCGCGGCAGCAGCACCCGGTCGACCGGGTCGAGAACCTCGTCGTGCGGCGGGAAGATCTCCAGCAGGCTCTCTGAGGAGATCTCCGTCGACTCGGGGCCCGGGACGAGCTCAGGATTGACGCCGAAACCGCGCACCGCCGCCGCCGTCGCCTCCCCGACACACGCGATCTTGACTCCGGAGAACGCCCGCGCGTCCAGCCCGAACTCGGCGAACTTCTCCCATACCGCACGCACCGCGTTGGTCGACGTGAACACCACCCACTGGTAGCGGCCGTCGACCAGACCCTTGACGGCCCGCTCCATCTGGGCCGGCGAGCGCGGCGGCTCGACGGCGATCGTCGGCACCTCCTCGGACACCGCACCGTGCATCCGCAGCCGCTCGCTCATCGCGCCGGCCTGGTCCTTGGTGCGCGGCACGAGCACGCGCCAGCCGTAGAGCGCGCGCGACTCCCACCACGACAGCGTCGCGCGCTGCGCGACGGCCTCGCCGACGCAGAGCACCAGCGGGCCGACCAGCTCGCCCGCGCCCTTGCCCTCGACGTCGCCCAACCCGGCCAGCGTCGTCTCCAGCGTGCGCTGGCTGGGCTCGGTGCCCTGCGCGGTGACCGCCACCGGGGTGTGCGGTGCCCAACCGTGCGCCACCAGCGCCGCGGCCGCGTCGGCCAGATCCGCATCCGAGGCGTGCAGCACCAGCGGGCCGGGCACGGTGGCCAGCCTCGCCCAGTCGGCGCCGGCGCGGACGTCCACCTCGGTGTAGGCCGAGCCCAGCGGCACTCCGGCGTAGGCCGGAACGGCGGTGGCCGGCGACACGCCGGGCACCACGTCGAACGCGACGCCGCAGTGAGCGACGGCCAGCGCCTCGGCCACGACGGCGTCGGCGGTCAGCGGGTCTCCGGCGACCACCCGCGCCACGGCCCGGCCGGTCCTCGCCTCGGTGACGAGGTCGCGCGCCACGTCGCCCGGGTCGCCGACAGCCGGCCTGACCTCGGCGCCGTCGGCGGCGAGCGCGAGCACCTCCGGCGCCACGTCGGGGTCTGCGACGATCACCGGGGCGGTGGTGAGCACCTCCCGCGCCCGCAGCGTGAGCAGGCCGGGGTCACCGGGGCCACTGCCCACGAACGCGATCCGGCCGGGGTTCCTGCCTGCACGACTCATCTGGTCATCCTCATCGAAGCTCGTTCTCACGCGGCACCCTTCCCGGAGCGGCGGCGCCCATGTCGAGCAGCTCGCGGGCCAGGGCCTGGCCCACCTGCTCGGCGTCGGTCGGCCGTCCGATCGAGGATGCGCGCAGCAACCCGCCCCCCGTGACGGCGGCCACGGCCCGCAACGAGAGCGCCTCGACCGGCCGGCCCTCGGCGTCGAGGTCGGAGACGACGTCGGCCAGCGCGCCGACCGGCGCGCTGCAGCCCGCCTCCAGGACCGCCAGCAGCGCCCGCTCGGCGGTGACCGCCGCCGCGCTCGACTCCTCGTGCAGCACGCTGCGCAGCAGCATCTCGGTGTCGAGGTCGTCGCGCCGGCACTCGCAGGCCAGCGCTCCCTGCCCCGGGGCGGGCAGCATCTGCAGCGGGTCGAGCACCTCGGTCGCCTCGTCCAGCCGGCCGAGCCGGGCCAGGCCCGCCCGCGCCAGCACCACCGCGTCCAGCTTGCCGTCGCGCACCTTGCGGATCCGGGTGTCGACGTTGCCCCGGACCGGGACCACGGCCAGGCCGAGACCCAGCGCGGCGAGCTGTGCGGCGCGGCGGGGCGAGCCGGTGCCCACCGTCGAACCGGACGGCAGCGCGCCGAGCGCGAGCCGGTCGCGGGCCACCAGCACGTCCCGTGGGTCCTCCCGTACCGGCACCGCCGCCAGCACCAGCCGTGGGTCGGGCGCGGTGGGGAGATCCTTGTAGGAGTGCACCGCGACGTCGACCTCGCCGGCCGCCAGCGCGTCGCGCAACGCAGTGGTGAACACACCGATCCCGAGCTCGGCGATCGGCGCGGCGCTCCGGTCGCCTGGCGTCACCACCGTGACGAGATCCACCTCGGCGCCGGCCGCGCGCAGCGCGACGGCGACGCCCCCGGACTGCGCCAGCGCGAGTGCGCTGCCCCGGGTGCCGATTCGCAGCACGCTCATGACCGGCCGTACCGGGGGGTGTCGACCGAGCCGGCGCGGGGCGCGGCGACCGCCGCGGGCGCCTGCGGGTCCAACCCGAACAGCTCGCGAAGCGCTTCGGCGTAGGTTCCGCCACCCGGGCCCTCGGCGAGTTGCTTGACCCGCACCGTCGGGGTGTGCAGCAGCTTGTCGACCACCCGCTGGACGGTGCGCGCCAGCTCGCAACGCACCTCCTCGCTCAGCCCGGGCAGCCGCGAGCCCAGCCGCAGCAGCTCGGCGTCGACCACCTCGGCGGCCTGCCGTCGCAGCGCGCGGACCGTGGGCGCGACCTCGGCGGAGCGTTGCGCCGCCAGGTAGCTGCGCACCTCCTCGGCGAGGATGCCGCGAGCTGCCTCCACACTGGCACCGGTGCGCGCCCCGTGGAGCCGCTCGGCCAGGCCCTCCAGGTCGACGAGCGTGACCGTGGGCAGGCTGCGCACCGCGGGATCGACGTCGCGCGGCAGGCCCAGGTCGCAGATCACCAGCGGCCGGGAGGCCGCCGCCGCGTCAACGGACCGGGCGTCGGCGGCGTCGGCCACCATGGCGGCGGTGACGGCGGCGTCGGGCGCCCCGGTACAGGCCAGGACCAGGTCGACGTCGGCCAGCTCGGCCGCCACGGCGTCCAGACCGACGGCGCGGGCCGGGATCCCGTCCGCAGTGACGGCGGCGGCCAGCCGGGCGCCGTTGGCCAGGGTGCGGTTGGCCACCGTGATCTCCGCGATGCCGCCCCTGCGCAGTTGGGCAGCGGCCAGCGCGCCCATCGAGCCGGCGCCGACGAGCAGCGCGCGGCGCCCGGCGAGACCACCGAGAGCGCTGGCGGCGTCGGCCAGGGCCTCGGAGACGACGGAGGCTCCGGCGGCGTCGATCCCGGTCTCGGCGTGCACCCGCTTGCCCACCCGCAGGGCCTGCTGTGCCAGCTCGTGCAGTACCCGCCCGGCGGTGCCCAACCGGCTGGCAGTGCTGTAGGCGCCGCGGAGCTGGCCGAGGATCTGGGTCTCGCCGACCACCATGGAGTCCATCCCGGCGGCGACGGAGAACAGGTGCTCGACGGCCGAGCCGGCGTAGTGGACGTAGAGGTGGTCGGCCAGGTCGGTGACCTCGCATCCGGCGTGGCGGCTGAGCACGGCGGAGACATCGGCGAGCCCACCGTGGAAGGTCTCCACGACGGCGTAGACCTCGACCCGGTTGCAGGTCGAGAGCAACAACGCCTCGGTGACGTTGTCGCCGTTGAGCAGCTCGTCGAGCAGCTTGGGGACGTCCTCGCCGACGACCGCCACCCGCTCGAGCACGCCGACGGGCGCCGTGCGGTGCGACATGCCGACCGCGAGCAGGCTCATCGCGCCACCACCGTCCCGTTGTGCCAGTTGCGCCGTGCCACGTGGAAGGACAGCACCTGCAGCTCCACCGCGAGGTCGACCTTGCGCACCTCGACGTCGTCCGGCACCACCAGCACCACCGGGGCGAAGTTGAGGATCGAACGGACCCCGCAGCCGACGAGCGCGTCGCACACACCTTGCGCGGCCGACCCGGGGGTCGCGATCACGCCGATGGTGACCCGGCGCTTGGCGCACACCGCGGGGATGTCGTCGATGTGGTCCACCACGATGCCGGCGATCCGAATGCCCACCAGGTCAGGGTCGACGTCGAACAGCGCGGTCACCGGGAAGCCACGGCTGGCGAAGCCGCTGTAGCCGGCCAGCGCGTGGCCGAGGTTGCCGACACCGACCACCGCGACCGAGTGCGGCCGGGTGAGCCCGAGAGTGTGCTCCACCTGCTCGATGAGGTGGGCGACCTCGTAGCCGACGCCGCGGGTGCCCGCGGAGCCGATGTATGACAGATCCTTGCGCAGCTTGGCTGAGTTGACCCCGGCGCAGCCCGCAAGCTCCTCACTGGACACGGTGACCAGGCCGCGCCGGGCGAGGTCGCCGAGCACCCGCAGGTAGAGCGCGAGCCGGGCGACAGTGGCCTCCGGCACGGCGCGCCCCGGGCCGGGCTCGACGTCGGGGACCTGCCGGGATACGCGTCCGTTACCGGCAGCGCTGACAGGGCCGGCAGCGCTGACAGGGCCGGCAGGGCCGCCGTTGCCGGCGGCTGCGCCGGTTCCGGCCGGCGCACCGCTGGCGGAACCGTCGTTCCGGCCGCGCGCGCCGCCCCGCTGCCCCGTCACCCTGGCGCCTCCTCGTCGACATGCGGCACGCCCCGGCAGGGAGCGGCGCGGACCTCCGACAGGTGCCCCGGATGCGTGCCCTGACACGGTAGCCGCTTGTGAACGCACGCACAAAGTCGCTTTCCAGGAGCACTGTCGCCGCCGCCACCGGGGCCGGGGACTGGTCGTGGGTCAGTGGACGACGACGGTGCCGTGCATGAACTGGTGGATGAGACAGATGTAGGGGTAGGTCCCTGGTTTGTCGAAGGTGTGGCGGAATGTCTGGCCCTGTGCCAGATCTCCGGAGTTGAACGACTTGTCCTGGGCTGTCACGGTGTGGGCCGCGGTGTCCTGGTTGGTCCAGGTCACCGTGGTGCCGGCCGTCACCGTGATCACCATGGGGACGAACGTGAAGTTCTTGATGGTCACCACGTCCGTCGCCACCGGGACTGACGCCGACGAGCTGGCGGAAGCCGACGAGCTGGCGGGGGCGCCGCTGCCGGCCCCCCCGCCACTCGACGAGGTCGAACCACCGCACGCCGCGACACCGAGCAGCACCGCGGCGGTGGCCGCGGCCACCGCCGCGGTGCGGAAACCGAACCTCATGTCCGTCACCTCACGCCGTCAGGGCAGACGGCGTGAGTACCTGGTCCTGCTTGATGAAAGCGTCCGGCACCGGGTACTGACCGAGCACGAAGTAGAGGATGGCCGCGTGCTGGGCCTCCACCGGCTCGATCGTGGCCGCGGTCGAGATCCCCTGCGGGGACGACACGTTCGCAGCCGCGAACTGGTAGGTCTGGGCGGCTGAGTTCTCCAGGGCCAGCGCCTGCTTGGCGACGTCGGTCACCGACTTGGCCGAGTTGAGCATGGTGACCTGCTGCTGGGTGATCGTCAGCGGGGCGCCGGTGATCGGCGGCAGCTTCGCGCCCGTGAGCACGGCGTTCCACGCGTTCGCGTGGTCGGCGTGCTGCTTCATGGCGGTCTGGATGAACGTCACCACCGCTGGTGGCACCGTGCCGAGCCGGCCGGCCTGGGCCGCCTGCTGCGCGCCCTTGTACGCGGTCACCGCGAGGTTCTCCAGCGCGGCGGCCAACGCGACGACCCGCAGGTCACCCGTGTACGGGCTGGCCGACCTGCTCGGCGCTGCCGAGCTCGAGCCGCCGGAGGAGCTGCTGGTGCCGCCCGAACACGCCGCGGCGGCACCCAGGGCCACGACGCCGCTGGCGCCGAGCAGGAAGCCGCGGCGCGAGGCGCGCCTGCCACGGGTGAGCTGCCCGAGGTTGGCTCCCCAGTCGGCGAGGGTCCGGCGGACCTCCGGCATGGTCGACTCGTGCATCTCGTCGAGGTCGTCGGTCATGGACCGGAGCTCGCTCTCGCTGATGTGCATCTCGCCCTGCTCGCTCACTTCACTGCCCCCTCGCTTGCCGGCAGCGCATTCGCCGTCGGGTAGAACGCGTCCGGGAAGCCGACGCTGCCGGCTGCCGCCGGCAGCTTGCTGGCGTCCGTGGGTATCGCGATCAGTTGCGGCGCGTTGGCGTTGAGCAACGCCTGCACCGCGAGCAGGACCGCCTTGTGCTGGGCCTCCACGCCGGCGATGCTGCCGAAGAGCTGCTTGAGCTTGCCGGTGCTCACCAGCGAGACGTCCTTGACGTAGGTCTGCGCGGCGACGTCCTCGAGGGTGATCGCGAGGCCGACGACGTCGCCGGGCCCCTTGATGGTGGGCACGGCTTGCTGCACGATCGGCGTGTACTTCGGGTCGGTCCCGCTCTGCGGCTTGCCGCCGAGCTGTTGCGCCGCCGCGTTGAACGCGTTCGCGTGGTCCTGGTGCTGTTGCATCGTCCGTTGCGCGAACGTCTTGACCACCAGGTTGGCGCTCGATCCGCCGACGAACGGCAGCGTGAGGGCGGTCTTGTAGACCATGACCGCGAGGTTCTCGATCCCCGCCGCGGTCTGCAGCACCATGACGTCGTTGGCGCTGTCGGCCCACGCCGGGACGGCCTGAGCGAACAGCAGCGCGCCGGCGCCCCCGGCGGCCGCCAGTGCCACCGGCGACAGCCGACGGTGCTCCCGTTCGGCGTCGGCTCTGACGTCGGCTCTGACGTCGGACACGACGTCGACGTAGTCCTTCAGGCCCGCTCGGCCCTGATGCATCGCGTCCGAGTGCCGGTCAGCCGACTCCTCCATCAGCTCGGCGAACCTGCGCTCATCGATTCTGTTCTCCACGTGACCTCCTGCCTTTCCGTTCGCGAGGCCTCACGGGTGCTGAAACCGCATGGCCGTTCGTCCCCACGACTGTCCCGAGTTCGGCATGTCGCTCGTTCGGGTTAAGGCGAGGGGCGTTATCGTTGCCGAACCGTTACACGCACGCACCGTGCGGCTGGTCGCGACGAACGTCCTCCCATTAGTCCAGAGCCAGAGCAAGATGTCCGAAGCGGGCAGCAGCATACTCAGCTTGTGAGGGCAGCGCGCAGCCGCCGTTCCTCGACACGCCAGAAACCATGCTCGACGCCGTCGACGAGGACCACCGGTACCCGGTCGCCATACTCCGCCCGCAGCTCCCGATCGCCGTCGATATCAAAAAGAGACCATTCCACGCCCAGCTCGCCGCAGATCCGCCGGACGTCGTCGACAGCCGCGTCGCATGCCGGGCACCGGGTCCGCACGAGGACCGTCACGGTGTGGGCCACAGCCGTCTCTCCCCGCCGCTCGGCGCACTCGCCGGTGGGTTCGGCGACGCCCGGAGAGCCTCCGGCGCGCAGCGCACCACCCACCACCCCGACACGGAACGCCGATCGGCGACGTGGAGCCGCCGTGAACCGCAGTGTTCCACGGGTAGGCCGGCCCAGGTCGGGCAGGCGTCCCGGTGGCTGGAGATCGGTTCGACGGGCACGTATGCTGCCCCGCACGCATCCGAGGCGGAGGCGTGACCGCCCGGGGGACGATCGACGTGAGGGAGCTCGGCATGACGTGTGCCACCGGGTCGGCCACCGAGGCGGCCCGAGCACCGCTCCCGGACCGCATCGACGGTCCGCTGCGCCTCGGCGGTCCGTGACCCACCCCCTGAACCCTCCGGGACCACATCCGGTCCTCGGCCGGCGCGCCCCGGAGCCGAGGAGCGAGTTGCAGCCCGACGATCCGCGCCGCTCCGACGGTTCCGGCAACGGATACCGGGTGAGCATCGTGGCCGACCGTGACCTCCCCGAGGTCCAGGACATACCTGAGCAGCCCTCGGAGCACGACGGCGACGGCTGGGCACTCGTCCGGGCGGTGCAGGCGGGCGACACGGAGGCGTTCGGCCGGCTCTACGACCGCTACCACGAGGTCGTCTTCCGCTTCGTGCTGTTCCGGGTCAGTGACCGCGGGCTGGCCGAAGACGTCACCCACGAGACGTTCCTGCGGGCCTTCCGCCGGATCGGGTCGGTGAGCTACCAGGGCCGGGACATCGGCGCCTGGTTCATCACCATCGCCCGCAACCTCGTGCTCGACCACGTCAAGTCCAGCCGCTACCGCTTGGAGGTCAGCACCGCCGAGGTGACCGACGCCGGGTCCGGTTACACGGCCGGCCCGGAGCAGGAAGTGGTCACCGGGGCCACCCACCAGGAGTTGCTGCGTTGCGTCGCGCGGCTCAATCCGGACCAACAGGAATGCATCGCGCTCCGGTTCCTGCAGGGGCTCTCGGTGTCGGAGACGGCGCGCCTCATGGGACGCAACGAGGGGGCGATCAAAGCGCTGCAACACCGCGCGGTGCGCCGCCTCGCCCAACTGCTGCCTGAAGGTCTGCGATGACCGCGCTGGGGACCGCGCTGGGGACCGCGCTGTGTGCGTCGGCACGCGTAACCCTTGCAGCCGTACCTCGTTGCGAGGGTCAGAGTCACGAGTGCGGGTGGGTGTGGTGAAGGCGGCAGGCATGTCCGGCGGGCGCAGCGAGGACAGCGAGCGGTTCGCGGATGTCGTCAGCCTCGGGACGCGAGTCGCGACGCCCGCGGATCCTCGGTTGCGCCGGGATCTGGAGGTGGTGGCGCTCCTGCGTCGCTGCGCCACCGACCTCGGGCCGGACCGGCAGACGTCGGATCGGATGCGGACCCGGCTCATGGCCGAGCTGGTGCCGGTCGGGCAGACCCTGCCGCGCCTCGGGCAGACCCTGCCGCACCTGCGGTCGCAGGTGGTGGGGTCCCGGGGGCAGGTGGCGGGGCCCCGGGAACGGGGGGCTGTCGGCTCCTCGACCGCGCCGCGCCGGCGCACCGGCCGACACCGCTCTGGTGTCCCGGCCGGCGTCCGAACCTCACGGCTCGTGGTGGGCTCTGCCGCCGCGGCGTGCCTCGTCCTCTCGTTGGCCGCGGCCAACGTGCTGCTCTCCCGCGACGCCCTCCCCGGAGACACCCTCTACGGCGTCAAGCGTGCCGCCGAGAGCATGGAGTTGGGCCTGACGTTCGGCCAGGAGGCCAAGGCCCGCAGGCAGCTGGAGTTCGCGGCCGAACGGCTCGACGAGGTCGAGGCGCTGGTCGGCCGGCTGCCCGCCGGAGCCGGTTCGACGGCCGCGTTGCCCGCCGGGCTGGACGCCGAGCTCATCGCCCGCACCCTGCAGGCCTTCGACGACGAGGCTGCCGCCGGCGCGCGGCTGCTGCTCCCGATGGCCGCCGCCGGTAGCGGCCCCGCCCTCGGTGTGGTCGGTTCCTGGGCCGAGCAGCAGTCGCAACGGCTGAGCGCTGTCCTGGGCACCTTGCCGGCGAGCGCGAAGCCGCAGGCGCACTCCTCGCTGACATTGCTCACTCGGGTCGCCAGCCGGGCAGCCGCGCTGTCCCAGCGGCTCCCCTGCGAACGGGTCACCAGCGGCACTGCGGACGACCTCGGCCCGCTCCCGGCCACCGGCCGGTGCGTGACGCGGCAGTCCGCCGACTTGGCCGGCCCCGTCCTCGGCTCGGGTTCCCCGCTGTCCTTGCCGCCGAGCCCGTCGGTGCTCGAACCGGGCAGGAACGGAGGGTCCGTCCTCCCGTCCGGGCATCCCGAACTGCCCGGGTTGGGCAACCCCGGCAACGGCGGCTCGTTGATCGACCCGCGGTTCCCGTCGGTGGACCGGTCCAGCTCGGGGCCGGCACCGCGGATGACGGTCCCGCTACCGGTGCCTGGCATGCCGCCGGTGAACCTCCCTCCGCTGATCCCAGGCATGCCCGGTATCACCGTCAGCTAGCTTGCGGGGCACGTCTTGGTGCAACGCTGCCTTGCGGGACACATCTTGGTGCAACTCTGCGCAGGGGACACGCCCTAGGCTTGGGGGCAGCGGGCTCGGCGTCCGTGCGGCAGGGAGGACCGCGGTGACCAGAGGGCAGGAGCGACAGCGTGCCGCCCAAGGGGACGATCTCGCAGCCGTGGCCGGTGAGGCTCCGGCCACTTCCGCGATCCGCGCCCTGGCTGTTCAGCCGGCGTCCGGCGGCCAACCGTCGGTCCGGCCGCCACCGGACCTGACAGCGGGCGCCTTCTTCGACGTCGACAACACCATGATGATGGGAGCGTCGATCTTCCACTTCGCCCGCGGGCTGGCGGCCCGGAACTTCCTCACCGCCTCCGACCTCGCCAGCTTCGCGTGGCAGCAGGTGAAGTTCCGGGTCGGGGGACGGGAGAGCTCGCAGGGCGGGCACGCCGACCGTGCGCTGTCCTTCGTCACCGGGCGGTCGGTGAGCGAGATCGTCATGCTGGGCGAGGAGATCTATGACGAGCTGATGGCCGACCGGATCTGGGCCGGCACCCGCGCGCTGGCCCAGATGCACCTCGACGCCGGGCAGCGGGTGTGGCTGGTCACCGCGACCCCGGTCGAGCTGGCCGAGATCATCGCCCGCCGGCTGGGGCTCACCGGCGCCTTGGGCACCGTCGCGGAGACCGACGCCGAGGGGGTCTACACCGGCCGGCTGGTCGGTGACCTGCTGCACGGCTTGGCGAAGGCGCACGCGGTGCGGACACTCGCCGCGCGGGAGTGTCTTGATCTCCGCCGTTGCACCGCCTACTCGGACTCGGTCAACGACGTGCCGATGCTGTCCGTCGTGGGTACCGCGGTGGCGGTCAACCCGGACTCCGAGCTGCGCGACGTCGCCCGGGAGCGGGGCTGGCAGGTGCGCGACTTCCGCACCGGGCGCAAGGCGGCGAAGATCGGTGTGCCGTCCGTGCTCGGCGCCGGTGCGGTGGCCGGTGCGGTGGCCGCCGGGATGGCCTACCGCCACCGGGTCGGTTGACCGGGCTGTCGGTCGACGGGGCTGGTCGGTCGACGGGGCTGGTCGGTCAGCCGAGGAAGGCGTTGCGACGCTGGGTGAGCAGGCGGTACAGAGCCTGCTGGATGGTTTCCCTGACCTGGTCGGCGAGGTCGAACACGAGCATCGGGTCCTCGGCGTCCCCGGGCTGGTAGCGCTCGGTGCGGACCGGCTCGCAGAGCTCGATGAACCATTTCGACGGCAACGGCACCGCGCCGAGCGGACCCAGCAGCGGGAACGTCGGCGTGATCGGGAAGTAGGGCAGCCCGAACAGCCGCGCCAGCGGCTTGAGGTCACCGATCTTCGGGTAGATCTCCTCGGCGCCGACGATCGCACACGGGATGATCGGCACACTGGTGCGCAGCGCCGCCGAGACGAAGCCGCCGCGGCCGAAGCGCTGCAGCTTGTAGCGGTCAGCGAACGGCTTGCCGATGCCCTTGAACCCCTCCGGCCAGACCCCGACGAGCTCCCCGGACGCCAGCAGCCGCTCCGCGTCGGGGTTGCATGCCAGCGTGTGGCCGGCCTTGCGGGCGAGCGATCCCACCACCGGCAGCGTGAACACCAGGTCGGCGGCGAGCATCCGTAGGTGGCGGTGTGCCGGATGGTCGTCGTGCACCGCGACCGTGGTCATGAGCGCATCCAACGGCAGCGTCCCGGAATGGTTGGCCACCAGCAGCGCTCCCCCGGTGTCAGGGATGTTCGCCGTGCCGCGCGTCTCGACCCGGAACCAGCGCTGGTACAACAGCCGCAACGCGGGCAGGAACAGGCTGTCGGTGAGGTCGGCGTCGAAGCCGAACTCGTCCACCGCGTACGCCCCGGTCAGCCGGCGCTGCAGGAAGCCGAGCACCCCGGCCAACCATTGTTCCAGCCGGGACGGCGCCACCTCCTGCTCCAGCCGGGACGGCGCCACCTCCGCGGCCCCGCCGGCGTCCGGTGGCGACGGCGGGACCTGCGGCTTCGGTTGCGCCACCGACTGCGCCCGGCCGGACACGTCCTGCCCAGGCTCCCCGTGCAGTCGGATCACCCGCGCGTCGGCCATCTCCAACTCCTCCAGGATGGGGGATCAGCCCAGCGCACGAGCGGCGGAGAGCACCTGCTGCGCTACCGCCTCGATCCGCGCCGGACTGATCAGTGGGCGCAGTGCGCGCCCCCGCACGTAGTCGTCGAAAGCCTGCTCTGTGGTCCACCGAGGGAAGAAGCCGAACTCGTTGTGCAGCTTGTCGGTGTCCACCACCCGGCCGACGTTGAGCAAGCGCATCTGCTCCGGCGAGAAGTCCGCCAGCCCGGCGCCCCGGAACAGCCGGCCCACCGCGGGGACGACGGCGCCGGGCACCGGCAGCGCGACCCGGCCAGCCCGCCGGATCGCCTGCGACAGCAGCAGCACGCCGTCGCCACCGACGTTGAACACCCCTGGCAACTCGGCGTAGACGGTGCGTTGCAGCACCGCCACGGCATCCTCTTCGTGCAGCAACTGCATCCGCGCGTCGTGGCCGAGCACCGTGGGCACCACCGGCATGGCGAAATAACGGGTGAGGACGGCGTCGACCCGGGGCCCGATGAGGTTGGTGAACCGCAGCACGGTCACCGCGACGTCCGCGCGGCGCCGCGAGAAGCCGCGCACGTACCCCTCGATCTCCACCGCGTCCTTCGCGTAGCTACCCGACGGCAGCGCCTTGGGCGCCATCGTCTCCATGAAGATCGCGGGGTCGCGCGGGCTCGCGCCGTACACCGCGGCGGTCGACTTGATCACGAGACGACGCACGGACGGCGAACGCTGACACGCGGCCAGCAGTTGCATCGTTCCGATGACGTTCATCTCCATCGTCGCCGATCGGCCGACGGCCGACACCGGGTCGGCTGAAACCGAAGCATGAACCACCGTGTCGACCCCGGCTGTCGAGATCACCTTGGTCATCAGGGGGTTGCGGATGTCGGCGCGGACGAACTCGGCGCGGCCCATCCGTCGCACCATGTCCCGGGACGGCGGCACGGTGTCCACCCCGAGCACCCGCTCGATGGACGGGTCCGCCGCCAGCCGTGCCACCAAGTGCCCGCCGAGGTAGCGGCCCACGCCGGTGACAAGGACGACGGTGGGCGTCATGCAGCTCCTTGCAGCCCTGCGGTGCGACGGAGGAGGAGGCCGATGCTACCCGCGCAGGGGGCGGCCGCGACCAGGTGAGCGGCAGCTCACGAGTTCGCCTCGCGGGCGCTCACTTGCCGAGCTTGCGCCGCTGCACCCGGGTCTTTCGCAGCAGCTTGCGATGCTTCTTCTTCGACATGCGCTTGCGCCGCTTCTTGATCACAGAGCCCATACTGGTTTCCCTCACGCCACTCGAGAGCTGGATGCCTGCGCCACGACGCGATCCCCGGCGGGGCAACAGGCGCAACGCACCAAGCGTACCGGCGGTCACCGGGTGGCGAGGATGCCGGGCTCGCAGGCGGAGACCACGTGGCACACGGTCCCGCGGGGCTCTCCGGCACACGGTCCCACCGGGCTCTCCGGCACACGGTCCCACCGGGCTCTCCGGCACACGGTCCCACGGGTGTCCTCACACCGGAAAGCCTGTCGTCAGGCGTGGTAGACTCGAACATGTGTTCGATGACCTGGTCGACGAGATCGCGCCCGTGCCCGGCGCCTTCCTCGAGGACGCTCCGTCGGAGCCGGTGCCGCTCTCCGCGTGTGCACCGTCGGGGTGGTTGGCGCTGGAGCTGGACACCGGCACGGCCTGCCCCCGCAGGCTGGACGACTTCGCACTGGTCGAGTCGATCGCGGCGTTCGAGCACCTGGCTTCCTGGGCGGGGGCGAGGCAGGCCCGCCTGCTGGCGGAGTTCGCCGCGCGCCGCCCCTCCGACGACGCCGATGGCGCCGCGCTGCGCTGCGGGCGTCCGTCAGCCTGCAGCCCTTACGCCGCCGACGAGATCGGGTTGGCGCTGCGGCTCTCGCGCCCCACGGCGAGCGCGCGGCTGCGCCAAGCCACGCTGATGGTGGACGAGCTGAGCGAGACGCTCGATGCGTGGGAACGCGGGCACATCGACGCGGCCAAGGCGCGGGCCATCGTTGAGGCCAGCTTGCTGCTGTCCGGCGAGCAGCGGCGCGAGCTGACCGAGCGTGTGCTTCCCCGGGCCGGGCAGCAGACGCTGGCACAGCTCCGGGCCACGTTGGCCCGCGGCGTCCTCTCGATTGACCCGAAGGGCGCCGAGGCGCGCCATCGTCAAGCGCGCGCCGACCGGCGGGTGGCGGTCGGGCCGCACGGCGACGGCGACGGGATGGCCAGCCTGTGGGCACTGCTGTCCGCGCCGGACGCGACAGCGGCTTACCAGAACCTGTGCGAGTTGGCCCGCGGGCTGGGCGCGGACGACCCACGGGGGATGGATGCCCGACGCGCCGACCTGCTCGTCGAACTCCTCACGGGCCAACACTGCGCCGACGGCCAACACAGCGCCGACACCGGATCCCACGGCTGCGAGGCTGACACTCCGACCGAGCCCCCCGACCGGGGGCAAGCCGACAGCGGCCGACCCACCGCCGGGGACCGAGCCGGGGACCGAGCCGGGGACCGAGTCGGTCCCCGTACCCTCAGGCCGGGCGCGCCGCTGGTGCACGTGACCGTACCGATCACGATGCTGCTGGGTCTGGACGAGCAGCCCGGTGAGCTGGCCGGTTTCGGGCCGATCCCGGCCCCGCTGGCCCGTGACATCGCCGCTGCGGGCACCTGGCGGCGGCTGCTGACCGACCCGGTGTCGGGTTCGTTGCTCGACCTGGGCCGCAGCACCTACACCCCGCCGGCCGCGCTGGCTCGGTTCGTCCGTGCCCGAGACTGCTTCTGCCGCTTCCCGACCTGCCGTCAGCCTGCCACGGGCGCCGACCTCGACCACACCGTCCCCTACGAGCAGGGCGGCACCACTGACCGGGACAACCTCTACGCGAGCTGCCGGCACCACCACCGGCTCAAGACCCACGCCCCCGGCTGGCAGGTCAGGCAACACCCCGACGGAACCCTCACCTACGTGACCCCCACGGGGCACGCCCACCTCAGCCGGCCCCACGACTACCGAGCTGACCGGGACCCGCCGCCGTCCTGAGACAGCGGCTCAGCCAGCGTCGAAGTGTCAGCCAGCGTCGAAGTATGAGCCCTGGAGGTAGTCGTGGACCGCCTTCTCCGGCACCCGGAAAGATCGCCCCACGCGGGCGGCAGGCAGCTCCCCGGCATGCACCAGCCGATACACGGTCATCTTGGAGACCCGCATGAGAGCGGCCACCTCGGCCACAGTGAGAAACTGCACCCTGGCCAGGCTCTCCGGCTCGCTCTCCCTCCGGTTCGGCGGCTGCTGAGATGGCATGTCAACACGCGCCCCTTCCTGCGCGCCGCACGCCGCCAGGCTTCCCCTCCGGCGGTGTGAGGTACGCATGCTGGGATGAGAGTAGCGGGACAGGTGTGAAAGTGGCAGCCGGTGGGTGGGCTACCCCGCCGGCTCGTGGGCTCGGCCGAGCTCGGCGGAGCGGTCGCGGGCTGCCTCGATGGCGGCGAGCAGCGCCGCCCGCACACCGTGCCGCTCCAGCTCCCGGATAGCCATGATCGTCGTTCCGGCGGGGGAGGTCACGGCCTCACGCAGGATGACAGGGTGGTCGCTCGACTCGCGAAGCATCCGGGCCGCTCCGACGGCCGACTGCACGATGAGCTCGGCGGCCACCGCACGGGGCAGGCCGAGCAGGATGCCGGCGTCGATCATTGCCTCGACCAGGTAGAAGAAATAGGCCGGGCCGGAGCCGGACAGCGCGGTCACCGCGTCCTGCTGCTCCTCGGGCACCCGCACCACTCGCCCGACGCTGGCGAGCAGCTCCTCGACCGCTGCGAGGTGGTCGGGGCCGGCCCAGCGTCCCGCGGAGATCGCGCTCATCGCCTCGCCGACGATCATCGGGGTGTTCGGCATGACCCGCACCACCGGGGTTCCCGGTGGCAGGTGCCGCTCGTAGAGCGACGTGGGCAGGCCTGCGCAGAGCGACACGACGAGGGTGTCCGGCTTCACCGCCGTGGCCAGCTCGGCGAGCACCGGGTCGATGTCCTGCGGCTTGACGGCCACCACGAGGACCGCGGCCCGCTCCGCGGCGGTGGCGACGTCGACCGCGGCCACACCGTGCCGCGCGGTGAGCTCGGCGGCCCGCGCCGGGTAGCGCTCGGTGACCAGCAGGTTTCCGGGACGGTGGCCGGCAGCCAGCAGCCCGGCCAGCAGCGCCTCGCCGATCTTTCCGGCGCCGATCACCGCGACGGTCGTGGCTCCCCCGGAGTGCGTCGTCCTCATGGGCGGCAACCGTAATGGGTGGCACCGCTCGCCGGTCCCCGAGACCAATCCCAGCGCTTCAGCTCCGCCCCGGCAGCAGGGATCCCAGGGCGCGCAGCGCGAACAGCGTGTTGGCGGGCCGTTCCGCCACCCGCCGCATGAGGTAGCCGTACCAGTCCGTGCCGTAGGGCACATACACCCGCACGGTGTCGCCCCTGCCCGCCAGCCGGCGCTGCTCGTCGGGTCGCACGCCGTACAGCATCTGGTACTCGAACTCGCCAGGCTTGCGGCCGTACGCCAGCGCCCGCTCGCCGACGATCTCGACGAGCCGCCGGTCGTGGGTGGCGACCATGGCGTAGGCGCCCCCCGCGAGCAGCACGTTCGCGCACCGGACGAACGACAGGTCGACATCGTGCGCGCGGCGGAACGCGACGCCGGCCGGCTCGGCGTAGGCACCCTTGCAGAGCCGGATCCGCGAGCCCTTCCCACTCAGCGCCCGGCAGTCCGCCAGGGTGCGCCGCAGGTGGGCCTGCAGGACCGCGCCGACCGACGGCCAGGTGCGGCGCAGCTCGCCGAGCACCCGCAGCGTCGAGTCGGTGGTCGTGGAGTCCTCGGCGTCCAGCGTCACGGTGGTCCCGGCCTGCTCGGCGGCCGCACAGATCCGGGTGGCACCGCGCAGCGCGAGCCTCTCGTCGATCTGCTGGCCGACCGCGGACAACTTGACGCTGACCTCGGCGTACCCCGCCAGGCCGGCGTCGTGCAACGCGTCGAGCAGCCTGAGGTAGGCCCGCACGCTGGAGGCGGCGTCGGCCGCCGCCCCCGTGTCCTCGCCGAGATGGTCCAGGCTCACCCGCAGCCCGGCCGCCACCAGCCCGGCGGTGACCCGTACCGCGTCCGCGGTGGTCTCACCGGCGACGAAGCGGCGCACCGCGTTCCGACCGAGCGGCGCGGTCGCCACCGCCCGGCGCACCACGGGGCTGCCGGCCGCGGCGAGGACGAGCGAGCGCAGCACGTGGGGAGGGTAGGCCAAGGTCAGGCCTCGGCCGTCGCGGCGAGGTTCAGTCGGCCGAACAGCAGCGACTCCGCCAGCGCGGCCACCCGCGCCTGCCTGGTGCGGGCCCGCCGGGTGCTGATCTCCACGACGACGGTGCCCTCGAAGCCCCTCGTCACCAGCCGCTCACAGACCTCGACACAGGGCTGGCCGCCGCGGCCGGGCACCAGGTGCTCGTCGCGCGGTGCGCCGCTGCCGTCGGTGAGATGCAGGTGTACCAGCCCCTCGCCCATGCGCGCCAGCAGCTCCAGCGCGTCCTGCCCGGCGGCGGCGGTGTGGGACAGGTCCAGCGTGTAGTGCGGCGAGCCGAGCACCGTCGGGTCGGGCCCGGGTGAATAGGGCGACACCTGCAACCGCCCGCGGCGCACCGGGAACATGTTCTCGACACCGACGAGTATGCCGTGGCGCTCCTCCACCTCGGCGATCCGCTCGGGCAGCGCGGCTGCGTAGCTGTGCTGCCAGCGAAACGGCGGGTGGACGACGACGGTGCCCGCGCCGAGATCCGCGGCCGCCTCCGCGCTGCGCCAGAGCCGGCGCTGCGGGTCCGCGGCCCAGACCCGCTGGCTGACGACCAGGCACGGCGCGTGCACGGCGAGCACCGGCACGTCGTAGCGCCGCTCCAGCCGCAGCAGCGCCGGCACGTCCTGACTGACCGGGTCGGTCCACACCATGACCTCGACCCCGTCGTAGCCGAGTTCGGCGGCCAGTTCGAAGGCGAACTCGACCGGCTCGGGGAACACCGAGGCGGTGGACAGCGCGACGCGGGCAGCCATGCCGATTCCTCAGGGTCTCCTGTCCCGGAAGCGAGGTATCTCCTCGAGACACTAGCGAGCGGTGAGGACGAGCGCCGCCGGCGAGACCGTGACGACCAGGCCGACGACGATGGCCAGCGCGGTGGTCTGCAGGTCGTCGGTGGGCCGCAGCGCGCGGACCGCGAACACCAGCCCGGTCGTGGCGAGGACGGCGACCAGCAGCGCGACCGGCGGCACGGTGTGCCAGAGCCACTGGAACACGACCCAGAGCACCGCGCCGCCGACCGCTCCGAGCGCAAGCTGCCCACCCACGGTCAGCCACTCCCGGGCTGGAGGGCGGCTGACCTGCCTGGACCGCCTCCTGAGCTCCGGCCCGGGACCGGCGGCGGGTTCCGACCCGGGGCCGGAGGTCGGCTCGGGTTCGCGCTCGGCGACGATGTCGGCGGCCTTGAGATGCCTGTCGGAAACGACGGTGGGCGCGGGGCCGGCGGCCGACTCGGGATGCGCGCCGAGGCTGACAGTGGGCGCGGGGCCGGCGGCCGACTCGGGATGCGCGCCGAGGCTGACAGTGGGCGCGGGGCCGGCGACCGACTCGGGATGCGCGCCGAGGCTGACAGTGGGCTCCGGTTCGTACCCGGCGACGGCGGCAGGCTCCCGGTGCGTGTCCGGCTGCCAGCCGAGGGCAAGGAACCGTTCCGTGGGACGGTCGTCGAACAACGCCCCGGCAGCGCGCGGCGGACGCCCCGACAGGGGGATGTGGCCCACCCGCGGGGGCTGCGGCGGCTGCGGTGGCGGCGGCTGCGCCTGCCGCGGCGATGGCGGCTGCG